>JBDSNZ010000020.1:0-8678 GCA_039915055.1 Ornithinibacter sp.
GTACGCTGGTGTCCGTCGGCGGACTCGCCAAGGACGACGACGAGGGGATGGCCGAGGAGATCGACGGCCTCCTGACCGCACTCGAAGGAACACGATGACCGACACGACGCTCGCCCAGCTCTCCAACTTCGCGATCTACTCCGCGATGGTGGTCCTCACCCTGGCGATGGTGGCGTATGCCGTGCACCTGGCTCGCCTGGTGCCCGCGGCCCCGGGGAAGCTCGAGCCTGCTGCCGAGCGGGAGCTCGTGGTGGCGGGTGCCGTGTCGGGCTCGACGGACGAGGCATCTGGTGGTGTGGAGTCCTCCTCCAACGGGCGTGACCTGCCGGTCGGCTCAGCCGACGCCGCGGCCCCCAGCGAGTCGACGGGCGCCCGCAAGGCGGCCGGCATCGCGTGGTCGCTGACGGTGCTCGGGACGATCTTGACCGTCGCGGGCGTCGTGCTCCGGGCCGCAGAGGTGCACCGCTGGCCGTTGGGCAACATGTACGAGTTCGCCGTGGTCGGTTCGATGTTCGTCCTGGTGACCTACTCGGTGTGGTGCACGCGTCGGGACCTGCGCTGGCTCGGCATCTTCGTCGTCACACCAGCCCTGCTGAACCTCGGGCTGGCGACGACCGTCTGGTACACCGACGCCTCCGAGCTCATGCCGTCACTGCGTTCGGTGTTCCTCTCGATCCACGTGACCGTCGCGACGTTGTCGGTGGCGGTGTTCACGATCGCGTTCTCCCTCGGCGTGCTCTACCTCATCCAGGACCGACTCGAGTCCTCCGAGTCCCCGCCGCGCTCCTTCATGTCGCGACTGCCTGACGCTCGCGCCCTGGAGCGGATGTCGTATGCCGTGCACATCGTGGCCTTCCCACTGTGGACGTTCACGGTGATCGCCGGGGCCATCTGGGCGCGTCAGGCGTGGGGTTCCTACTGGAACTGGGACCCCAAGGAGGTCTGGAGCTTCGTCATCTGGGTCGTCTACGCGGCATACCTGCACGCGCGTGCGACCACGGGGTGGAAGCGCCAGAACGCGATGTGGATCGCACTGATCGGCTTCGCCTGCGTCATCGTCAACTTCGCCGTGGTCAACGTCTTCTTCGTGGGCCAGCACTCCTACTCGGGGCTCTGAGCGCCGGTGATGCGCTACACGGTCCTGCGGATCGTCATCTTCCTCGCATGCATCACGGCGCTGTGGCTCGCGGGCTTGCGCGGTCAGGGCAACGCCTTGTTGCTGGTCGCAGGCTCCGCAGTCCTCTCCGCAGTCATCTCCTTCTTCGCCCTGCGCCGGGTCCGGGAGGACTACTCCGCGCAGCTCGCGGAGCGCCTCGAGCGCCGCACGGCGGCCAAGCGCACCCGTTCGGACGGCAGCCCCACCGACGAGGCTGCCGAGGACGCGGAGACCTCCCGGGACGACGGTCAGTTCCGCTGACCTCACTCCCACCCCCGGGCACTCCACCGCTCAGGCGAGGGCCACCCCGATGGCGACGCCCACGGTGACCAGCACGGCATACGCGACCTCGTAGAGGCCGGTGGCGACCAGGACCGGCACCAGGTCGCGGCCCGTCGTGCTCCCGAGCACGAGTCGCACCGAGCGCACGCCGACCGGGACGGCCAGCAGGCCCAGCAGCGCCCAGGGCGACCACACCGCCATCACGCCGAGGGCCAGCACCGACACCACGACGAGGGCGAGGTAGAGGAGCCGAGTGCGGCGGTCGCCCAGGCGCACGGCGAGCGTCTGCTTGCCGTGCTCGACATCGGTGGGGATGTCGCGCAGGTTGTTCGCGACGAGGATGGCCGATGCGATCGCCCCGACGCCCACGGCCCCCGCGAGGCCGAACCACGACAGGGTGAGCGCCTGGGTGTAGAGCGTGCCGAGCGTGGCCATCAGGCCGAAGAAGACGAAGACGTAGACCTCACCGAGCCCGCGGTAGCCATAGGGGTTGTCCCCTCCGGTGTAGCGCCACGCCGCGAGGACCGCGAGCACCCCGAGCGGCAGCATGATCCACGCCTGTGACAGCCCCACGAGCGCGAGCCCGGCGAGACCCGCGCCGCCGAACGCCGCGAAGGCCGCGACCTTGACGTTCCCGGGCTGCGCGAGTCGCTGCCCGACCAGCCGCACCGGTCCCACCCGTGCCTCGTCGGTGCCGCGGATGCCGTCGGAGTAGTCGTTGGCGTAGTTCACCCCAACCTGAAGGGCGAGGGAGACCAGGAGCGCCAGGATGGCGAGGGCGAGATCGGCGGCTCCCAGCAGGTGGGCGGCCGCGGTGCCGAGGAGCACCGGGGCGACGGCGGCGGGCAGGGTGCGCGGGCGGGCGCCAGCGACCCACTGGGAGATCGTTGCCATGGGGGTGGGTCAGAGGTCCTTGAGGAAGTCGGGGTCGTCGTCGGGCCCTCGCGGGCCGCGGCGCTGGACCTGCCGGGGACCGCCGCGCTGGGGTCGTCCGGCGATGAGCCACCCCGCCGGGCCGACGACCGGGAAGAGCAGGATGAGGACGAGCCAGCCGATCTTGGGCAGGTTGCGCACGGAACCGTCCTCGGTCTGGATCGCGTCCACGACGCAGTAGATCGTCAGCGCAAGGCTGAGGACATACGGCACGTATCGGAGCATGTGCCCATCATCCCACGTCGAACAGGGCTGCCACTGCACGGCGGTCGGGCTTGCCGGGCCCGCGCACGGGCACGGTGGTCCCCGTCAGGACCCGTCGGGGAAGGGCGTGGTCCGGGATCGTTCCGCGCAGCGCCGAGCGCACCTCCGCAGTCGTCGGCACGCGGGGCCAGAGGGCAGGGTCGAGCACCAGGTACGCGCTCACCGACTGGCCCCATTCACGGTCCGGGGTGCCCACCACCACCACCTGCCGGAGGCCGGGCACCCCCGCTGCGAGAGCCTCCTCCACGAGCCTCGGCGCGACCTTGACGCCACCCGTCACGATGAGGTCGTCCAGTCGCGCGTCCACGTGCAGGTCTCCGGCGTCGTCGAGGTGCCCGACGTCGTCGGTGCGGAACCAGCGCACGCGGTGCTCGTCCACGGTGAAGACACTGCGGGTGAGGTCCGGCAGGCCGAGGTACCCGTGCGCGATGGTCGCCCCACCGAGGCTGATCCGGCCCCCGTCCTCGAGGCGAGCTGCGGCACCCGCGAGCGGCCTCCCGTCGTACACGCACCCGCCGGCGGTCTCGCTCATCCCGTAGGTCGCGACCACAGGCACCCCCGCGTTGCGGGCGCGTTCGCGCAGCTGCGGAGGAAAGGCGGCGCCGCCGATCAGCACGGCGTCGAACCGGCTGAGGGCCTCGGTGGCACGCACGTCGTCCAGCAGCCGCAGCAGCTGGGTCGGCACGAGGCTGGTGTAGCTCGCAGTGTCGGTGCCCAACGCGGTGACCGCCGCGACGAACGCGGATGCCGTGAAGCCTCCTGTCAGGTCGACCACCACCGGAACCGTTCCGGCCACGATCGAACGCACGAGCACCTGCAGGCCCGCGACGTGGTGGGCCGGCACCGGCAGCACCCACTGGCCGGGCCCGGAGAGGCGCTCGTGCGTGGCTTCGGCGCTGGCGCGCAGCGTCGACGCCGTGTGCAGGGCGAGCTTGGGGGGGCCGGTCGAGCCCGAGGTGCCGATGGCGAGGGCGAGTCCCTCGGGAAGCTCATCGCGCTCGTGGTCCGGCACGTTCGGCGCCTCTGTCGTTGGCGCACAGGGCAGCACGGGATGATCACCGCCCAACGCCTCCTCGATCCGCGGCAGGATGTCGAGCACGTCGCGCCCCGCGGGCATCCTCAGCGTCTCGAGATCCATGCTCGCCACTGTAGGCAGGGGTCGCCACCGCGCAGGATCCGGGGGACCATGGGGTGACGGCCCCCGGAGGTGATGAGGATGGACGAGACGTTCGCGGCATACCTGGAGCAGGTGCGCGCGCACCGCTCCGAGCTCGGCGAGGCCATGAGGGCCCTCGACGAAGCGACGTCGCTGCCGGTGGGCCGCGGCCAGCTCTGGCGCCGGCGGGTGCGAGCGGCCCTCACCGAGCTCGCCCACGACCTGCGCGACCACGTTGCCCTCACCGAGGCGGAGGGTGGGCTCTACGCCGACATCGGGGTCACCTCGCCGCGGCTCACCCACGCGGTCGAGCAGCAGAGGCAGGACCACCGCTGGTTCCTCGAGGAGGTGGAGCGACTGCTCACCGAGCGTGACGAGGGGCTCACCGACGAGGGCGCACTCGCCGCCCACCGGGAGGCTGCCACGTCGCTCGTCGGGCGGCTGGTGCGCCATCGCCAGCGCGGGTCAGACCTGATCTACGAGGCGTATGCCGTCGACATCGGGGGGTCGGACTGAGCCGGCTCACGGTGGCGGTGACCGGGCCCACCGGCACCTTCGGGCTCGCCCTGATGCCCCTGCTCCAGGCAGACGATCGGGTCGATCACGTCATCGGCACGGCCCGACGGCCGTTCGATCCCACGGAACGCGGCTGGACGAAGATGGAGTATCGCCGAGGGGACGTTCGCGACCTCGATGCGCTCCGCGCGTCCTTCGACGGCGCCGACGTGGTCGTGCACCTGGCCTTCCTGATCCTGAGTGGCGAGCGGGAGACGACGCGGGCGATCAACGTCGAGGGCACCCTGAACGCGTTCCGCGCAGCGGCCGACGTCGGGGCGACGAGGTTCGTGTACGCGTCGTCCGTGGCGGCCTACGGATTCCACCGTGACAACCCGATCGGCATCCGTGAGGACTGGGCGACCCGACCTGCGGACCGTCTCTTCTACGCCCAGGAGAAGGCCGAGCTCGAGGACCTGCTGCGCCAGGAGGCGGAGCAGCACCCGCAGACCGCGCTCTACGTGCTGCGGCCCCCCATCGTCCTCGGGCCCGATGCGGTCGGCGCCAAGGTCAGCGTCCCCACGGCGCTCGAGCACCTGGTGCGGGGTGCGGGCGCACTGCTGAGGCACGGCCCGTCCGTCCCCGTCCTCGTCCCGGACCTCCCCCTCCAGTTCATCCATCAGGATGATGTCGCGCAGGCGCTGCGCCTGTGTGTCGTCGGCGCTGGACCGCCGGGTGCCTACAACATCGCCGCAGACGACGTGGTCACCCTCCTCGACGTCGCCCGCGAGCTCGGCCTTCGGCCCGTGCGACTCCCTGGGGGACCCGTCGCGGCACTCGCCAGGGCGGTCGCACGACTCCCGTACCTGCCCTCGGGCGCACAGTGGGTGGAGGCGGTGAGCCACCCCACGATCATGGACACCACCAAGGCACGGACCGTGCTCGGCTGGAGACCGCAGCACACCGCGATCGAGTCGCTGCGGTCGACGGTGCGTTGACGGCCCATGCCGTCCTAGCCGCGAGCCTCCAGCGGGGTGCGCCCCGAGGTCCCGACGAGCTGCTCACGGAACTGCGCGCCTGCGAGCCGTTCCGCCTCCCCCCGCGCCTCCTCGACGCGCGCAGGGATGTCGAGGCGGCCCGAGGGTTCCTCGTTGCCAGGGGTGGCGAGGAACTTCTCGATGGCAGCCAGTCCCGCATCGGCCCGGTTGCTGGCCGCCGCGGCCTTGGCATCCAGCCGCTCCGCGTACCACGGTGAGGTGAGGACGGCAGCGCGCGTGAACTGCTCGCGGAACTCCGGTGACGCCAGGGTCCAGCCCTCGGAGGTGAGGCCCTCGGCCATGATCTCGAGCAGGCCCCGCAGGGGCGGGACCGCCAAGGTGATCGTCCCGTCGCGGACATAGGCCCGGGCCACGCGCTCGTGCGTGGCGACGATGGTCGCGACGGACTGCGCGAAGACGGCCGGGTCCTGCAGCTCCGGACGCAACATCTCCGGTGTGAAGACGACCTCCGGGTGCAGGAAGATCCTGCCGAAGTACTTGCGCGCAAGCCGCTCCGTCATGCGATACCCCAGGCGGCTGGCAGCCACGAGCCGGCCCTCGTGCTGCACGTCGTCGATCTTCTCCAGAGACCCTTCCGCGATGAGGGTGCGAGCGTCCCTCTCCTGGGCGGTCATCCGCGAGAAGAGCTCGGGCACGAGCAGCGAGAAGTCGTGGTCGATCCGCACGTGCGGGCCGACGTATCCGGCGGAGGAGAGCCAGCCGTCGTGGCCGGTGAGCACGTAGGACAGCAGGGAGGCGTTGAGGTCGATGACGGCGGGCATCGCGTTGAACGGGCCCTTGGTCAGTGCTCCCTCGGAGCCGGCCCCGGTGGTGGACGGCGACTTGCCGGTCATCGAGGAGATGAACTCCATGAACAGCTCGGGCACCTCCATGTAGTGCAGCGGGCCGTAGGCGCAGAGGGGCGGCACTGGACCGTCGGGTGGGTTGTTGCGTCGCCCGGCCGCGACGACGTCTATCGGAAGCAGCAGCGGCGCAGCCGAGGGGAGCCGGCGGACGAGGCGCGCGGCGACCTCGGCGACCGCCGTGGCAGCGGCGTTCGTTCGGTCCGGACGCTCCTGGAGGTATCGCGGGTTCTTCGAGGGTGCACCGTCGACCAGCCGCGGGTTCGCCGAGCACACGACGAAGTCCGGGCCCTCGCCCGCGGCGCCGTCGGCGAAGTCCTCGAGCAACCGGGCCATCGGCGTGCTGAACGCGCTGAACGCGACGGGGTCGTCACGCATCGCGATCACATCGGGGCGAGTCAGTGGCTCGAAGTTGGACAAGAAGGTGCCCGGGGTGGCGATGTCGCGCTCGGCCTGGGTGTCGTAGCCCCGGTGGATCGCGTCGTCGGGGCGTTGGAAGAGCAGCCCTTCGCAGTTCTCCACGAACTTGTAGGACCGGTCCGGGTCGAGCCCGATCTGCCCGCCGGGCACCACCGTCGAGGCCGTGATGTCGTCCTGGGTCTGCACCTTCACCGCCGGCGCGAAGTCGTGGCGAAGGCTGAACAGGCGCCACGAGCCGTCGGTGTCATAGCCGACCCTGAGCATGTTCCGGGTGACCTCGGTGCCGTCCAGGCGCAGCGCGTTGCCCTGGCGGCCGTCGATGGTCACCACGCTGAAGTGGCTCCGCCAGTTCGCGCCCCAGCGCTCCCTGTAGGAGCGCTTGACGATGTAGACGAGCTCCTTGACGTAGGGCGGGATGCGCTGCAGCCAGGCGTTGTAGTCGGGGTGGTAGTCCGTGCCGGAGGGGGTGAGCAGCTTGATCACCGAGCCGATCGAGCGCTCCTCGGACAGGACCGAGCGGGTGTCCACGCCGTTGCGCTCCGGGTCCAGGAATCGCTGGGAGTAGTCGCGGTCCAGGACCGCGGCGACGGAGTCCATGTCGGCGTCGAGGTCCGCGACGAAGGCCGTGCCGATGATGAAGGCGTCGGTGATCGCCTTGGAGATCTCGGACTTCCCCCCGCCGGAGACTGTGGCCGGCTTGTGGCAGGACGTGCCCGTCGGCACGGTGCCGAACAGGCTCCAGGTGCGGTCGTGGGGCTGCTGGGCGACCTGCACGCGGTAGCCGTTGGGGCTGAGGTAGACCTGGTCGGCGCGCAGCGGCACCGAGCCCTCTGCACCGTCCGGGCGGGCCCAGGAGACGCGCATCTCCGGCAGCGAGTAGCGGGCTCCCTCGGGCACGAGCACGATGTGGGCGTGCTCGGTGTCGAGGGCGTGTCCTTCGGGCTGCGCGGCGAAGCGCGCCGGGTCGCGCTCGAGGACGTCTGCGAGCCGGTAGTCCTCCCCTGCAGAGCTCTCGGTGTACTCCCTTCCGAGGTTGTAGCTGGCGAAGACCAGCGCACCACCGGAGTGCTCTTCCTCCGCGTTGCCGAAGAGGTTGGCGGAGTAGGAGATCTGAGTCTTCACCTCCTTCTTGCAGTACCCGTAGTAGTTGTCCGCGATGATCGTGACGATCACACCGCGCGCGTCCCGGGCGCAGATCTTGAAGGCACGGCCCTCGTTGTAGCGCTCGTCCTCCTGCTCCCAGCACACCCCGTCACGCCGCTGGCGCTCGGTCGCCTCGCTGATGTGCGGGAGGCCGAGCTCCTTCTTGGTCACCCGGGTGAGGTGGGGCGCGAGCACGACACAACCGGTGTGCCCGGTCCACGTCTCCGGCGCGAGGGACGCGTCGTGCTCGGGGAGGTAAGGGTCACCGCCGTTGCCGAAGATGCCCTCGACGAAGTCCAGGTTCGAGACGAGGCCACCCGGCACGATGAGCCGGATCTCCATTCGCTTCTCGCGCACGACTCCGGGGACCTCCGGGGACACCAGCGGTCGCAGGTGCAGGGACACCATGGCGGCTGCGGGGGTCGGCTGGTTGGCCGTGTAGGGCAGCACCATGTCGGCCTGAGGTGGCTCGAAGGCCCGGGCCAGCAACCGGGCGAAGGCCCGCGCGGGAACGGCGATCTTGTCATCGGGGATGGGCAGGCCGCCCTCGGCCACGTGGAAGACACCCGCCGTGGTGCGCCGGTCGTTCGCGGGGTTGTGCAGCACCCCGTTGACCAGCCGGAAGCTGCTCAACAACGGTGACGCGAAACTGTCGCCGTCGAAGGGGAGCGAGAGCTCGCGAGCCAGACCCGGTTCGTCGAGCACCAGCGTGCGCCGGGGCAGCTGCGGCGACTCGTCCGTGTCGGCGAGGTAGTCGTCGAGGAACGCCTGGATCCGCTGGTCCGCCGCGCACAGCCGATCCGAGAGCCGGCGGCTCAGCTCGCGCTGGCGGGCGAGGATCGGTTGGATCAGACGGGCCGCCTCGGTGTCCTCGAACCCGTCGGGGAGCGGGAGGCCGAGCTGGGCCAGTCGGAGGTTGATCGCAGCGT
>JBDSNZ010000179.1:0-4389 GCA_039915055.1 Ornithinibacter sp.
GCGCGGCCACTAGGCTAGCCGGTGCCCTCGGGGTGCATGCTCACGAGGTGCGCGGGTGTAGCTCAATGGTAGAGCCCCAGTCTTCCAAACTGGCTACGCGAGTTCGATTCTCGTCACCCGCTCCATGGTCTCGCACCGGCGTGGCCCGCCCGGTGCGATGACCGGGCCGCGGCGGGCGGCCACCGGGCGGGCATCTGTCATGCTGGAGGGCGTGCTTCACGCCCGCACCGGACGGACCGGCCCCAAGCGCAAGACCTTCCGGCATCCGGCGCAGGTCGTCGCCACGGCATTCGCGGCAGCCATCGCGGTCGGCACCGTCCTGCTCCTGCTCCCGATCTCGAGCGCAGGTCCCGGATCCGCCCCGCTCCTGACCGCGCTGTTCACCTCGACCAGTGCCGTGTGCGTCACCGGGCTCATCGTGGTCGACACCCCGACCTACTGGTCGACGTTCGGTCAGGTCGTGATCCTGGCCCTCATCCAGGTGGGCGGCTTCGGCATCATGACGTTGGCCTCCCTGCTGGCGCTGTTCGTGTCCAGACGGATGGGCCTGCGCACCCGGCTCACTGCCGCGGCGGAGACCAAGAGCGTCGGGATCGGCGACGTCAGGGTGGTGCTGCGCGGCGTCCTCCTCATCACCGTCGTCGTGGAGGGCGTCATCGCCGCGATCCTGGCGGTCCACTTCGCGGTGAGCTACGGGCAGAGCCCGGGGCGGTCGCTGTGGCTGGGGGTCTTCCACTCCGTGTCCGCCTTCAACAACGCCGGTTTCGCGCTGTGGAGCGACAACCTCATGGGCTTCCTCACCGACGGGTGGGTGCTGATGCCGATCAGCGTCGCGGTCATCGTCGGAGGCCTCGGCTTCCCGGTGATCATGGAGCTGGCGCGGCGCACGGCGCCCCGCCGATGGAGCCTGCACACCCGGCTCACCCTGATCATGACGGCGATCCTGCTCGTGGGGGGCACCGCGTTCATGTGCCTGAGCGAGTGGACCAACACCGCGACCATCGCCCACCTGGATGTCGGGCACAAGGTGATGGCCGGATGGTTCCATTCCGTGATGCCGCGCACCGCGGGCTTCAACGCCTGGGACTACGCGTCGATCACCCAGGAGACCTTCATGGGCACCATCCTGCTGATGTTCATCGGGGGTGGCTCGGCCGGAACCGCCGGTGGCCTGAAGGTCACGACCTTCATCCTGCTGCTCTTCGTGATCATCGCCGAGGTGCGCGGAGAGCCCCAGGTCACCGCGTTCGACCGGCGCATCGACCCCCGGGTGATCCGGCGGGCCCTCACCATCGCGCTCCTCGGGGTCGCCGCCGTCGTCGGGTCGACGATGCTCCTCACCGAGCTCACCGACATCCCGATCCCCCAGGTGATGTTCGAGGCGACCTCGGCCTTCGGCACGGTCGGCCTGTCGACCGGGATCACTCCCGGCCTGAAACCCTCCGCCCAGGTCGTCCTCATGGTGTTGATGTTCATCGGCCGGCTCGGGCCGATCACCCTCGTCTCGGCGCTCGCACTCCGCGAACGCACCCGTCGCTACTCACTCCCGGAAGGGGCGCCCCTCATTGGCTAAGAACATCGCGGACTCCGGAGGAGTCGTCGTCATCGGTCTCGGACGCTTCGGCAAGTCCCTCGCCCTCGAGCTGGAGGCGGAGGGGGTGGAGGTGCTCGGGATCGACCAGAACACCAAGATCGTGCAGGACCTCGCCGGGCGCCTCACCCACGTCGTGGAGGCCGACTCCACCGACGTCGAGGCCATGCGCCAGCTGTCGGTGGGTGAGTTCGGCCGCGCGGTCATCGCGATCGGCAACAACCTCGAAGCCAGCGTGCTCACGGCATTCGGGCTCAAGAACCTGGGCGTGCCCAACATCTGGGCCAAGGCGACCTCGGAGTCCCAGGGGAAGATCCTGGAGCAGATCGGCGTGGGCCACGTGGTGCGGCCCGAGCACGACATGGGGCGCCGCGTGGCCCATCTCGTGCGCGGGAAGATGCTGGACTACATCGAGTTCGACGACGGCTACGCCATCGTCAAGACCACGCCGCCGCACAGCATCCTGGACAAGACCCTGGCCGACGCCGCGGTCCGACGGCGGTTCGGCGTGACCATCGTGGGCATCAAGCGCGCGGGGGAGGACTTCAGCTATGCCACGCCCGAGTCCGTCGTGCACGCCGGCGACCTGATCATCGTGTCGGGCGATCGCGACCGGGTCGAGCGCTTCTCCAACGAGGACTGAGCGGCCCCGCAGACGGTGAGACCCCGGAAACCCCGCCGAAGCAGCGGAAGGTTTCCGGGGTCACCCCGGGGGTTTTCGGGGTCACCCCGAAAACCCCCGGAAGCCGTCAGCCGTTGCCGTCAGCCGTTGCCGTCAGCCGTTGCCCCCGGCACGGAAGGCCTGCCAGGCGTCGCTCATCCGCTTGGCCTGCCCGGGCGTGAGCTCGCCATGCAGGAGTCCTGCGTGTAGTCCATGAAGTTGTGGATCGGGTCGAGCCCGGCGCGCTGCAGGTGTCGGCGCCAGCAACCCGCCGCCGATGTCCGCGGCGTAGACGTTGAGAGTCTCGGAGTCGCCCTCGTAGAGAGCCTTCTTCATGTCGCTCTCGGTCTTGCCGGGTTCTACGTGCGCCCACGTCGGGTTGACGGTCCAGGTCGTCTTCGTGAGGTCGAAGCGGAAGGGCGTGTCTGCAGCGGTGGGGCCGCTCGTGGGGTCATCGCCGGAGTAGGCGTTGTTCGGGCGTCCGGATCCGGACGCGCTGCGTGCGGACGCTACCGCCGACCGGGCCGCCAGGGGGCTTCTGGGCCGTTTGGGTGCCTCGCTGATCGCCGGTAGCATGGGTTCCTGGTGCCGATCCGGTATGCCGTTCGCGCGCGTACCGCCCGAAGTGCCCGTCCACGTCGGGCCGGCTGGTCCGGCCCATCGATGTCCCCGACCCCCATGCTGGAGTGCCTGAAGTGAAGAGTGCCGTCGAGACCCTCAGCCCGACCCGGGTGAAGCTCACCGTCGAGGTCCCCTTCGAGGAGCTGAAGCCGATGCTGGACGACGCCTACCGCACCATCGGGGCGTCCGTGCAGATCCCCGGCTTCCGCAAGGGCAAGGTCCCGAACCGGATCATCGACCAGCGCGTCGGCCGCGGCGCCGTCGTGCAGGAGGCGGTCAACGAGGCCCTCCCCACCTTCTTCGCCCAGGCCGCCGAGGCCGAGGACGTCAAGGCCATCGGTGCCCCCGAGGTCGACGTCACCGCGGTCCCCCTCGAGGACGGCCAGGACTTCACCTTCACCGTCGAGACCGACGTGCGGCCCGAGGTCGAGCTCCCCGAGCTCGAGGGCATCGCGATCGAGGTCGAGCCGGTCGCGGCATCCGATGAGGACGTCCAGGAGCGGATGACCTCGCTGCAGGAGCGCTTCGGATCCCTGGTCGGTGTCGAGCGCGCCGTGCAGGACGGCGACTTCGTCTCGATCGACCTCTCGGCCACCATCGGCGGCGAGGAGATCGACTCGGTCTCCGGCGTCTCCTACGAGGTCGGTTCCAAGAACATGCTCGAGGGCATGGACGAGGCCCTTCTCGGCCTTTCTGCCGACGAGACCAAGACCTTCACCGCGCCGCTGGCCGGGGGTGACAACGAGGGCCAGGACGCCGAGTGCACCGTCACGGTCCTCGCCGTCAAGGTCCGCGAGCTCCCCGAGCTCGACGACGAGTTCGCTCAGCTCGCCTCCGAGTTCGACACCCTCGAGGAGCTGCGCGCCGATCTCGCGAAGCAGGCCGAGCAGGCCAAGAAGTACGAGCAGGGCATCCAGGCCCGGGACAAGCTGCTCGAGCACCTCCTCGACACCGTCGAGGTCGCGGTGCCCGAGGGTGTCGTCGAGGCCGAGGTGCACAGCCACCTGGAGGGTGAGAACCGGCTCGACGACGAAGAGCACCGCGCCGAGGTGCAGGAGAGCACCCGTCGCGCCCTGCGCGCCCAGTTCCTCCTGGACGCGATCGCCGAGAAGCTCGAGGTGCGTGTCGAGCAGCCCGAGCTCATCGAGTACCTCGTGATGAGCGCCCAGCAGTACGGCATGGACCCCAACCAGTTCGCGCAGACGATCGACCAGCAGGGGCAGATCCCCTCGATCGTGCAGGAGGTCGCCCGGCGCAAGGCGCTGGCAGCCGTGCTCGACCAGGCCAAGATCACCGACACCGACGGCACGACCATCAACCTCGACGAGCTCGTGCCCCAGGACGACCAGGACGCGCTCGCCCAGGCGCTCGCCGCTGCGGGTGTCGAAGACGCTCCTGCCGACGAGAGCCCGGTCGACGAGGCCGCCGCCGACGAGAGCCCGGTCGACGAGCCCGAGGTCGCGAAGGCCTGAGCGCTGGTCTCAGCGCGCTGAGGGTGGGGTCGACGTGGTCGTCC
>JBDSNZ010000219.1:0-7779 GCA_039915055.1 Ornithinibacter sp.
GCAGCCGGACACCGGCCCCGCAGCCTCCTCATGGGGGAACGATGGCTGGCGGAGCTGGCCGATCTCGTCAAGGCGGCCGAGGCCGACGGCATCCCTGTCTTCGTCGGTGAGCGCGACACCATCGAGCAGGTGACGGGGTTCAACGTGCACCGAGGGGCCCTCGCCTCCATGCACCGTCCGACACCGCCGTCGCTCGCCAGCGTTCTCGAGGGTGCCAAGCGCGTGTTGGTGCTGGAGGACATCGTCGACCACACCAACGTGGGCGCGGTCTTCCGGTCTGCGGCGGCCCTCGGGATGGATGCCGTGCTCGTCACCCCGCGCTGCGCGGACCCGCTGTACCGCAGGTCGGTCCGCGTCTCGATGGGAACGGTGTTCCAGGTGCCGTGGACCAGGATCGACCCGTGGCCGGAGGGGGTCGAAAAGCTTCGCGAGCTCGGTTTCACCGTGGCCGCGCTGGCCCTGAGCGTGAACTCGGTGTCGCTGGGCGACCTCGCCGCGGACCCGCCGGACCGCCTCGCCCTGGTGCTCGGCACCGAGGGCGACGGCCTGTCGCCGCGTACCCTCACGGAGGTGGACCTCGTGGTGCGCATCCCGATGGCGGGCGCGGTCGACTCGCTCAACGTGGCCGCAGCCGGAGCGGTGGCGGCCTGGGCCCTGCGCCTTCCCGATGCGCCACCCATGAGTTAGCGGACCAAGTGCTCCACGAGCCGTGCGACCTCTGCCTCGGGGTCCCTGGATGCTCCACCGTGGACGGCTCCCGGCTGGAGCACCGTCGATCTGGGGGCACTGAGCCACCCGAACCTCTTGCCAGCGGTGGACAGGGCCGACGTCACCTCGTTCGGGGGTCGCTCACACATCTCGCACACCGCGTCGAGGGCTGCACGCAAGGAGGTGAGGTCCGAGCCCGGTGCCAGTGCCAGGATCCGTTCCTCGTCGAGGTGGTAGCCACAGCGGAGCACACCCGCGGACTGGGAGTGCAGGACGACCCCGACGTTGATGCACTCGCCGCGGTCGACGCGCGGCACGTAGCGGATGACGACGTACTGGTACGGGTGACTCACGGCCCGACACCAGCCCAGGCCGCGCTGTGCTCGAGTCGCCCGGTGAGGTGGTCGACGTAGGCGGCGCGCAGCGACTCGTTGTCGGGCAGGCTCGCGGTCGGCTCGAGCCACTCCTCCGGCACGAGCCCGACGACCTCCTGGACGAGCTCCGCCGTGACCTGGGCCACCAAACGAGAATGACTTTCCTGCAGCGGCTCTGCGACGGACGCGAGGACGTGCCCACTCGCATCGAAGGGTTGCTCGGCGAACTGGCGTGCGTTCGGTGGCCGGCTCGGCCACGAGTGGTGGAACCACAGCGACGCTCCGTGGTCGATGGCCCACGTGCGTCCGTGCCAGAGGAGCAGGTTGGGGTTGGCCCAGGTGCGGTCGACGTTCGTCGTGAACGCATCGAGCCACAGGATCGAGCCGGCCTCGGCGGGTGACGGCGGGCGTGACCCGTCGTAACCGAATGCACCGGGGAGGAAGTCGACGCCGAGATTGAGTCCGGGGCTCGCCGTCAGCAGGTCCTGGACCTCCTCGTCCGCCTCGTAGCGCGCGATGGCACTCGGCATGTCCACCACCGCGAGCCGCGGGGTGGCGATGCCGAGGCGCCGCGCGAGCTCCCCGACGATGACCTCCGCCGCGAGGACCTTCCGCCCCTGGCCGGCTCCGGAGAACTTCACGACGTAGGTGCCGAGGTCGTCCGCCTCGACGAGGCCGGGCATCGACCCGCCCTCACGCAAGGGCGTCACGTAGCGCTGGGCGGTCACGATCTCGAGCACGTCGTCAGGTTACGCGAGGCCACTAGGGTGGCGGGGGTGAGCATCGAGGAGCGCCGGCTGGCAGATCGCTACGTCCTGGGGGACCGCATCGGTCACGGCGGGATGGGGCAGGTGTGGCGGGGCACCGACCTGGTGCTCGGCCGGGAGGTGGCCGTGAAGACCATCGACCTCACCAGGGTGCCCGACGAGAGCGCCGCCGCACGCTTCGAGCGCGAGGCACGGGTCACGGCGGGCATGAGCCATCCCAACGTCGTGACAGTTCACGACAGCGGGGTGGAGGGTGACACGGCATACCTCGTCATGGAACTGCTGCCGGGCCCCAGCCTGGCCGAGCACCTTGCCGACGGCCCGTTGCCGATCGAGGAGGTCATCGAGGTCGGGCGCCAGGTGGCGTCGGCCCTGGAGGCAGCCCACGCCCGTGGACTGGTGCACCGGGACATCAAGCCGGCCAACATCGCCTATGCCGCAGACGGCCGGGTGCGGGTGCTGGACTTCGGCATCACCCAGCTCGCCGACACCACCGGGTCGCACTCGCTCACGGCGACCCACACGGTGATGGGCACCGCCGAGTACCTTGCTCCCGAGCAGGCCCTGGGTGGAAGGGTTGACGGCAGGGCGGACCTCTACGCGCTGGGGTGCGTGCTCTACGCCCTGTTGGTCGGTGGTCCGCCCTTCCGTGGAGCGAGCGCCGTGGCCACGATGATGATGCATGCGAACGACCCGGTTCCCGAGGTGCGCTCGAGCAGGCCCGACACCCCGGGCTGGCTCGCCGACCTCGTGACGTCGCTGCTGGCCAAGGACCCGGACGGGCGTCCCGCCGGGGCTCGCGCGGTGGTGCAGGCCCTCACTGCGCACCGGGCTCCCGTGGTGGCGCCGACGGTGGCCATGTCGCCCGCGCCCTCAGCGGTCCTGCCGCCGGTGACCCCTCCCGCGCCGCCGGTCACCGACCCGGCACGTCGCGGATCGTCCTGGCCGCTGGTCGTGATCGCTCTCGTGGCCGTGGTCGCCCTGGCACTCCTCGGGTGGCAGGTGCTGGCCCAGAACGCGGACCCGCGTGTCACGCCATCGACCACACCCTCGGTGGCGACGTCGGCACCCCCGACCACCGCCGCGCCGGAGACGCCCTCACCCGAGCCCACCCCGACACCGACCCCCACCCCGACGCCCACCCCGACGCCGAGCACGTCCGCGTCCCCGGATCCGGCCCAGGGAGTCACCGACGGGGTCGCTGCGCTGAACAGTGCGGTGAGGGTGCTGCAGCGCGACGGCACCCTGGACCAGAAGGCCGCGAAGTCCCTCGACGACGGGCTCGGCAAGATCACCAAGGCGCTGCGGGGCGGAGACGCACAGAAGGTGGCGTCGGAGACGACCTCGTTCGTGGCCGACTACGACAAGGGGGTCCAGGACGGGAGCATCTCGCCCGAGGCTTCTGCCGCGCTCGACCCGCTCGTGGCCGACCTCACTGCCGCGGTGGGCAGCTACGCCCCATGACGCGAAGATCGCCCCGAACCGCGTGGGTTCGGGGCGATCTGCTTCGGTGTCCGAGGGGGGACTTGAACCCCCATGCCCGGTAAAGGGCACTAGCACCTCAAGCTAGCGCGTCTGCCAATTCCGCCACCCGGACCAGTGCTGCGGGCCGACCCGTGAGGGGCCGTCCTGCGACCCGGAACGATACACGGTTCCGGACCCGGATCCGAAATCGCACCATGCTCCGGATGTGGCCGGCCTCAGTCCTGCCCGAACCCGGCATACCAGCGTGCTCCGATCTCGCCCACGAGCCCGGGAGAGGGGCGCATCGCCCGGCGCGGCGACCCGTTGTCGGCCAGGATGCCGGCGAGCTGGTCGAGTCGCTGTGCGGCGAGGCGGGCTCCGGCCGCTCGCACGTCGGCGGGGTGCCGTCCCACGGAGTCCCCCCAGATGGCCCGGCCCGCCATGAAGCCCAGGCAGCCGTGGCGGGCCGCGACGGTGAGCTGGTCGAGGAACCCCTCGAACGTCACGCCCGCGGACAGCAGCACCCAGGGCCCGTCCACGGCCTCGTCGAGCCGGGCGCAGGCGTGATCGGCTCCGGACCGGCCGTCCGCACTCTCCAGCGACACCGGGAACTCGACCTTCATCACGTCGGCGCCCGCGTCGCGGAACGAGCGGGCCGAGGTGATGATGCTCTCCGTCCGGCGCGCCGCGACCTCGGGGTCGGCCACGCTCTCGCCTGGCTCGGGAAACCAGAGAGGCTCGACGACGAGGGGCAGCTGGAGGCGGGTGCACTCCCGGGCCACCTGGCGCACGACCTCGTGCACCTGCTCGCTGCGCTCGGGAGGGCCGTCTGCTCGGTGGAACACGACGAGCTTCGCGGCGTCGCAGCCGAGCGCGGCGAGCTTGGTCGGTGACCAGTCGGGCTTGAGCCGGAGCTCGGTGTCGAACCCGACGGTGCTCGTCTGCGGGGTGTAGTAGAGGTCCTCGAGCCCGCTGATCAGGCCGACGTCGCGGGGGAGCGCACCTCCGATGACTGCTTGGCCGAGCGACCAGACCGGGTCCAGCAGCATCGCCGTGGCATGCGGCGCCATGGCCTCGATGAGCTCGAGCTTGGACTCCACGACCTCCTCGAAGGAGACCGTGGAGACGTCCTCGTCGAAGAGCGTGAGGTAGGTGTCAGGGTGGTCGATCGCGGCCACCCGGATGAAGCCCTCCGCGTCGCTGATCCGGGCCATCCTGCGCATCGTGCCGAGGGCGTCCCCGGTTGACCTGTGCTCCATGCATCCCTACGTTACCCATCACCATGAGCGAACTCGTCGACGTCGGCGTCGATCTCGGCACCACCGTCACCAAGGCGGTGGCGCTCGGGACGGGCGGGGAGGTCAGGGCCCGGGCCGCCATCGCGACGCAGTGGGATGCACCGAGGCCCAACTGGGCGCAGCGCGATGCGGGCACCGTGCACGGTGTGGTCGACCAGCTCCTGCGGGACGTCGTCGACCGAGCCGGGGACGTGGTCGTGCGCTCCGTGGGGTTCGCCTCCATCGCCGAGACCGGTGCGCTGGTGGACCGGGGCGGGCGGGCGGTGTCACCTCTCATCGCGTGGCACGACCCGCGCGGGCGACTCCAGGCGCAGGACCTGGACCCCGAGGTGGCGGCGGCCTTCCCGGCACGCACGGGTCTCCCGGTGAGCTCGGTGGCGACGCTCTTCAAGCTGCTCTGGTTGCGCGACGAGGCGGGGTGCGACCTCGGGGGGCTCCAATGGCTCTCCCTGCCGGAGCTCGTCTGTCACCGCTTGGGTGGTCAGCGTGTCTCCGAGCGGTCCCTCCTCGGCCGGACCGGGCTCTGGGACATCCATGACGACACCGCCTTCGCTCCAGCGCTCGCCGCCCTCGGCGTGGGGCCCGAGTTCGTCCCGCCACCGGTCGCCGCGGGTGCCGCCGTGGGTCGGATCCGCGGCGACCACCCGGTGACCCGGGCACGAGGCGCCGTGCTCACGATCGCCGGCCACGACCACCTCGTTGCGGCGGCCGCTGTCGGGGCAGGAGCGGTGGGCACGGTGTGCGACTCGATCGGCACCGCCGAGGCGCTCGTCGCGGCCGTTCCCGCTCCTCCCCAGCCGGCCGAGGTGGCCCGGCTCGTGGCCAGGGGGCTCGCCGTCTACCCCCATGTCGTGCAGGCCACGACCTGCCTCCTCGGTGCGCTGCGCACCGGGCTGGTGCTCGGGCAAGCCCTGGACCTTCTCGGCATGAGCACCACCGACTCCCGCTTCGCCTTCGATGCCGGGGCCTCAGCGGGGGTGCTGCCTGCTCGGGTGCTCGTGGACGGGCTGGCGATGGGTGCTGACTGCGTGCTGCTGGAGTGGGCGGAGGGGGAGGACCCGTATGCCGTGTGGGCGGCGGTCCTCGGTGCCGCCCGCGCCGTGGTGCGCGCGGAGCTCGAGACCATGCGCTCCAGCGGCGTGGACGTGAGCCGCCTGGTCGTGACCGGGGGCTGGGCCCACCTCGGCAGCGTCCTGCGCAGCCGGGAGGGGCTCGCCGAGGACACCCGCCGCGTCCACCTCGAGGAACCCGGTGCGGCGGGGGCGGCCCTGTTCGGTCGCTGGGCCGCGACCCGGCATCCGGACGGAACGGACCCGTCCAGCCACCAAGGTCCCCACGCCGGGTGGTTCCAGGGCCCGTCGGCCTAGAGTGCAGACCATGAGCAACGCCACCATCAGCCCGCAGGACGAGGTCGTCGGGATCTGTCAGGACCTGATCAGGATCGACACGAGCAACTACGGCGACGGCAGCGGCCCCGGGGAGGCGGAGGCCGCGGCCTACGTCGTCGAGAAGCTGCGTGAGGTGGGCCTGGAGCCACAGGTCTTCGAGAGCGACCCCGGTCGGGTGAGCGTGGCGGTGCGGATCCCGGGGGCCGACCGTGCGCGAGGGGCGTTGTGCATCCACGGCCACCTCGACGTCGTCCCCGCGAATGCCGAGGACTGGCAGGTCGACCCGTTCGGTGGCATCGAGCGCGACGGGTGCATCTGGGGCCGCGGCGCCGTCGACATGAAGGACATGGACGCGATGATCCTCGCGTGCGTCCGCGACCTCGCCCGCACCGGTTCGGTGCCGCCGCGCGACCTCGTCGTGGTCTTCTTCGCTGACGAGGAGGCCGGCGGCCCGAAGGGTTCACACTTCCTCGTCACCGAGCATCCCGAGGTGTTCGAGGGTGTCACCGACGCGATCAGCGAGGTGGGGGGCTACAGCGTGACGGTCACGGATCGCGAGGGACGCGAGCGGCGCACCTACCTGCTCCAGACGGCGGAGAAGGGCATCGCCTGGCTGAGGCTGACCGCTCACGGGCGCGCCGGGCACGGATCGGTCCCCAACGACGAGAACGCGATCGTGCGCCTCTCCGAAGCCATCTCTCGGATCGCCGCACACAAGTGGCCGCGCGAGTACATCCCCTCGGTGCGCACCCTGCTCGACGGGCTCGCCGAGCTCACCGGCACGGGGTGGTCCGATGAGGACCTCGACGAGCTGTTGGAGCACTTGGGGGGAGCGCAGGGCTTCGTGCGCGGCACCCTCCAGGACACGAGCAACGTGACGATGCTCGATGCCGGCTACAAGCACAACGTCATCCCTCAGCACGCCTCGGCCAACGTCGACTGCAGGTTCCTGCCGGGTCACGAGGACGACCTGCTCGCCACCATCGGCGACCTGGCGGGGGAGCACGTCGAGGTCGAGGTGCTGCACCGGGACATCGCCCTGGACAGCCCCTTCGAGGGTGACCTCGTCGAAGCGATGGTCGCCGCGCTGCGCGCTGAGGACGAGGATGCCGAGGTGCTGCCCTACTGCCTGTCCGGCGGCACCGACAACAAGGCGCTGTCGCTGCTCGGGATCACCGGCTACGGCTTCGCGCCGCTGCGGCTTCCTGCCGACCTCGACTTCGCCCCGATGTTCCACGGCATCGACGAGCGGGTCCCCACTGACTCGTTGAAGTTCGGTGCCCGGGTGCTGCGCCGGCTCATCGACACCTGCTGACCCGACGTCCTCGCCCGGAGCGTCACGCGTCAGAGCGCGTGGCTGAGGCTCCGTCGCGCCCTGATGATGCGGCGGCGCAGCCGGGTGCGGGTGCGCCCCCCGACGTAGATGCGGGTGCGTTCGAGCTCCCACCGTCCGTACTCGGCATGATCGGTCAGCGCGCGCCGGATCATGGACCGGTCGGTGTCCCGCCCGAAGGACAGGTCGAGGTACTCGTACTCCACCACGGGCACATTGTGCGTCAGGACCGGTACCGTCTCCACCATGAGCGCCGACCCGCGTGCCGCCCTGTCCCAGCTGTTCACCGCGTTCGAGCGCCACCTCGAGGCCAGCAGCATCCGCCACGGCGACGACGACCCCACCGTCATCGCGACCTACGAGGACCTGGCGGACGCCTTCGAGACCTATGACGGGGCGCTCTTTGACGCCTTCGGCGAGATGACCCCGCTCGACATCTACTCCGGT
>JBDSNZ010000228.1:0-15567 GCA_039915055.1 Ornithinibacter sp.
CGTTCTTCTGGGTCCCGTCGCGGTAGCGGAAGGAGACCGCACCGGCAGAGCGGTCGTCCTCCCCCGCGATGAGCACGTAGGGCACCTTGCTCTTGCTCGCGTTGCGGATCTTCTTGGGGAACCGGTCGTCGGTCTCGTCGAGCTCGAAGCGCACCCCTCGAGCCCGCAGCAGACGGCCCACCTCGGCGAGGTGGTCGGCGAACTCATCGGCGACCGGCACGCCGAGCACCTGGACAGGCGAGAGCCAGGGCGGGAAGGCGCCCGCGTAGTGCTCCACCAGGACGCCCATGAACCGCTCGATCGACCCGAACTTCGCGGAGTGGATCATCACCGGCTGCTGACGCGTGCCGTCGCTCGCCTGGTATTCCAGCCCGAAGCCCTTCGGTTGGTTGAAGTCGTACTGGATCGTCGACATCTGCCAGGTGCGCCCGATGGCGTCACGCGCCTGGACGGAGATCTTGGGTCCGTAGAACGCCGCCCCGCCGGGGTCGAGGACGAGCTCGAGCCCGGACTCGGTGGCGACGTCGAGCAGCACGTCGGTCGCCACCTCCCACTCCTCCTCCGACCCGATGAACTTGTCCTTCTTCTCGCCCTCGGTCGCGCGCGTGGACAGCTCGAGGTAGTAGTCCTCCAGCCCGAAGTCCCGCAGCAACGACAGCACGAAGTTGAGCAGGTGCTTGATCTCCCCGGGGGCCTGCGCGGCCGTGACGTAGGAGTGGGAGTCGTCCTGGGTCATCCCGCGCACCCGTGTCAGTCCGTGCACGACCCCGGACTTCTCGAAGCGATAGACCGAGCCGAACTCGAAGAGTCGCAGCGGCAGCTCGCGGTAGGACCGGCCGCGGCTGCGGAAGATCAGGTTGTGCATCGGGCAGTTCATCGCCTTGAGGCGGTACTCGGTGCCCTCGAACTCCATCGGCGGGAACATCGTGTCGGCGTAGTACGGCAGGTGACCGGAGGTGTGGAACAGGCCGTCCTTGCTGATGTGCGGGGTCCCGACGTACTCGAAACCCTCCTCGATGTGCCGACGGCGGACGTAGTCCTCCATCTCGCGCTTGATCACCCCGCCCTTGGGGTGGAACACCGCCAGACCGGACCCGAGCTCTTCGGGGAAGCTGAAGAGGTCGAGCTCGGCGCCGAGCTTGCGGTGGTCGCGCTTCTCGGCCTCGGCGAGTCGCTCGAGGTAGTCGCGCATCTCCTCCTTGGTGGGCCACGCCGTGCCGTAGACGCGCTGGAGCTGCGGGTTCTTCTCCGAGCCGCGCCAGTATGCCGCGGCACTGCGCATCAGCTTGAACGCGTTGCCGAGCACCTTGGTGCTCGGCACGTGCGGGCCCCGGCACAGGTCGCCCCACGCCAGGCTGCCGTCACGACGGAGGTTGTCGTAGATGGTGAGCTGGGCACCGCCCACCTCCACGGAAGCACCCTCGGCCGCGTCCTCGGATGCTCCGCCCTTCAGGCCGATGAGCTCGCACTTGTAGGGCTCGTCGGCCAGCTCCACGAGCGCCGCGTCGTCGGAGACCTCGCGGCGTTGGAAGGTCTGACCCTCGTTGACGATGCGCTGCATCACCTTCTCGAGACCCTTGAGGTCCTCGGGGGTGAAGGGTGTCTCGACGTCGAAGTCGTAGTAGAAGCCATCGCGGATGGGCGGCCCGATGCCCAGGCGGGCACTGGGGTGCAGTTCTTGGACCGCCTGTGCGAGCACGTGGGCGGCCGAGTGCCGCAGCACGTCGAGGCCGTCCTGCTCACCGGCGGTGACGGGCTCGACGGAGTCACCGTCGGCCAGCACGTGGGCGAGGTCGCGCAGCTCTCCCTGCACCCTCGCGACGAGCACCGCTCGGTCGCCGTCGAAGAGCTCGCCAGCGGTCGTGCCCTCGGTCACCGATCGCTCGCTTCCGGCGACGTGGACGCTGATCTGGGCAGACATGGGCTGACTCCTGTGACGTGGACGAAAGGGTGACGTGGGCGAAAGAGAGTGCTCGGGCGTGGCGACCGGGCGAACCCAAGGATATCGAGCGCCGTGGCGGACCGGCGACCGCGTTATTGCGGGCCCGCCTCCGGCGCCAGGGTGAACCGGCCCGTGTCTAGGAACCTGCGCAGTCGCTGCACGGTGACGTCGAGGTAGGACTCGGCCTCGGAGCGCAGCGACGAGGTCGAGCTCACCAGGAGGCTGTTGGCGAGCAGCAGCTGCCGGGCTGCCACCAGGCCCTCGAAGGCGTCGTCGTCGATGTCCGGGAGACGAGTCACCCCGGCATACCCCGCACGCAGCGCCGCCTCGACGGCGACCGCCTCACGGGTGCCGTCACGCAGGTAGAAGGTGGCGACGGCGAGATCGAGGGCGGGCACCCCGAGGCCGCTGTCGTCGAAGTCGAAGACCGCCAAGGCACCCTCGTGCCACCTCAGGTTGCCACCGTGGAGGTCGGCGTGCAGCGCGATCGCGCTCGCTTCGGCACCCGCCGACGAGAACGCGGCGCAACACCTCCGACGGGCCTCCTCCACCAGGTCACCGCCCGCACCGGTGAGGGACGGGTGCTCGCGCAGCAGGTCCTCGTCACCGAAGAGCGGTTCGTCGAACACCGGGAAGCCCGCCCCGTGGGTGAGGCTCCACTCGGCGGAGTGCACGTGCAGGCTCGCCATCGCGCGACCGAGCTCGTGAGCCTGCTCCGCCGAGCAGCGGACCACATCGTTTCCCTCGAGCCACGAGTTGGCCACCACCGTCACCGGGCAGCCCACCTCGATCGCGTCGACCGCCACGACCAGGCTCCCGTCCGGCGCAGCCAGCGGGTCCGGCACCCTGACGTCGGTCTGCGACGTGATCGCCCGGCACCAGGCCTGCTGCGCAGCGATGTTCTCGAGCGTGCTGTGCGAGTTGGTGTTCACCCGGAGCGCGACGCGTCTCCCGTCACCGGCATCAAGGCGGAAGGTGGTGTTGTACCCGTGCAGGACGAGGGTCAGGTCGCGCACCTGCAGACCGAAGTGCGCAGCGCCCGCGAGAGCAACCCGACGCAGCACCTCGACCTGGTCGTGCTCCGGGAGGTGGGGGTATGCCGTCGCGCCGGCCCGTGGGTCCACCATCTGCACAGCGAACCACGCAGTTGAACCTGGCGCCACGGAGTTAGGTTGTCGCCCATGAGGACGCTCCCCCACGGCACCTGGCCCTCCCCGCTGGCCCCCGCCGACCTGGCCATCGGGCAGGTCCGCATCGACGAGGTGCGACCCGACGGCCCCGACACGTGGTGGCTGGAGTCGCGACCATCGCAGGAGGGCAGGTCGGCACTCGTGCGGCACACCGGCGAGAACGACACGGTCTCCGACGTGCTCCCGGCGTCGTGGAACGTGCGTTCCAGGGTCCACGAGTACGGCGGAGGCGCGTATGCCGTGGACGCCGGCCGGGTCGTCGTGAACGATCTCACCACCCGCCGGCTGCACCGTCTGGACCCCGGCTCGTGCGACCCGGTCGCCATCACGCCCCGGTCCGCCGACATCCGTTTCGGTGGTCTCGAGCTGCGCGGCGAGGTGCTCCTGGCGGTGCGCGAGGACCATCGCGGCCGCCGCGAGCCCGTCAACACCCTCGTGGTGCTCGACCTCGCAGGGCCCAACGACGACTTCGGCACGGTGCTCGTCCAGGGTCCGGACTTCGTGCTCCGACCAGCCCTGAGCCATGACGCATCGCAGGTGGCCTGGGTCGAGTACGACCACCCCAACATGCCGTGGGACACCACCCGACTTAAACGGGCCGTTCTCCGGAACCGCAGGCTGCACGGCATCCGGTCGGTGGCCGACACCGAAGGAGTGAGCGCTGTCCAACCCCGCTGGTCCGCGGGAGGGTCGCTGTGGTTCGCGACGGATGAGAGCGGCTGGTGGAACTTGCACAGGCTCCCAGCCGGCGAGGACGCTCCCGCTGCGGTGCACCTCCACGACCAGGACCTGGCCTCACCCCAGTGGACCCTGGGCGCAGCCGACTACGCGATCCTCGACGAGGAGCGCGCGCTCGTGCGCCGGTGGGTCGACGGGGTCGCCCGCCTCGGGGTTCTCGACGCACGCACCGGCGACATCACGGACCAACCCGACGACTCCGTCGCCTTTGCCCACCTCGGTGCCACGTCGGGCCAGGGGGTCGCCCTTCGGGGCCCGATCGACCGTTCGGCGGAGGTGGCCCGGGGAACCGTCGGCGAGCCCTGGGCGGTGCTCGCCACCTCCGGCAGCGCAGCACTCGCTCCCGACTGGGTCTCCCCGGCCGAGCCGACCACGTGGAGCAACAGCCTCGGTCAGGTGGTGCACGGACTGCTGCACTGCCCGCGAAACCCTGATGCCATCGCACCGGACGACCAGAGGCCACCGCTCCTCGTGATGATCCACGGCGGGCCCACCAGTCGTGCCGAGGCGTCATTCGACCTGGGCACACAGTTCTGGACGACGCGCGGGTTCGCGGTGCTGCAGGTCAACCACGGGGGGAGCACGGGTCACGGTCGGGACTACCGCAACCGCCTCCGGGGTCAGTGGGGCATCGTCGACAACGACGACATCGTCACCGGTGCTTCAGCGCTCGCAGCTGCAGGGGTGGTCGACCCGCAGCATCTGGCCATCCGTGGTGGCAGCGCTGGGGGCTTCGCCGTGCTGCGGGCCCTGACGACGAGCACGGTGTTCGCCGCCGGGACGAGCTACTTCGGTGTCGCTGACCTCGCCGGGTTGGCCACCGAGACACACAAGTTCGAGTCGCGCTACTGCGACGGCCTCGTGGCGCCGTGGCCGGATGGCCACGCGACGTACCGCGACCGCTCTCCTGTGCACCACGTCGCGGACCTCAGTGGCAGGGTGCTCCTGCTGCAGGGTTCGGACGACGCCGTGGTGCCGTTGGCGCAGGCACAGGACATGGCAGCGGCGATGCGTGAGGCCGGGCACGAGGTCGACCTCGTCGTCTACGACGGAGAGGGACACGGGTTCCGCAGGGCGGACTCGATCATCGACTCCCTGACCCGGGAGCTCGCCTTCTACATCGGTGTGCTGGGACTTGAGGTGTCGGACCACACCTGACCGATCGTTCGCGCGCCGTCTCGGGAGTCCCAGCCGCGGGGTGCGGCCCGGCACTGGAGCTGGTGGCGTCGTGGCGCTGACACCCACCACTCCTGCCACCACTCCTCCGGCCCTTGGCAGCGAGAACTACCCGAGGTCGAGCGTGAGCCCTTCTGCGGCGACCACCAGGGGCACTGACGCCGAGAAATCACGGCCGATCGCGTCAAGATCGTCGTCGGTCCGGGCCGGTCCGTGGTGGAAGAGCACGATGGTCCCGACACCGACGCGCTCCCCGAGGCGGATGGCGTCGTCGACGGTCGCGTGGCCGTAGTCCACCGCGCGTGGTCTCTCGTGCTCGAGGAACTGGGCGTCGTGCACCAGCACGTCCACACCGGTGAGTGCCTCGAGAGCGTCGTCGGACACCCCGAGCTCCGGGGCGTGGTCGGGCACGTACCCCAGGGATGCCGCGCCGGTGCGCACCGTGACCCCGAAGGAGCGACCGCCCTTGTGTGCGACCTCGAACGCCCGGACCGCGAATCCCTCGACGTCGAGCACCCCTGGTTGCACGGCGTCGAAGGTCCATTCGCCGATGAGACCCTCAGGTGTGATGGGAAAGGCTGGCGGCGACATCATCTGCGCCACGAGATCACGTCCCGACGTCCCGCCCTGTGCCGGAACCAGCACGCGAGCCCGGGCACCGGCCCGGTCGCCAGCCGCGAAGAACGGCAGCCCCTGAAGGTGGTCCCAGTGCAGGTGGCTGACCACGATGGCACCGCGAAAGGGCTTGCCCCGCAACATGGCTGTGGCACTTCGGATGCCGGTTCCGGCATCCAGCAGAAGCGTGGGCGGCTCATCGGGGCTGGTCGAGATGGCGACACACGAGGTGTTGCCGCCGTATCGAACGAAGTCCGGACCGGGCGCGCACACTGATCCACGCACGCCGAGGAAGACCACCTGCACCACGGCCTCCTTGCGCACCCGACGGCGGCCGATCCGCAGTCCCGGCACACTGAACGAGTCGGAGTCTACCGACGCGCGCGCACGCAGAACCTAGGATCAGTGAAAAGCAAAGGACACCCGTTGACCGACCTGCGCCGGCACGTACCCCCACTCACCCTCACCTGGGATGACGAGGCTCCTGGGGAACTGTGGCGCGTCCTGGACGGAACGCTCGTCTTCGCAGACATCTCCGGCTTCACCGCGCTCACCGAACGGCTGTCACGCCGGGGGCGGATCGGGGCCGAGGAGATCGTCGAGACGCTCAACCGAGTCTTCGGCCCGATGCTGCAGATCATGGCCGCTCGGGGCGGCGAGCTGCTGAAGTTCGGCGGCGATGCCCTGCTCTTCCTCGTTCGCGGCGAGGACCATGCCGAGCAGGCGTGCGACGGTGCCGTGGAGATGCGCTCGGCGCTGCGGGCAGCAGCTGCCGTGCCCACATCGGTCGGTCGTCTCCGCCTCGCGATGTCGGTGGGAGTCCACTCCGGGGAGATCGCGCTGTTCCTCGTCGGCTTCCCCACCCGGGAGCTGCTCGTGCTCGGACCGGGCGCCAGCGAGACGGCACGGGCGGAGAAGGCGGCGGATGCCGGGCAGATCGTGGTGAGCACAGCCACCGTGCCGCGCCTGCGACCCGGATCGACCCGAGCGCGCGCAGACGGCCAGTGCGTGCTGCTGCGGCGGACGCCTCATTCGACTCCCGGGCCTGAGCCGAGGGTGCCCGACGGGAGCCAGGACCTGTTGCGCACGCTCTTTCCCATCGCGCTCGGCGACTACCTCGCACCCGGTCCCCCCGACCCGGAGCACCGGGTCGCGACCATCGCGTTCGTGCGCTTCTCCGGGACCGACGCCGTCCTTGCCGGGCAAGGGCCGGGCCCGCTCGCCGAGGCGCTGCACACCGTCGTCACCGCGGTCGAGGCTGCCCTCGCGATCGAGGGCGTCACGCTGCTCGCCACGGACCTCGACACCGACGGCGGCAAGTTCTTCCTCGCGTCGGGGGTCCCAGCGACCCACGAGGACGACGAGGGTCAGATGTTGCGCGCGCTGCGGCGACTCGCCGACGCCGACCTCCCGCTCCCTCTTCAGCTGGGGGTCAACCGCGGGCACGTCTTCGCGGCAGAGGTCGGGGTCGCTGATCGCGCGGCCTACTCCGCGATGGGCGACACGACCAACACCGCAGCGCGGATCACGGCGACTGCCCCACCCGGAACGATCCATGCGCACCCCCTCGTGCTCCAGCACTCCCGCACCCGCTTCGTGGTCTCGCCCGCGGGCCCCTTCGCGATGAAGGGCAAGACCGAGCCCCTCGCCGTCGACGTCGTGGGCGAGGAGAGTGGGACCCGCGAGGACCAGCAGGCCACCAGGCTCCCCCTCCTGGGGCGCGACCTCGAGCTCGCGCTCACGCGACGAACCGTCGAGGACGCACTCGCCGGCGCCGGTGGTGTGCTGCGGATCGACGGCGCGACCGGCATGGGGAAGTCGCGCCTGGCTGCCGCCGTTCTTGACCAGGCACGACCCGACCACGTCGTGATGCTGCGCGCCGAGCCCTACGGTGCCGCGAGCTCCTACCGCGTGCTCCGAGACCCCCTGAGGTCGCTGCTGGGCATACGTCGGGACGTGCCGCAGCTGATGGGTCGGGCGATGCTTGCGACGATCGAGCGGATTGCGCCCGACCTGCTTCCCCTCGCCCCCCTGCTCGCCGACGTCACGCAGGTGGAGGTGCCGAGCACGCCGGAAGCCGACCGAATCGACCCGCAGTTCCGGGCCGAGAGGGTGGCGGACGTCGTCATCTCCATGCTGGAGCGACTGCTGCCGGGGCGCCTCGCGCTCGTCGTCGAGGACGCGCACTGGGCCGATGGCGCATCGGCCCGGTTGCTCGACCGGATCGCGGGCGCCGCGACGGGTCGGCCGTGGGTGGTTCTCGTGATCCGTCGCGCCGGCACGGGTGGGTTCGTCCCCGCAGAGGGCATCACGGTGGTGCTGGAGCCGCTCCCCGCCCGTGTCATCGAGCGCCTCGTCATCGCGGCCACCGAGTCGGCTCCGCTGCGTCCGCACGAGGTCGCAGCCGTCGTCGCCCGGGCCGGAGGCAACCCCCTCTTCGTCGAGGAGGTCACCCGACTCGCGGTCGGCTCGGGCTCGCTGGAATCCCTCCCCGAATCGGTTCACGCGGCGATGAGCACCCAGATCGACCGGCTCACACCCACGACGCGACGCGTCCTGCGCTACTGCGCGGTGCTCGGCCGCAGCTTCCGACGGGAGATCCTCGATGCCACTCTGGCCGCCGACGGCCTGACGATCGACGCTGCGACGTGGGACGCGCTCGCCCCGCTCCTGGAGCCCGACGGCGCGGCCCGTCTCAGGTTTCGCAACAGCCTCCTCCGCGACGCGGCATACGAAGGTCTGGCGTTCCGCGTCCGGGCTCGAATTCATCGCACCGCCGGTGACGTGCTCGAGCGGATGAGCACCGACCTCGACGCCGACTCGCCCACCCTCGAGCTGCACTTCGCGCGGGCCGGAGACCATCAGCGCACCTGGCGCTACGCCCGGATGGCCGGCGAGCTCGCACGGGCGTCCTATGCCAACGCTGACGCCGCCGACCATTTCGAGACGGCCCTGGAGGTGAGTCGACGGGTGCCCGCGGTGACAGACGCCGATCGCGCGCAGCTGTGGGGGTCCGTCGGTGACCTGCGAGAGCTGGCGGGGATGTTCGGTGAGTCGATCGAGGCGTTGCGCACCGCGGCCCGGTTGTCGCGCGCGGACCCGGTCGCCACGGCCGAAGTGCTGTCACGCCAGGCCGCGGCGCACCTGCGAACCGGGGCGTTCACCACGACCCTGAGGGTCGTCACGAGGGCGCGCGGCCTCATCGAAGGATCCGATGCGCCAGTCGCCCGTCGCACTCGGGTGCGGCTGGACACCCTCACCGCGGTCGTGAGGGTCGAGCAGGAACGTCCCCGGGAGGCCCGCGACTGGGCGGTGCGTGCCATGGAAGCGGCCGCCGAGGTCGGCGAGCACGAAACACAGGTGCGGGCGCTCATGCTCGTCGACATGGCCGACCTCCAGCTCGGGGTGCCCGGCCTCGGCGGCCGCCACCGCCAGGCCCTCGAGATCTGCGTGCGGCACGGCCTGCGCTCGCAGGAGTCGAAGGTGCGCTCGAACCTCGGCGCGATGGCCTACTACGCGGGGCGCTGGACCGAGGCCGCCGGCTGGTACCGCACGAGCCGCGACGTCGCGATGGAGGCCGGCAGCGCCTTCGTCGCGGCACAGACCGAGGTCAACCTCGCAGAGCTGCTCATCAACCAGGGCCACCTCGACGAGGCCGAGGAGGTGCTCATGGGGGCCGTGCGGGTCCTGAAGGCGTCAGGTGCGCCGCGGTTCCTTGCCGAGGGGCAGCTCCAGCTGGCGCGCGTGCACCTGGGTCGCGGGCACCTCGAGGAGGCGGAGCGTCGCGCCACCGAGGTCTCGCAGCTCTTCACCGAGCTCCACAACCCCACGAGCGCACTTGAGGCCGCCCTCGTGCGCGCCGAGGCCGTGGCCCTTGACGGACGCGCCGAGGAGTCCCTCGAGGTCATCACCCTGGCCGAGCAGGAGGCCCGGGCCGACGCCGCCTTCTCGATGCCGCGCCTGTGTCTCCAGCGAGGACGAGCACTCTTGGCCCTGGATCGGTTGGAGGAGGCCGAGGAGATGGTGTCCAGCGGTCTCATCGCGGCACGCTCACAGGACCTGCCCTACGAGGAGGCACTCCTCCTGCGGGTGGGCAGTGCCGTCGATGAGCGTCGGGAACACCCATCGGCGGCGAAGGATGCCGCGCTTGCGGCAGAGGCGCTCTTCACCCGCTTGGGAGCCGTCGGCTGAGCCGTCTTCCCGCACTGGCCTCCCCACCCTTTCTCACCACTGCATCTTGGCGTCGCCGACGACGTAGACCCTGAACGTGACGGGCAGGGTCTTGCCGCCCTTGCCAACCGTGTACGAGATGATGCACGCGCTCGTAGGCGGCTGCGTTCCCGGCCCCACGAACGATCCGTCACTGGAGTACCAGTCGGTGGCACACTGCGTCAGCACGCGCGGGTCGTCCTCAGCCGCCGACAGGTCCATCGTGACCCGCGGAACCTGGTTGGGCTTGATGAGCGCCTTCGGCATGATGAACGTCGTCGTCCAGATGGCCTGGGAGCTGGTCTCGAAGTCGAGCGGCTTGACGAAGCGCGCGAAGGCACCCGTGGTGGTGGGCCCGGTGCTCGTCGCGTAGGGATAGGCGGTGCAGGGGCCGTCCGCGAAGTTGCCCAGCCGCTCCCACGTCGATGCGGGGACCTCGGCGCTCTTGCGCAACCCGACCGTGTCGCCGCAGTTGGCAGCGCCCTCGACGAGCTCGAAGAGCGACGCGCTCCCGTACGCCCCGAAGTAACCGGGCGTGGGGTGGTCGATGTCGTCGACGGTGCCGTCGGCGCCGCCCATCAGCGAGAAGGAACCCATGACTGCGGTGAGAGTCAGCGCATCGAAGACGACACCGTCCTCAGGTCCAGTCCACGACGGGCTGCTGATCTGCCAGCGGCAGTTGTTGTTCGTGCCGCTGTCAGGACCGGAGTCCGCGGGGTTGTTGCACGTCTGGACCTGGTCGGCAGGGCCCCCCGCGAGGGGGCCCGGCTGGGTGATCGTCGTGCCGCTTCGAAGCTCGAAGCGGCCGACCTGGGTCCCACCCTTGGTCGCGACAGCGAGGATCTGGGCACTCTGCTTCAGGTCGATGTCAAGTGAAGCGGATCCGGCAAGAAGCCCGTTGACACCCGAGCCGAGGGTGAGAGTCAGGCTCTCGCCGCCCGCACTGTCGACCGCACCGCACGACGCCCCGTTGGCGCTCGTTCGCTCCCGCACACCGATGGAGCCGCTGTTCAGTCCGACACCCGGGTTGCTGGGCGTCGCATCGAAGGCCAGCAAGCCTGCCCCTCCCTGCCCCATCGCGCAGTTCTTGCCAGACGTGAGGGTCTGTGTCACCGTGCCCGAGGCCGAGACCAGGGTCACCGTGTTCGCTGAACCGGTGGAGAGTGCGAGATACGACGTCACGTAGGGCGGCGGCGCCGTGTCTGCGGCCACTGCACCTGACAATGGCAGAGCCGACAGGGCGAGGGCTGCGACAGCCACCGCCCCGACCGCAGACATCATTCGCTTCCGGCGTGTGCTCATCGTCGTCCTCCGGTGGTCGAGTCGTGCCAGAACCTTCGCGCGGCTCTTCACGACCGAGTGCAATGGCAACCCGAGGGAACGGGCCGCTGGCCCCACTCCCGCATTCTAGGTGCGTCGCCGCGGGGTGCCCATAGCCCAAAAGGGCCATACGGATTCCGAAGGTGATGCCACTGCCGTCGCACCGATACCCGGAATCCAGAGCTCAGGTGGACACCGTGAGCACGAGGTGCGTCGTCTCCGGCTTCTCGGCGTCACGAAGCGCGGCCGTGACCACGTCACCGTCCTGGTTCCTGACGAGCTCCACGCGCGCGGGCAGATAGACCGGCGCCGTGAACCACGCCCGGCTGCGCGATGGGCCGAGCGACCCGCGTCCGAGCGCGGCGAGAGTCCGCGCCGAGGTCCACATGCCGTGTGCGATGTGCCGCTTGAAGCCCATCGCCCGCGCCGTGAACGCGTGCAGGTGGATCGGGTTCACATCGCCGGAGACCCCGGCATACTCCCGCCCCAGATCCTCGGGCAGCCGCCATTGCGCGACTGCCGGGCCCGAAGGCGCCTTCGGCGGGCTGTCCCCACGGGGTGCGTCAGCGGCCCCCGGGCCGCGACTCAGGTAGACGCTGTCGCACTCCCACACGAGCTCGTCTTCGACGCGCGCCTCGATGCGCACGTCGAGCGCACGCCCCTTGCGGTGCGGGCTGATCGGGCCCGCCGAGACGTCCAGGGTGAGCGGCTCACCGGCGTCGAGCTGGCGATGGGTGGTGATGTCGTTTGCCAGGTGCACCATCCCCGGCAACGGGATCGGGAAGTCCGCCCGAACCATCAAGGCGGTCTGCACCGGAAAGGCCAGCACCCAGGGGTAGGTCTGCGGCAGGGTGTCCTCCACCGCATACCCCGTGAGCCGCTGGTATGCCGCGAGCCGCTCCCGATCGACCTGCACGCCCGCCAACCGTAGGGTGCGCTCGGGCAGCTCATCACCGCGCCGACCACGCGCAGTCATCGCCGCACGGATCAGCAACGGGGCCATCGACGGGGCGCCCGGCAGGACCTCCAGCACCATCTCAGGCGCCGAGAAGGCTCTGGCCGCAGACGCGCACGACGTTGCCGGTCACGGCCGACTGCGCATCGGCAGCGAAGTAGGCGATGGTCTCCGCGACGTCGAGGGGCAGCCCACCCTGGGACAGGGAGTTGAGTCGGCGACCGACCTCCCGGGTGGCGAGCGGGATGCGCGCCGTCATCTCCGTCTCGATGAACCCCGGTGCCACCGCGTTGACGGTGATGCCGCGGCGCGCGAGGCCCTTGTCGGCGGAATAGCCGTCGACGAGCCCGATCACGCCGGCCTTGGACGCACCGTAGTTGGCCTGCCCGCGGTTGCCTGCGATTCCGGCGATGGAGGAGACGAGGACGACGTGACCGCCGTCGCGCACACCTCCCTTGGCCAGGAGGAACTCGTTCATGGCGAGGATCGAGATCAGGTTGACGTCCAGTACCCAGTGCCAGCGGTCTGCATCGGTGTTGGCCAGCAGCTTGTCGCGGGTGATGCCCGCGTTGTGCACCACGATGTCGAGACCGCCGTGACGCCCCTGCGCGCGCTCGAGGATGCGCGCCCCGGCATCCGGGGAAGTGACGTCGAGCTGCAGCGCCGTGCCCTCGACCTCGTTGGCTATCGCGGCGAGGGCCGCACCGGCAGAGGGGATGTCGACGCACTCGACGGTTGCCCCGTCGCGAGCGAGGGTGCGCGCGATGTCGGCACCGATTCCACGTGCGGCCCCCGTGACGACGGCGACCTTGCCCTCGAAAGGACGGCTCCCAACCGGGGGTGTCTGCACCTCGCCGCTGCCGACACGGAAGACCTGTCCGTCGACATAGGCCGAGCGCGCCGACAACAGGAACGTCACGGTGCCCAGCGCGGCCGCCTCCGATCCCGGGCTGAGCAGCACGAGGTTGGCGGTGGCCCCGGAGCGAAGCTCCTTGGCGACCGATCGCGTGGCGCCCTCGAGCGCGCGGTGGGCCGCACGCTCGGCGACGGAAGCAGCGCCACGGGGGTCACGGCCCACCACGACCACCCGGGCACATCGACCCAGTCGCCTCAGCGCCGGCGCGAGCGTTGCGCGCATCGACTCCAGATCGGCTGGGGTGCGTGCCGCACTGACGTCCACGAGCACTCCACCAAGTCGGCCGTCGCTCGGCATCTCGTCCAGGAGAACTGCCCCGCCTGCGACGAGACCGGCGCGCAGCGCGCTCAGGGCGGGGGTGTCGCCGTGCCCACCCACCAGAAGGGGCCCATCGAGCAGCGGGGCGCCCGCGACATACCGGCGCAGTTCCACGGGCTGTGGAAGTCCGAGCGTCGAGGCGATCTTCCTGCCGAACGCCGACCCGACGAATGCCGTGTATCCATCCCGGTGTGCCATGTCAGGCCGCCTCGAGGATCGCGACGACACCCTGGCCGCCCGCGGCGCAGATCGACACGAGTCCGCGCGAGCCGGGGCCCTTCTCGTGGAGGAGCTTCGCGAGCGTTGCGACGATGCGCCCCCCTGTGGCCGCGAAGGGGTGACCGGCCGCCAGCGAGGAGCCGGCGACATTGAGTCGGCTGCGGTCGATCGTGCCGAGCGGGCTGTCGAGACCGAGTCGGTCACGACAGAAGTCCGGGTCGTTCCAGGCCGCAAGGGTCGAGAGCACGGTCGCCGCGAAGGCCTCGTGGATCTCGTAGAGGTCGAAGTCCTGGAGGGTGAGCCCGTTGCGCGCGAGCATCCGCGGCACGGCATAGGCCGGCGCCATGAGCAACCCCTCGTCGCCGCTGACGTAGTCGACGGCTGCGGTCTCGCCGTCGAGGAACCAGGCGAGGGGTGCGAGGCCGTGCTGCTCGGCCCACTCGGGGGACCCGAGGAGCACCGTGGAGGCGCCGTCGGTCAACGGAGTGGAGTTGCCGGCCGTCATGGTGGCCCCCTCCCCCGTTCCGAAGACCGGCTTGAGAGAGGCGAGCTTCTCCGCGGTCGAGTCCGCCCGGAGGTTGGCGTCACGGGTGAGGCCGAGGTAAGGCGTCATGAGGTCGTCGAAGAAGCCCGCGTCATAGGCAGCGGCGAGGTTGTGGTGACTGGCCAGCGCCAGTGCGTCCTGGTCCTTCCGGGTGATCCCCCACCGGGCTGCGGTGAGCGCCATGTGCTCCCCCATCGACAGGCCGGTGCGCGGCTCGGTGTTGGCCGGCGTCAGCACGCCGATGTCGGTGGGGCGCAGCGTGAGGGCGACCTTGGCGCGGTCGGCTGTGCTACGGGCTCTGTTCAGCCGGAGGAGCTTTCGTCGCAATTTCTCGGACACGACGATCGGCGCGTCCGAGGCCGAGTCCACCCCGCCGGCGATGCCCGACTCGATCTGGCCGAGCGCGATCTTGTTGGCCACCAGCATCGTCGCCTCGAGCCCGGTGCCGCAGGCCTGGGTCACGTCGAACGCGGGGGTGGTCGGTGACAGGCTGGACCCGAGCACGGACTCACGGGTGAGGTTGAAGTCTCGGCTGTGCTTGATCACCGCACCCGCCACGACCTCGCCGAGTCGCTCCCCCGCCAGCCCGTGGCGCGCGACGAGCCCCTCAAGGGCCGTGGTGAGCATGTCCTGGTTCGAGGCCTCGGCATAGGCGCCGAACTGGCGGGCGAAGGGGATCCGGTTGCCGCCGAGGATGGCGGCGCGTCGGGTGCTGGTCACCGAGAGGGCTCCTTGGTTTTGGTGGGTGATCGACCCGGTCGGATCGGCACATATATCCGATACGGACGGTAGCAGGTACTTCAGGTTTCTGCTAGCGTCCGCGACGTGACCGGCACCTCACCTGGAACCGACGGCCGACGGTCGCGCTGGGACGAGCACCGTCTCGCCCGGCGCGACGAGCTCGTCGACGCCACCCTGCGGGCCATCCGGCTCCATGGAGCGGGCGTGGGCATGGATGACATCGCCACCACTGCCGGCACGTCCAAGACGGTGGTCTACCGCCACTTCACCGACCGGGCCGGGCTCTACACCGCCGTCGCCGAGCGGGTCGACGCGACGATCATCCGGGGGCTGACGCGCGCCGCCGACGGCGCCGACTCGGCCGGGGCCCCGCTGCACCCTCGCGTCGTGATCCACCAGGTGGTGGCCGCCTACCTCGAGCTCGTCGAGGAGGATCCCGAGGTCTACCGATTCATCGTCAACGCCCCCCTCTTTCCCCCCGGTGAACCGTCCGGTCGCGATGTCGCTGCAGGCATGACCGACCGGATCTCGGCACACGTCGCGGGCCTCGTCGAGGCCGGATTGACAGATCGGGCCCGAAGGTCCGGACCGCCGGACCCGGTCCGGGCTCAACGCCTCTGGGGCGTCGCCCTCGTCGGCATGGTGCGAGCGAGTGCAGACGCGTGGCTCGCCAACGGCGGCGCA
>JBDSNZ010000250.1:0-7412 GCA_039915055.1 Ornithinibacter sp.
GTTACGACGAGCTCGCCAACCGTGGCAAGAGCCTGGTCAACCGGATCCGCACCCAGAAGTCGACCAAGGACCTTCTCGCCCAGGCGAACACCACCGTGGCCCAGGCCAAGGGCGCCGTCACGGCCACCCGCAACGCCGCCGCGCAGGTCGAGCGCTCCGCGAAGGCCACCATCACCACCGGTCGCAAGGAGGCCGCCAAGGTCGCCGACGTCGTCGCGGACTCGATCGCCGAGGAGACCAAGGTCGCCGAGGCCGAGGTCAAGAAGTCGGTGAAGCGCACCCGCACCGCGGCCAAGCGCACCTCGACCACCACCAAGACCGCCAGCAAGAAGGCCACGACCGCGGCCAAGGGTGCGACCACCAGCGCCAAGAAGACCGTCGCTGCTGCGCCCAAGGCTGCCGAGAAGGCCGCCGAGAAGGTCGGCGACTGACCTTCCCAGCACCGTTCGCCGGGTCCCCCTTTCCCGGCGACACCCACACAGGACCGGGGGCCGGCTCGTCCGGCCCCCGGTCCTGTGTCGTCCAGCCTCTCGGACCCCGTGTCGTCGATCGGTAGGGTCGGGACGTGACCCATGACGCCCTGACCCCGCCGGTGCTCGCCGATGCCCCCGTCCTCGCCCACGTGGTCCGCGGGGGGATGGTCGAGTCCGCGCACCGCGCCACCGTCGCAGTCACGAGCCGGGACGGTGCGGTGCTCCAGGCCTGGGGTGACGTGAGCGATCCGATGTTGCCACGCTCCTCCAACAAGCCGCTCCAGGCGCTCGCGATGCTCCGGGCGGGCCTGGACCTGCCACCACACCTCCTGGCCCTCTCCAGCGCGAGCCACTCGGGCGAGCAGTTCCACCTCGACGGGGTGCGCGAGATCCTCGCCACCGTAGGCCTCACGGAGGAGGACCTGCAGAACACCCCTGACCTGCCCTATGACGCCCTCGAGCGCGACGCCTGGATCGCGGCTCGACAGGGGCCGCGACCGGTCGCCCAGAACTGCTCGGGGAAGCACGCGGCCATGCTCGCGACGTGCCGGACCGCCGGCTGGGACACCGCCACCTATCGCGACCCCGGTCACCCACTGCAGCAGCTCATGGCACGCACCATCGAGGACCTCGCGGGTGAGCCGGTCGCCGCCACCACCCTCGACGGGTGCGGCGCGCCGGTCATGGCGATCTCGACCGCCGGGCTGGCCCGAGCCTTCGGCCGGCTTGCCGCCGCCCCGGGGGACACCCTCGAGGGGCGTGTCGCACACGCGATCAGGACCAGCCCGGAGTTCCTCGGGGGCACCCGCCGCGACGTCACCGCGCTCATCCGCGGCACCGAGGGCGCCATCGCCAAGGACGGTGCCGAGGCCGTGTATGCCGTGGGCCTGGCGGACGGCCGCGGCATCGCCCTCAAGGTTGCCGACGGAGGTCAACGCGCCCGCCCGGTCATCCTCGCGGCGGTGATGCGCCACCTGGGGGTGGACTCCACGGCATACGGCGTGTTGGAGGACGCGCCGATCCTCGGGCACGGCGAGCCGGTGGGCGCCGTCGTCGCGGTCGGGATCTGAGCAGCGGCGATGCGTGCGGTGCTCCAGCGGGTGAGCCGCGCGGCCGTCACCGTCGAGGGTGAGGTCGTCGGCCGGATCGACCGCCCCGGCCTCGTGGCGCTCGTGGGCGTGACGCACGACGACGGGCCGGAGCAGGTGTCGACCATGGCGCGCAAGATCGCCGAGCTGAGGATCCTGCATGGTGAGCGCTCGATCACCGATGAGCAGGCTCCCGTGCTCGTCATCAGCCAGTTCACCCTCCACGCCGATACCCGCAAGGGCAGGCGCCCGTCATGGAACGCGGCAGCCCCGGGGGAGGTGGCCGAGCCCGTCGTGGAGCAGGTCGTCGCGGCGCTGCGAAGCCGGGGTGTGGAGGTCGCCACCGGTCGCTTCGGGGCGCACATGCACATCGAGATGCTCGCCGACGGGCCGGTGACGATCGTCCTCGAGGTCTGACACCTACGCTGTCCCCATGCACATCCTCGACCAGGCCCAGAGCGCCATCGTGTTGCTGCTCTCCTTCGTGGCCATCGCCCTGGAGGCCTATGCGGTGTTCGACTGCGTGCGCCGCCGCCCCGACGCCTTCGTGGCCGCGGGCAAGCGCACGAAGCAGTTCTGGCTGCTCGTGACCGGCGGAGCCCTCCTGCTGGGCTTCGTCTCCCTCGGGGGCCTCGGCTTCCTCGCCATCGTCTCCGTCATCGCGGCCGGCGTCTACCTCGCCGACGTCAAACCCGCCCTCGACCAGGTCACGGGCCGGGGCGGCAGCAGCAACCAGGGTCCCTACGGCCGCTGGTGAGGCGCGACGTCCGCCCAGTCCACCGTGAGCTCGCCCAACCTCCAGCGCGACGGGCCGCCCTGCACCGACCAGCCGGCCTCGCGCATCCCGGTCGCCGTCGCGATGAACCGTTGACGCACCCCGTAGGACGCGTGGGCTGACTGCCGCGCCCACAGGTCGTCCAGCGCCGCGAGGAACGCGTGGACGGGCTCACCGGGCACGTTGCGGTGGATCAGCGCCTTGGGGAGCCTCTCGGCGATGCTCCCGGGGCGGTCCAGGTCGCGCAGCCGCCAGCTCAGGGTGAGGCTCGTCGGCCCCTGGGGCGTCACCGCGACCCAGCTCGCGAGCCGCCCGAGCTCGTCGCAGGTGCCGTCGACGAGCAGTCCGTCCGGGGCGAGGCGCTGCCGGGTCGTGGCCCAGGCCGGCGCCACCGCCTCCTCCGGATACTGCCGCAACACGTTGAACGCGCGGACGATCACGGGTCTGGCGCCGCCCGCCAGCGGCACCTCGAAACCCCCCAGCACGAACGTCAGCCCCTCGCGCTCGAGCGCCTTCCCGGCTGCCACCCGTGCCGGATCGATCTCGATCCCCACCACCTGCACGTCCGCGCGGACCCGTCGGAGACGATCGTGCAGCTCCACCGCGGTGACGGGGGAGGCGCCGTAGCCGAGGTCCACGACGACCGGACGCTCACCGGCATACCGGCGGATCCGCCAGCCCTGTGGCCCGGCCAGCCACCGGTCGCACCGACGGAGCCGGTTCGGGTTGGTCGTGCCCCGGGTGATGACCCCGACCGGTCGCTGGTGCGCCACGCTGCCCAGCCTAGGCCGCCTACGCTGTGGCGATGAGGGGCTGGTGGCGGGTTCGGGGCATGGAGCGGCAGGTCAGCCGCTCGATGGTCGCGCTCGTCGTGTCCCTGGTGGCCCTGGGGGTGCTCGGCCTGTCCTCGTGGTTGCCCGCTGCGATCTCGAACGACATCGGCGTGCAGGACGTCGAGCCGGGGCTCTTCCAGGTCGCCCAGAACGCGCGGGGCGTGCAGTCGTTGGGGGAGGGGCTCTCGGTCTCCCTCTACGACAGGGGGTTCCGGCTCGCGCGGGGCACCACCGTCCTCGCCGACACGGTGACCGGGGGCTCCCCGGTGGTCGCGGTCATGGGGTGGGTCGGTGAGGTCGACGGTCGCCAGCAGGAGCACGTGCGCACCGCGCTCAACCAGACCCGCATCGACGCCGTGAGCCGGAGCGAGGATGCCGTGACGTATGCCGGCGTCGTCCACGACGGCGTGAGGAGCAGCCCGTTGCGGCTGAGGTTCACGACGAGCAGCGGGCGTGTGCACATGTCGGTGACGGTGGAGGGGTCGAGCGCGCTGTACGTCAACCTCGACGCCCGCCCCGGGACGCGGGGGATCGCGCCGGCCCTCCCTGAGCGCAACCTCCGCAAGCGGGCCTGGTGGGTGGACCCCAGCGTGGTCCAGCAGCCGACCTTCACCTGGCTGCTGGGCACCGACGTCTACATGGCTCCGGTGCGGGTGCCGCGGGCCGTCGACCTGCGGCAGGACGGGCGGATCGTGCTCCACGTGTGGTCCTCGAGCGCGGTCGTCACCGTGACCGACACCCCGAGAGCCCCGTGACACACTTGCGGACATGACAGCGGACCCCGCGCCGGCGCGACCCGAGCGGGTCGCGATGGTGACGGTGCACACCTCGCCGCTGGCCCAACCCGGCACCGGTGACGCCGGGGGCATGAACGTCTATGTGCTCGAGGTGGCCCGCCAGCTCGCCCGCCGCGGGGTCGCGGTCGACCTGTTCACGCGCAAGACCAGCGCATCGCAGCCTGATGTCGTCGAGGTGGAGCCGGGCGTCGTCGTGCGTCACGTGGCTGCTGGCCCCTATGAGGGTCTCTCCAAGGAGGACCTGCCGGGTCAGCTCTGCGCCTTCGCTGCCGGGATGATGCGGGTGGCGGCGCACGCACCGCCGGGCTACTACGACCTCGTGCACAGTCACTACTGGCTCTCCGGCCAGGTCGGGTGGCTCGCCGCCGACCGGTGGGGTGTTCCCCTGGTGCACACGATGCACACGATGGCCCGGGTGAAGAACCTGCACCTGGCCGATGGCGACGAGCCCGAGCCGCGCGGTCGCGAGATCGGCGAGGCACAGGTCGTCGAGGCCGCGGACCGGCTCGTCGCGAACACCGAGCGCGAGGCGGCCGAGCTCGTCGAGCTCTACGGCGCAGACCCTGCCCGGGTCGCGGTGGCCGAGCCCGGGGTCGACCTGGCGATCTTCCGACCCGACTCCGTCGAGCAGGCGCGCGCCGAGCTCGGTGTCGCAGCAGATGCCCTGCTGCTGTTGTTCGTGGGGCGCATCCAACCCCTCAAGGGCCCCGACGTGCTCGTGCGGGCTGCCGCAGAGCTGGCGCGGCGCCGTCCCGACCTGCGGGAGCGACTCGTGGTCGGTGTGCTCGGCGGCGCCAGCGGCGCGGGAGCGCGGCACCCGATGGGCCTGCCCGAGCTGGCCGACTCGCTCGGCATCGGTGACCGGATGCTGTTCGTGCCGCCGGTCGACCGGCCCACCCTCGCCCAGTGGTATCGCGCTGCAGATGCCCTCGCGATCCCCTCGCACAGCGAGTCGTTCGGGCTCGTGGCCGTGGAGGCCGAGGCCTGTGGCACCCCGGTCGTGGCGGCCAATGTCGGAGGGCTCCCGACCGCGGTGGGCCCCGGAGGGGTGCTCGTCGACGGTCACGACACGGCGGACTGGGCCACCGCGCTCGCGTGCGTGGCGCTCGACCGCGAGCACCGTGCCGTGCTCGCGCGACGCGCGGTGGAGCACGCGGCCGGCTTCGGCTGGGCCCGCACCGCCGAGAGGCTGGCGGAGGTCTATGTCGATGCGATGGCTCTTCCGCGTGAGTCCCCGATCAACGACTCGGCCACGCTGACCGGCATCCCGACGGCAGTGATCCCGTGAGCGCACGGACCACCGTCACGCAGGTCGTGACCGGTTACCTCGCCAGTTCCGAGCTCACCTGGGAGCCGGGGGCGCGCGACGGCGAGCTGGTCGTCACGCTCCCCGGCGAGAAGAAGCTCACGACGGTGGCGTCGCTCGTCGTGGGTGAGGACGCGCTGTCGGTCTCTGCGTTCGTGGTGCGCAATCCCGACGAGAACCACGAGGCGTTCTACCGGTTCCTGCTGCGGCGCAACCTGCGCCTACCCGGCATCGGGTATGCGGTGGACACCTCGGGGGACGTCTACGTCACCGGCCGGATGCCGTCGGCCGGGGTCGATGCCGCGTCCCTCGACCAGCTGCTCGGGGCGGTGCTCAGCGCCGCCGACGACCCGTTCAACGAGCTGCTCGTGCTCGGCTTCCTCACCTCGATGCGCAAGGAGTGGGAGTGGCGGGTCTCGCGGGGGGAGAGCCTGCGCAACCTCGAGGCGTTCCGCGAGATCCTCCAGCGGCCGGGCGACCCGGGCGGCGGGGCCTGAGCCTCGGTAGGGTGGCCAGCATGACGGAATACACGCTGATCCTGCTGCGCCACGGCGAGTCCGACTGGAACCAGAAGAACCTCTTCACCGGGTGGGTCGACGTCGACCTCACCGACAAGGGTCGGGCCGAGGCCGTGCGCGGCGGTGAGCTGATCCGCGATGCCGGGCTGCTGCCCGATGTCGTGCACACCTCCGTGCTGCGTCGAGCGATCAGCACCGCCAACCTCGCGCTCGACGCGTGCGACCGGCACTGGATCCCGGTGCGCCGCTCGTGGCGCCTCAACGAGCGGCACTACGGCGCGCTCCAGGGTCTCGACAAGGCGGCGACGCGGGAGAAGTACGGCGACGAGCAGTTCATGCTGTGGCGTCGCAGCTTTGACACGCCGCCGCCGGAGATCGAGTCCGGCAGCGAGTTCGACCAGACCGGTGACCCTCGCTATGACGGCATCGACGTGCCTCTCACGGAGTGCCTCGCAGACGTGATCCCAAGGATGATGCCCTACTGGCAGAGCGACATCCGCGCCGATCTTGCCGAGGGGCGCACCGTGCTGGTGACGGCCCACGGCAACTCGTTGAGGGCGCTGGTCAAGCACCTCGACGGCATCAGCGACGAGGACATCGCCGGACTGAACATCCCCACCGGGATGCCGCTGCTCTACCGACTGGGCGAGGACTTCATGCCCACCGGACCCGGCGAGTACCTCGACCCCGAGGCCGCCGCTTCGGCTGCCGCGGCCGTCGCCAACCAGGGCCGCTGAACGCGGTCTCTCACGACGGTCAGCCGATCGACCTCTGCCACAGGTCGAACAGGTCTGCCCCCGTGGGCGCCACGCGGTCGTAGGTCTTGCGGCCCTTCGCGTCACGCACGATGAGGGTGAAGGCGGGTGCGTCGTCGGCGTTGATCACGCTGACGACCGCGGTGTCTCCCTTGAACGGTGTCACCTTGGAGACCGGGTAGGCGTTCGGACTGGTCCCCAGCAGCTGCGCGCGGGCGCCGCCTGGGGCCACCACGAGGAAGCGGCCCGTGTCGCCGCTCGAGCCGTAGAGGCGCAGGACGACTGGCGCGTCGGCCTGGTCGGCAGGGAGGACGCTCACCATCTCGAGGACCTGGGTTCCCGCGGTGCGTCCGTCATCGACGGCGATGACGGTGCGGAGCACAGCACCTGCTGGGGTCGCGGTGGCGACGACGACCACCCGGCCGTCGCCCCCGGTGGCGGAGATCGCCTCGGGGTCCAGGATGCTCCCCGGCGCGATGCTGTCGGTGACGACGGTGCTGGTCACGTCGTCGCGGGGAAGCCCTGTCGCGTCGGCGGCGAAGGCAGAGGTCGTCTCGATCACGGCATCCAGGCCGTCGGAGAGCGAGATGTCGATCCACGGATCGCTGGGGCTCGCCGGCGGTCCGTCGTAGTCACCGACCTTGAGCCGCATCGCAGGTGACACGTCGAGCACGGAGAGGTCGACCCCGATCCCGCCCTCGAGCTGCAGGGTGAACCACTCCCGGTCGACCGTCCCTGCAGGAGTGGGGCTCACGAAGCGCGACACCTCCGCTTGCGTGACGGACGGACGGCTGAGGACCACGAGCGCCGACCCGGACTGCTGGGGCAGGTAGGCCGCGACGACATCGCTGACACCGTCGATGTAGG
>JBDSNZ010000269.1:0-5148 GCA_039915055.1 Ornithinibacter sp.
CAGCCGGAACCCGACGCCCTTGCGCACCACCATCGCGGCCGGCCCGGGAAGTCGCTGGGCCGCGAGGTTGGTGATGCCGCCGGCCGGGACTGCTGCGCCGGCCTTCGCGAGGAGGTCGTCCGCGTCGGCCCCCACGAGGGTGAGGAGCACCGCAGAGCGGATCTGCTGCTGGCCGATGTCGTAGCCGCGAAGTCGCGCGACCGCCGCGGTCATCCGGGTGGCGAGCACGTAGAAGGAGAGCACGTTGACCGGCAGTGCCACCGGCATCGTCACGAAGCCGCCGAGGCTGGTGGCGAAGCCCTCCGCCCCGCCCATGAGCACGTGCTTGCGGACCACCGAGGCGACGGCAGCCTCCCGGTCGCCCCCGCAGGAGCGCAGGGCGGAGTCGGCAACCTCGGCCGCGGAGTCGAACCACCCCTTGCCGTCGACCCCGATGTCCAGGACGTTCTCGACGATGCGCACGGCCTGGTTGCCCACCAGCCCGGCATCATCGGGTCCCTCGCCCGCGCGGTCCAGCGCGCTGCGGACGTCCTTGACGACGTCGATGGTCTTTTCGTTGTGTCCGGTTCGTGAAGTCACCGAGTCATCGTGCCACGCACCACCCCGGCTCGGGTGCCCGCGCAGCACGCTGACGGAGGCCGGCCCTAGTCTTCGGGCATGCTCCCGGGTGACGTCGTGGCATTCGTCGTCGGCCCGTCCGTCGACGGCACGCACCACGCTGCCCTCCTGCGGGGGGAGGGATGCCGGGTTGGCCCGTTGGCCGACCTCGTCACCGAGGCCGCCGAGGTGGAGCGCGCGAGCCACCCGCGGTGGGTCTGGTGGTCCGCGGAGTCGGGCGCCACCGCTCTCGTGCGAGCCGGCATCCCGCTGAGCCGCGCGTGGGACGTCGCCGAGGCGCACCGGCTGCTGCACGGCGGGTGGGTAGCGGATCCAGGCGCCTGCTGGGCGTCCGCCCACGGCATCCCGCTCGACACGATGCCCTCGGCACCGACCGACGACCTGTTCGAGTTCGCCGCGACGGGCACTGCGCCCGACCCGAACGACCTCCTCGACGACGGCGGCCACCTGCGCGGGGACACCGAACGGTGGTTGGCGGACGCCGCCCACCTCCCCGCATGGGCGGCGGCAGCCCTGGAGACGGCGCACCGTCAACACGATGCCTGCGAGCGCACCGGTGCCCGGTTGGTGGCGACGGCCTACTCGGAGTCTGCTGCCGCCCTGCTCTGCCTGGAGCTGCGGCGCGACGGCCTGCCGATCGACCGGGCCCGCACCGAGGAGCTCCTCGTCGCCGCCACCGGCCCCCGGACGACCAGCGAGGCCGAGGAGCGCGCGGCGCGCCGAGCCCGTGACCACGACGTGCTGCGCCACGTCCCGGGCCGCGAGTCCACCGACCTGCGCAACCCGCTCCAGGTGCGTGAGCTGCTCGCCGCGGTCGGGGTCGACGTGCCCAACACCCGCAAGTGGGTGCTCGAGCCGTTTCGCGGTGTCCACCCCGTGGTCGACGCCCTGCTCACCTGGCGGCGCGACGAGCGGATCGCCACGACCTACGGCTACCGCTGGCTCGACACCCACGTCGGCCCCGACGACCGGCTCCGGGGCAGGTGGACCGCCTGCGACGGCGCCGCGGGGAGGATGACGGCGGAGAACGGCCTCCACAACCTCCCGGTCTCGTTGCGCTCCGGGGTCGCAGCCCACCCGGGGCACGTCTTCGTGCGGGCCGACCTCGGGCAGATCGAGCCACGCGTGCTCGCCGTCGTGTCCGGCGACCCGGTGTTCGCCGCGGCGACCCGCGAGGACGATCTCTACGCGCCGGTGGCCCGCAGGCTCGGCGTGGAGCGGCCGGTGGCCAAGATCGCGGTCCTCGCCGCGATGTACGGCCAGCGCAGCGGGGCGGCAGGCGAGGCCTTGGAGGGGCTCGAGCGGGCCTACCCCGTCGCGATGGGGTTGCTGGACCGGGCCTATGCCGCGGGGCGGGTCGGAGCGCCACTGCGCACGTTCGGTGGCCGGCTGGTTCCCACGGGACGGTTCCTCGCGAACAGCCCGGTCGGCAGTGACCCGGCGCTGGATGCCGCACGCGGACGGTTCGCCCGCAACGCGATCATCCAGGGGTCCGCGGCCGAGCTCTTCAAGGCGTGGGTGGCGACGGTGCGCGCCGCCGCGCGGGACCTGGACGCGCAGGTCGTGCTCTGCCTGCACGACGAGCTGCTCCTGCACGTGCCGGAGCGGGCCGCCGAGGAGGCAGCCGCCCGGGTGGACCAGGCGTTGCAGGACGCGTCGCGCCGGTGGTCCGGGGGCGCGCCAGTGCGCTTCGTCGCCGACACCAGCGTGATCAGGGCGTGGTCGGAGGCAAAGGACTGAGCCTGGCGGCCGGTGAGGAAGGTCGGGTCAGGCGGTGTCGTCGTCGGAGACGGTGCGCAGGAAGTTCTCGAACTCCTCGCCGAGCTCGTCGGCGGAGGGGATCTGGGTGGCCTCGGTGGCGAGCAGGTTGGGACGCTGCTGACCCTGCACATAGGCGTCGTACTGCTGCTCCAGCGCCGCCACGACGGCTCGTGCCTCGTCGTTGCCCTCCACCTCGGAGGCGATGGCGCGCTGGTTGACCCCGGCCTTGGCGACGAGGTCGTCGTTGGGCAGGTTCAGTCCGGTGACGTCGACGACGGCGTTGAGGGCGGCGAGCGCCCCCTCGGCGAACTCGGCGCCGGCGAGATAGTGCGGCACGTGGATGGCGAAGCCGACGGACGGGTGGCCGGACTCACCCAGGCGCAGCTCGATGAGCGCGCCGATCGAGGCGGGCACCTGGACCCGGCCGAAGGGCGAGGTCGTCTCGCCGATGAGCGCGGGGTCGGTGGCGTGTGCGGTCATCCCGACGGGCCTGGTGTGCGGCACACCCATGGGGATGCCGTGCGTGGTCACGACCAGGGTCACTCCGAGTGCGACGACGAGCTCGCGCACCGCCTCGACGACCCGTTCCCACTGGAAGTCCGGCTCGGGACCGGTGAGGAGGTAGTAGGTCTGGCCGTCGCGGTCGGCGAGCCGGCGCAGGAGCATCGTCGGGTCCTCGTACTCCTCCCACCGGTTGGTGTCGAAGACCATCGCCGGGCGCCGCGCCCGGTAGTCGAGCAGCTGGTCGACGTCGAAGGACGCGACGACCTCGGGGTCGCCGGTCTCGATGAGGTGCTCGCTCAGCATGCGCTGGATCTCGCCTGCGTCGATGAACCCACCGAGGGCGATGACCAGCACTCCGGGGCGGGGCTCGCTGAGGTCCGCATCGGTCTCGAAGCGGTAGAGGTCAGACGGGTTCTGCACGACAGAGGCCTTTCACGGCGGAGGGATCGTCTGGGGTCAACGCCCGGGCGCCCCCCGAGGATTCCCGGCCACCGCCGCGATCGCCGCGAGGGCTCGCTTCTGCGACACCGGCCGGGTGGTGCCCAGGGACTGGGCGAAGAGGCTGACCCGCAGCTCCTCCACGGTCCAGGCGATGTCGACGACGTCGGCTGAGCGTCGACGCTGGGCGGGCAGTTCGTCGAGCAGGTCGGCGTAGGCCGACTCCACCGTGTCGATGCTCTCCTGGAGGACCGCCTCGCGGGGGTTGGTCGCGGCCCGCTCCAGCCGGTGCTGGGCGGCGCGCAGGTAGCGCTGGAGGTCCCCGAGCCGGTCCACACCGCTGGCGGCGACGAACCCCGGGCCGAGCAGACCGCTCACCTGGGCCAGGACGTCCGCCCGGGTGGCCGCAGTGCGTGGCGCGGCTGCCCCGGCGGCGAGCGCGTCCACCGTACGCAGCACCTGGGCCCGCAGCGCAAGGACGGGCTCGACCGCCTCGATGACGCTGAGCACCCGGGTGGCGGCGTGGGTGCGCACCGCCGCCAGCGCCGCGGCATACGCCTCCTGGGTGCGGACCGGCCCGCTGACGTGCTCGGCCACGATGGCGTCGACGGCGGCGTCGAGGCAGTCCTGGAGCAGGGCCGGCACCGATCCGTGGGGGTTGTCGGCGAGCGCGAGCTTCTGGGCGTTGGTGAGGCGAGCGAGCACTCGCTTCCACGGGGCGGTGGTTCCGAGCAGGAGCAGGCGGCGGACCCCGGCACGGTGGGCGGCGTCGGCGGTGCCCGCGTCGGCAAGCACCCGAAGGGCGACACTGGCGCCCTCGTCGACGAGGGCCGGGTGACCGATCACGCTCTGGCCCCCGGCGCGCCCCTCGAACGTCTCGGGCACCTCCTGGATGTCCCACGTCGTCAGTCCGGTGCGCTCCAGGGACCGGCCGGCGTGCGCCATGCCCTCGCGCACGGCTCCACCGGCGCTGGGGCGAAGCGCCTCGAGGTCCTTGCCGCGTGCGACGACCCGGCCGCCCGGGGCCTCGATGCTGAAGGTGACCCGTAGGTGGTCCGGCACCCGCGGCACGTCCCACTCCCCCGGCGCGATGCCCACCCCCGTGCGCTCGCGCAGCACCCGCGCCAGCTCCTCGGTCAGCGACCCGCGGGAGGGGTCGGCCTCGGCGAGCGCAGCGCTCGCGTGGTCCGGGGTCGGCACGAAGTGGCGGCGGGTCGACTTCGGCAACGACTTCAGCAGGGCGACCGCGAGGTCGCTGCGCAGCCCCGGCACCTGCCAGTCGAAGCCCTCGTCGCGCACCCGGTTGAGCACCGCCACGGGCACGTGCACGGTCACCCCGTCGGCGGCCTCGCCCGGGGAGAACTGGTAGGTCACGTCGAGCTCGAGGTCGTCCTGGCGCCAGGTGCGGGGGTAGTCCTTCGCCGAGACACCCTCGCCCGCGTCGGAGGTGAGCAGCTCCTCCGTGAGGGTCAGCAGGTCTGGTCTGCGGCGCCGCTCGCCGCGCCACCACCGGTCGAAGTGTCGCTCGCTCACGACATCGGGCGGGATCCGCGCGTCGTAGAACGCGTGGACCACCTCGTCGTCGACGACGATGTCGCGGCGCCGGGCCTGCTCCTCCAGCTCGGCGACCCGCGCGAGCGTGCGCAGGTTGTCGCGCCAGAAGTCGTGGCGGGTGTCCCAGTCACCCTCGACCAGGGCCGAGCGCAGGAAGATCTCGCGGGCAGCCTCCGGGTCGATGCGGGCGTACTGGATGGTGCGGTCGGTGACGAGCGGCACGCCGTAGAGCGTGACCCGCTCGGTGGCGACGGCCGCCCCGGCCTTCTTGCT
>JBDSNZ010000048.1:0-4592 GCA_039915055.1 Ornithinibacter sp.
CCTGAAGACGAGCGACCGCACCTTCCTCATGCACCTCGGCGGCAAGCTCTCCGTGGAGTCCAAGGTCCTCCTGCGCAACCGCGACGACCTGTCCCGCGCCTACACCCCCGGCGTCGCCCGGGTCTGCCTGGCCATCGCCGCCAACCCCGAGGACGCCCGCCGGCTCACCATCAAACGCAACACGGTCGCGGTCGTCACCGACGGCACCGCGGTGCTCGGCCTGGGCGACATCGGCGCGGCCGCGGCCCTCCCGGTCATGGAGGGCAAGGCGGCCCTGTTCAAGCGGTTCGCCGACGTCGACGCCTGGCCGGTGTGCCTGGACACCACCGACACCGAAGAGATCATCATGATCGTCAAGGCGATGGCCCCCGTCTACGGCGGCATCAACCTCGAGGACATCGCCGCCCCCCGCTGCTTCGAGATCGAGCGCCGGCTCCGCGAGGAGCTCGACATCCCCGTCTTCCACGACGACCAGCACGGCACCGCCATCGTCGTCCTGGCCGCGCTGATCAATGCCCTGCGTGTCGTGGACAAGGACATGTCCTCGGTGAAGATCGTCGTGAGCGGAGCCGGCGCCGCCGGTCACGCCATCATCCAGCTGCTCCACGCCGAGGGTGCCACCAACATCGTCGCGTGCGACCGCTCCGGTGCGCTGCACCGCGGTGAGAAGTATGCCGACGCCCACCGTCAGTGGATCGCCGACAACACCAACCCCGAGGCCGCCTCCGGCACACTGCACGACGTGCTCGTCGGTGCGGACGTGTTCATCGGGGTCTCCGCTCCCAACCTGCTCGGTGCCGAGCAGGTGGCCACGATGGCCTCCGACGCGATCGTGTTCGCTCTCGCCAACCCGGACCCCGAGATCCACCCTCTGGATGCCGCGAAGCACGCGACCGTGGTCGCGACCGGGCGTAGCGACTTCCCCAACCAGATCAACAACGTGCTCGCCTTCCCGGGGCTCTTCCGCGGACTGCTCGACGCCGCCGCCAGCAAGATCACCACCCCGATGCTCGTCGCGGCCGCCAACGCCATCGCGAACTGCGTCGCCAGCGACGAGCTCAACGCGAGCTACATCGTGCCCAGCGTCTTCGACCCCAAGGTCGCGCTCGACGTCGCGGAGGCAGTCGTCCTCGCGAGCGGCGCCACGGATGACCTCGACGAGTCCGAGACGACCTTCCTCCCGACCCCGATCCCGACTGGAGCCGCATCATGAGCATCGACGTCACCGACCCCCGTCCGACCCCGGGCGCGGAGGAGATCCTCACCCCCGAGGCACTGGCCTTCGTCGAGGCCCTCCACCACCAGTTCGCAGGCCGACGGGACGAGCTGCTCGGCGCCCGCGGCACCCGCCGGCAGCAGGCCGTGTCCAACGGCGGTCTGGACTTCCTCCCCGAGACCGCGGACATCCGCTCCAGCGAGTGGGCCGTGGCGCCGGCTCCGCCCGCGCTGCAGGACCGCCGCGTCGAGATGACCGGGCCCGCCACGCCGGAGAAGATGGCGATCAACGCCCTGAACTCCGGCGCCAAGGTCTGGCTCGCGGACCTCGAGGACGCCAGCGCCCCGACCTGGCCCAACGTGATCTCCGCCATTCGCAACCTGCGCGACGCCGCCCGCGGCACCCTCTCCTTCACCAGCGACGACGGTCGCGAGTACCGCCTCCGCGACGATGCCCCGCTCGCCGTGGTCGTCACCCGCCCCCGAGGCTGGCACCTCGACGAGGCCCATGTCCTGGTCGACGGCAACCGAGCAGTCGGCGGCCTCGTCGACTTCGGGCTGCACTTCTTCCACGTGGCACAGCAGCTCATCGACAACGGCCACGGCCCCTACTACTACCTGCCGAAGATGGAGAGCCACCTCGAGGCCCGGCTCTGGAACGACGTCTTCACCTTCGCGGAGTCCGAGCTGGGCATCGCGCACGGCACCATCCGCGCGACGGTGCTCATCGAGACCATCCCCGCCGCGTTCGAGATGGAGGAGATCCTCTACGAGCTCAGGGAGCACGCCTCCGGCCTGAACGCCGGTCGCTGGGACTACCTCTTCAGCATCATCAAGTTCTTCCGCGACGCCGGCCCGGACTACGTCCTCGTCGACCGCGGCGACATCACGATGACCGCCCCGTTCATGCGCGCCTACACCGAGCTGCTCGTCAAGACCTGCCACAAGCGCGGAGCCTTCGCGATGGGCGGCATGGCCGCGTTCATCCCAAGCCGCCGCGACGAGGAGATCAACGCAGCGGCCTTCGCCAAGGTCCGCTCCGACAAGACCCGCGAGGCCGGCGACGGCTTCGACGGCTCCTGGGTCGCCCACCCGGACCTGGTGCCGGTGTGCCGCGAGGTCTTCGACGGCGTGCTCGGCGAGAAGCCCAACCAGGTCGACCGCCAGCGCGACGAGGTCGAGGTCTCCGCACGGGACCTGCTCGACGTCAGCTCGGCCCAGGGCTCCAACACCGAGGAGGGGCTGCGCGCCAACATCTACGTCGCCCTCGCGTACACCGCGGTCTGGCTCTCCGGCAACGGTGCCGTGGCCATCCACAACCTCATGGAGGACGCGGCCACCGCCGAGATCTCCCGCTCCCAGGTGTGGCAGCTCATCGCCAACGACGTGGTCCTCTCCGACACCGGTACCGCGGTGACCCGCGAGCTCGTGGCACGACTCATCGACGAGGAGACCGAGCGACTGCGCACCGAGGTGGACGAGCAGTCCTTCACCGAGCACTACCTGCCGGCCAGGGAGCTCATCTCGGGCCTGTGCCTGGACGAGACGTTCGTCGACTTCCTCACCATCCCGGCCTACGAGCTGGTGGTCTGAGATGACACGGCCCGCCCTGGGTGAGTCCTTCCTCGCCGACGTCGACGCCTCGTTGACCGAGACCGACACCCTGCTCGTCGACGCCTACCCCGGCGATGACGGTCGGCGCCAGCCGGTGCACACCGTCTACGTCCCCGCCGACCGCTACACCACCGAGCTACCCCAGCAGTGGGGCGAGCAGGCGCTGGCCCTCGTGGCCGAGCACGGTGGACTGGCCGCACTTGCGGCCGACCTCGGGCTTGACGACCAGCTCGCGGGCCAGGTCTGCGACCGGGTGGAGGCCAAGCTGCGCACGGCACCGATCGAGGACCTCCGGCTGGACTTCGAGGACGGCTACGGCGACCGCGGTGACGAGACGGAGGACGCGGATGCCGTGTCCGCCGCCAACGCGGTGGCCGACGCCCTCGAGGCGGGCACCAACCCGGACTTCATCGGCATCCGGTTCAAGTGCTTCGAGGAGCCCACCCGCCGCCGCGGCATCCGCACCCTCGACCTCTTCCTCGGTGCCCTGCTCGCCCGCACCGGAACGGTGCCCTCGCAGCTCGTGCTCACCTTCCCCAAGGTCAGCACGGTCGGCCAGGTCGACGCCATGGTCACCGTCTGCGAGGCGCTCGAGAGCGCCCACGGGCTGGCCCCCGGTGACCTGGGGTTCGAGATCCAGGTCGAGACCCCGCAGCTGATCCTCGGAGCAGACGGCACGGCGCCGCTGGCGCGGGCCGTGCACGCGGGGAAGGGTCGGGTCACCTCCCTGCACTACGGCACCTACGACTACAGCGCCTCGCTCGGCATCTCCGCGGAGTTCCAGGCCTCGGATCACCCGGCGGCCGACCTCGCCAAGCAGGTCATGCAGCTCGCGGTCGCCGGCACCGGCGTGCACCTCTCGGACGGCTCGACCAACGTCGTTCCGACCGGGTCGGCGGATGCCGTGAAGGCGGCCTGGGCGCTGCATGCCGGGCTCGTGAAACGGGCTCTGGGCAATGGCTTCTACCAGGGCTGGGACCTCCACCCCGGCCAGCTCCCCACCCGCTACCTCGCGACGTTCGCCTTCTACCGCTCCGGCTACGAGCGGGCCGCGACCCGGCTCGCGAACTACGTGTCGCGCAGCGGCTCGGGGATCATGGACGAGCCGGCAACGGCCCGCGCCCTGGCACGCTACCTCCAGCGCGGCCACGCCTGTGGCGCCATCGAGGGCGCCGAGCTCGAGGCCGACACGGGACTGAGCCCGGAGGCGGTGGCCACGCTGGCCCGTCCCCGCTCCGACACCGAGGGCATCCGGAGGGCGTCATGAGCGACCACACCCCGTCCTCCTCGCAGAGCCGGACCGCCGTCAAGGTCGGTGACCTCGCGCCAGCGCTCGAGCTCACCAACCAGCACGGGGACGTGCGCTCCCTCGCCGACCTGCTCGGCACGCCGGTGGTCGTCTACTTCTTCCCCAAGGCCTTCACCCCCGGGTGCACCACCGAGGTGTGCAGCTTCCGGGACAGCCAGGTCCCCCTGGCCCGCGCCGGCTACCAGCTGCTCGGTGTGAGCGGGGACCCGGTGTCGGTGCTCAAGGACTTCGCAGCGGCCAACGGTGTCGACCACGACCTGTTGTCCGACCCGGGGCACGCCAGCGCGATCCGCTGGGGTGCCTACGGGCCCAAGGTCGTCGCCGGGAAGGACATGGTCGGGCCCCTCCGCTCCACCTTCGTCGTCGACGCCCACGGACGAGTCAGCTCGCTCGAGCACGACCTCGACGCCACCACGCACGTCGAGACCCTCCGCCGGGACCTCGGCGCCTGATC
>JBDSNZ010000285.1:0-3835 GCA_039915055.1 Ornithinibacter sp.
ATCTCGGCGCCATGTTCCCCGAGTCGCGGCGGCGGCAGGTGCGTCTCTCGTCCGCCACCGAACGCGTTGTCGTCCAGGCGGATCGGGGGCCCCGGTAGGTCGATGGTGCCGAGTGTGGGGTGCTCCACGGGGATGACGAGGCCCTGGGACCTGGTCTGCTCCCACGCATAGACCTGGTCGAGCGACCTGACCTGGCCCGCGGGCACCCCGACCGCGTCGAGTCGGGCGAGCAGGTCTGCCGAGGGCCAGGTGCCGAAGACCGCGTCGATCACGTTCACGAGGTGCTCCCGGTTGGTGACCCGCAGGGCGTTCGTGGCGAACTGCGCCGCGTCCGGGTCGATCCCGAAGGCCGGCGCGAAGCGCTGCCACAACGACTCGGACCCGACTGCGATCTGCACGGGCCCGTCGACGGCGCGGAAGAGACCGTAGGGCGCGATGGAGGGGTGGTGGTTGCCCTGGGCCCGAGCGGTCTGGCCGGCCACGGTGTGCGCGGTGCCCTGGAACGCGTGGACGCCGACGACCGCCGCCAGCAGCGAGGTGCGCACGACCCGGCCCACGCCGGTGACCTCGCGCTCGCGCAGGGCCGCCGCCACCCCGAAGGCGCCGTGCAGGCCGGCCAGCAGGTCGGCGATGGGCACCCCCACCCGCTGGGGTTCCTCCGGCCCGGGGCCGGTGATCGACATCAGGCCCGCCTCCCCCTGGGCGATCTGGTCGTAGCCGGCGCGCCCACCCTCGGGGCCGTCGTGGCCGAAACCGCTGATCGAGAGGACCACCAGGGCGGGGTTGAGCTCGTGCAGGCGCTCCATCGAGAAGCCGAGCCGCTCGAGCACACCGGGCCGGAAGTTCTCGATGAGCACGTCGCCGTGACGCACCAGCCGGGTGAGGGTCTCGCGCCCGTCGTCGCTCTTCAGGTCCAGGACGATGGACTCCTTGTTGCGGTTGCAGGCGAGGAAGTAGGTCGACACCGGGTCGTCCTCGGGGCCGACGAACGGGGGGCCGTAGCCGCGGGTGTCATCGCCGGTGCCCGACTCGACCTTGATGACCCTGGCCCCCATGTCGCCGAGCATCATCGCGGCGTGCGGGCCGGCGAGGGCGCGCGAGAGGTCGATGACGGTGATGCCGGTCATGGGTCCGCGCACGTGCTCTCCCGGAGGTCGACGAGGGTGGGCTGTCGTCACGCCCTGTGCCGCCAACCTAGCCACGCGCGGCGCTTCGCCCCTCGGCAGGCGCGGCCGTCTCGCCCGGCATCCCCCTGTCAGGTTCTGCCAGCACCGGGCTTTCGGGGTCGCCCCGAGAACCCCGGTGAAGCACGGGAACGTGTCTCTCGTGTCGCCGGGGTCCTCGCCGGCGGGGCTGGCGCCCGCGGCTCAGCCGCTCGTCGCGTCGAGGTGCTGGAGCAGGTCGTGGGCCGCCAGCTCGACGTCCTTGTGCCGCCACTGCGACGCGCGGTAGACGCAGGCGATGAGCGCGCTGCGGTGGACCCGGCGGAAGTCGCCCGCGACGAAGGCGAAGCGTGCCTTGGTGTCCTCGTTGGCGCCTCGTGTCAGACCGAGGTGCCACGCGCCGTAGTCCTGCCAGGAATGACGCTCGAGGTAGGCGTTCTCCTGCTCGGCGTCGGGCTGCACGTCGCCCCACTCGCTGTCCAGGACGTACTGGTGGGCGTCGATGAGTCCGCGCACCCTCGCGACCGCGGCCTCGTTGACCTCGTAGCTCGCCATCGCTCAGACCCAGTCCACGTCGGCGCTGCTCGCGCCACCGGAGAGGGCTGCGTAGCCGGGGCCCCGGTCGAAGAACGGCAGCTTTTCGTCGCGGGCCGCGCGGAGCCGGTCTCGTCGCGCGTCGGAAGCCGCCGCGTCGATGACCGGGGCGTCCTTGGTGCCGGTCGCGAGCACGCCGTAGTCGGCCTCCGCGCCGGTGAAGGAGACCTTGCCCCAGCGGAGGTCACGCTCCACATCGTCGTAGGGTCGCTCGAGGGGGTCACCCCAGCCTCCGCCACCGGTCGTGCGGATGCGGATCACCTGCCCGGCGAGCACCTGCTCGGCGTCGGCGAGGGCGTCGACGGTTCGTTCGGTCGGCCCACCGAGGTCCACGGTCACCTCGAAGGAACGGCCGGCCCTGCCGCCCTTGACACCCCAGCACGCGAGGATCGAACGGTCCGCGATCGACATGAAGTGGGCGTCACGCAGCATCCGGATCTGCTTCTCGTAGCCGAGGCCGCCGCGGTGGAGGCCTGCGCCGCCGGAGTCGACCGCGAGGCCGAGCCGCTCGACGATGAACGGGAAGCGGCTCTCGGTGAACTCGGTCGGGAGGTTGCGCGAGTCGGGCACGACGTGGATCGTGTCCTCGCCGTCGGCGTAGTAGCGCCCGCCGGAGCCACCCCCGAGCACCTCACGCATGAGGTAGTCGTTGCCGTCGCGGTCCTTGCCGTAGACGCCGGTGTAGCGGATCGTCTCCTGGTCGGCCGGCATCCGACCGTCCACGGCCTTCGCGACGACTCCGGCGAGCACGCCGAGCAGTCGCAGGATCACGAACGTGCGCGCGTTGGTCGGCGCGGGGTAGATCGGGGTGAGCAGGGTGCCCTTGTCGGGGAAGCGCATCTCGATCAGGGGCACGATGCCCTCGTTGACGTCGAGCTCGGCCATCCGCTCCGGGGTGTCGGCGAGGTTGCGCAGGATCGGTGCGAGCCACTTCTTGAGGAAGTTGCCGCCGACGTAGTCACCGCAGTGGTTGATCGGACCCTTGGCCTGGGGACCGGTGCCGGTGAAGTCGATGACGAGGAGCGGGCCGCCGTCACCGGGGCCGGGGCCGCCGGTGGAGGTCTTGGTGAGCGTGATCCGCTGGGTGTGCAGCCGCGGCTCGTCGACGCCGTCGTGCTCGGCGTAGTCCTCCCAGACGTAGGTGCCGTCGGGGATCTTGCTGAGGATCTCGCGTCGGTAGGTCTCCGTCGTCGCGTCGAGGATCGCGTCGAAGCAGGCCTCGATCGTGTCGCGCCCGTAGCGGGCGAAGAGCTCGGAGAGCCGACGTGCGCCCATCAGGCACGCCGAGCACTCGGCGTCCAGGTCGGCGGCCAGGCTGTCCGGCATCCGGGAGTTGCGGGTCATGATCCGCAGGGCGGCTGCGTTGGGAACTCCGCTGTCCCACAGCTTGATCGGCGGAACTGAGAGACCTTCCTCGAAGACGGTGCGCGCGTTGCTCGGCATCGACCCGGGCACGGCCCCGCCGATGTCGTCGTGGTGACCGAAGGCCTGCACGAAGGCGACGACCTCACCGTCGTGGAAGACCGGCACCGTGACGCAGAGGTCGGGGAGGTGGCCGATGCCTCCCTCGGACTCGTAGACGTCGTTGTGGAAGAAGACGTCGCCCTCGTGCATCTCGGAGAGCGGGAAGTCGCGCACGATCGGGTGCACCAGGGCCGAGTAGCTGCGACCGGTGAGCTTGCGCAGCTGCCGGTCGTGGATGCCGGCGCGGAAGTCGTGCGCGTCGCGGATCATCGGGCTGCGGCTCGTGCGCGCGATGGCCGTCTCGACCTCCATCTCCACGCTCGCCAGCGTGCCCTGCACGATCTCGACGAGGATCGGGTCCGCGCTGCTCCCGGGCGCGGTGAGCCGGTTGCCGTGCTCGTATGCCGTGGGCAGACCTGCGCTGTTCACTGCGCCTCCTTGGTGACGACGAGGTTGGTGACGACGACCTTGGTGACGACGAGGTTGCCGAGCGTGTCGACGCGCACGACGAAGCCGGGGTGCACCGGGAGCGTGGACCCGTACTCCTCGACGATCGCCGGGCCGGCGAAGGTGTCCCCGGCGCGCAGGTCCGGTCGCCAGTAGACGTCGGTGGC
>JBDSNZ010000084.1:0-19600 GCA_039915055.1 Ornithinibacter sp.
GGCCAGGAGATGGTGGCGACGATGACGACGTCGAGCTCCTGTGCGGAGATCCCGGCCATCTCCAGGGCGGGAGTGGCGGCAAAGACCGACATGTCGATGACCGACTCGCCCTCGCCCGCGAACCGCCGCTCGATGATGCCGGAGCGCTCCCGGATCCACTCGTCGGAGGAGTCGATCCGCTCGACGAGCTCGGAGTTGGGGACGACCCGTCGCGGGCGGTAGCCACCGATGCCCAACATCCGCGAGTGCTGCGCCGGAGCCGAGGCCCGCAGGGACGAGGCGAAACCCTTGGTCGTGATCATGCAGAGTGCTCCTTGATGAGGGCGCGGGCGGCGTCGAGGTCGTCCGGTGTCTTGACGGCGAGGAGGTCGATCCCCTTCATGGCTCGCTTGGCCAGGCCGATGAGGGTGCCTGCCGGTGGCAGCTCGATCATCGCCGTCACGCCGAGGATGGCGAAGCGCTCCATGCACAGGTCCCACCGCACCGGGTTGGACACCTGGGAGACGAGCCGGTTCAGGACCTCCCGGCCTTCGGTGACGACCTTGCCGTCCCGGTTCGAGACCAGGGTCATCGCGGGGTCGGAGACGTCCTGGTCGGCGGTCGCGGCGCGCAGCTCCTCGACCGCCGACTGCATGTAGTGGGTGTGGAACGCGCCAGCCACCTTGAGCGGGATCACCCGTGTGCGTGCCGGCGGGTCCTCGGCAAGCTCGGCGAGCGCGGGAAGGGAACCCGCCGCCACGACCTGACCGGCGCCGTTGACGTTCGCCGGGGTGAGGAGGTGTCGACCGATGGTGGCGAGCACGGCATCCGGGTCGCCGCCCAGGACCGCGCTCATCCCGGTGGGCGTGGCGGCGCTGGCCTGGGCCATCGCGCGGCCACGGCGTGCCACGAAGCGCATCGCGTCTGACTCGGAGAACACGCCGGCTGCGGCCGCCGCGGTGATCTCGCCGACCGAGTGGCCCGCGATGACTCCCGTCTCGGGCAGCGCCTCGAGCGCACTCGTGCCGCCGCTGAGGGCGCGGAGCGCGAGCAGCCCGGCGCCGACGAGGAGCGGCTGCGCGATCGCGGTGTCCTTGATCGTCTCCTCGCTCGACGTGGTGCCGTGCGCGACGAGGTCGACCTTCGCGGCGTCCGAGAGCGCTCCGAGGTGCTCGCGCAGACCGGGAAGCTCGAGCCACGGAGCGAGGAAGCCGGGGGTCTGGGAACCCTGGCCCGGGCAGACGATGACGATCACGCTCCCAGCGTGCCGCCGATCAGGCGGTGATCTCGCGATGAGGTGAGACGAACCTCGGACCCTCGTTCTGGAGGTTTCCCACAAATCGGGCACGGCTCAGGTACGGGGTGTGGCACGCGATACAGGTCCGAAACGATGGACCGCGAGGGCCGTGCGGACGGTCTGCGCGTCGTGTGGGTCCCCGAGGTCGTAGCCCGTGGTCTTCGCGATGCCCGCCAGCCGGTAGCGCACCGTGTTGGGGTGGACGATCAGCGCTCGTGCCGTCGCCTCCACGCCGCGACCGCCGTCGAGGAAGGCCTGCGCGGTCTCCAGCAGCGTGCCACCTGCGCTGTCCTGGAGCGGGCGGATGATCCGTGCGACGAGGGCGCCGCGAGCGGGAAGGTCCCCGAGGAGCGCCCGCTCGGCGAGGAGGTCGTCGGCGCGGACGGGTCTCGGCGCCCCCGGCCAGGCCGGTGCGGCACTGTGCCCGGAGATCGCGGCACGCGCGCTGCGACCGGCGGCGAACAAGTGGGGGACCGTCGGTCCGATGACCAGCGGGCCGTCTCCGAGGTGGCGGTCCAGGGCTGCCGCGAGCTCGAGGGGGTCGGCGACACTTCCTCCGATGCAGATGATCCGGGGTCCGTGGATGGCCACGAGCAGCTCGAGCCCCAGTCGGCGAGCTGAGCGGTGCAGCTCACCGAGCACCGGCCCCGTGCCCCCCGGTGGGGTCGACCCCACCACGACCACGACACCGGTGACCGAGCCCCAGCCCAGCGCCGCGGCCCGCGACTGCATGGACTCATCGGCCTCCCCCCGGATCACGGCGTCGACGACGAGGGACTCCAGGCGGGCGTCCCACGCGCCTCGTGCCTCGGCTGCCTCCGCGTAGACCTCAGCGGCGGAGAAGGCCACCTCACGGCTGTAGCGCAGCACGGCCTCGCGGGTGATGTCCTCCTCGCCGGGAGCTGCCAGGTCGACGATGTCGCGCTCGACCACCGCGATGACGGTGCGGATCAGCCCGAGCGTCTGGGCGAGCGAGATCGAGCGGGTGAGCTCGCGCGGGGCGGTGCCGAAGACGTCCGCGGTCACGGCCGGGCTGGTGTGGTCACCGCCGAACCAGTCGAGGAAGGAGGTGATGCCGGCCTGCGCGACCAGGCCCACCCAGGACCGGTCCTCGGCCGAGAGCGCGCGGAACCACTCGTGGTCGGTCTCCATCTGGCGCACGGCGGCGGCCCCGAGGTCTCCGGCAGCCCGGGCGACCCGGCGTCGGGTGGCGGCCGAGGGGACCGGGCGGGTGGACGGCATACCCGGAGTGTATTTGTGCGCGGCACACAACCGGGAAGACTTCTCAGTCGGTGCCGAACTCCATCGCGGCGCTGTCCAGCGCCCGCTCCTGCTCTTTCTCGACGCTCGGGTTGGCCGTGATCCTGTCGTAGCCACCGGTAGGGATGGCGCCGAAGAGGGTGCCGTGCTCGACCTTGAGCTGGCCCTGGTCGAAGGGCTGCCCCGCGTAGAGCTCGAGCTTGGCGCGGCTGTCGGCGATGTCGAGGTTGCGCATCGTCAGCTGGCCGATCCGGTCCCCGGGCCCGAAGGCGGCGTTCTCGACCCGCTCCATCGACAGCTTGTCGGGGTGGTAGCTGAAGTTCTCACCGCGGGTGTCGAGGATCGAGTAGTCCTCGCCACGGCGCAACCGCAGGGTCACCTGGCCGGTCACCACGGAGGCGATCCAGCGCTGGATGGCCTCGCGCATCATCAGGCTCTGCGGGTCGAGCCAGCGTCCCTCGTAGAGCAGCCTCCCCAGCCGGCGCCCCTCGGAGTGGTAGTTGGCGATGGTGTCCTCGTTGTGGACGGCGTTCAGCAGGCGCTCGTAGGCGATGTGCAGCAGGGCGATGCCGGGGGCCTCGTAGATGCCGCGCGACTTGGCCTCGATGATCCGGTTCTCGATCTGGTCGGACATGCCCAGGCCGTGGCGACCGCCGACTCGGTTTGCCTCGTCCACCAGTGCGACGGGGTCCAGGGTGCGACCGTTGATCGCCACGGGGCGACCCTGGACGAAGGTCACGCTCACGTCCTCGGAGTCGATCTGCACGGACGGGTCCCAGAACCGCACCCCCATGATCGGCTCGACGACCTCCATCGACTCCTCGAGGTGCTCGAGGGTCTTCGCCTCGTGGGTCGCTCCCCAGATGTTCGCGTCCGTGGAGTAGGCCTTCTCCTGGCTGGCGCGGTAGGGGAGGTTGCGCTCGGTGAGCCAGGCGCTCAGCTCGTGCCGGCCACCGAGCTCGGTGACGAACTCGGCATCCAGCCAGGGCTTGTAGATGCGCAGGTTGGGGTTGGCCAGCAGGCCATAGCGGTAGAACCGCTCGATGTCGTTCCCCTTGAACGTCGAGCCGTCGCCCCAGATCTCCACCTGGTCCGCCTGCATGGCTCGCACCAGCAGCGTGCCGGTCACGGCCCGCCCGAGGGGAGTGGTGTTGAAGTACGTCCGTCCCCCGCTGCGGATGTGGAAGGCGCCGCACGCGATCGCCGACAGACCCTCCTCGACGAGCGCGCTGCGGCAGTCGACCAGGCGTGCGATCTCCGCGCCGAACTGACCGGCGCGCTCGGGCACCGTCTCGATCTCGGGCTCGTCGTGCTGGCCCAGGTCAGCGGTGTAGGTGCAGGGGACCGCGCCCTTCTCGCGCATCCACGCGACGGCGACGGAGGTGTCGAGACCTCCGGAGAAGGCGATGCCGACGCGCTCGCCGACGGGCAGGGAGGTGAGGACCTTGGACACGAGTGCAACTATATACAGAGTTCTGCATATCTACCAACGGCGGAGTCGGGGAGCGGTCCAGCGGTCGGCGGCCGGTTGGAGGGGTGGCTCACTCGCGACCGAGGATGTCCTCGATGCGCTGGACCTTGCCGGTGAGCATCTCCGTGTGCCCGGGCCGGATGTCGGCCTTGACCACGAGGGAGACTCGCGGGTGGGAGGCGGCCATCGTCTCGACGCACTCCTTGATGACCGTCATCACCTCATCCCACTCGCCCTCGAGGCTGGTGAACATCGAGGTGGTCTCGTTGGGCAGCCCGCTGGCGCGGACGATCCGCACCGCCTCAGCCACCGCCACGGCATACGACCCGTCGTCCTCCGGCCCGGCCGGGGCGATGCTGAACGCGGCGATCATCAGCTGTCACCGCCCTCGTTGCCGGAGGATCCGGCGGTGACGTCTCCGAGGCGGTAGCGACGAGCAGCCTCCAGGGGGACGGATTGCTCGACCTCACCACGCTCGGCGAGGGACTGCAGCGCGCGCACCGCCATCGACGGACCGTCGATGTGGAAGAAGCGGCGTGCTGCGGGCCGGGTGTCGGAGAAGCCGAACCCGTCTGCGCCCAGGGAGGCGAAGTCACCGGGAACCCACTGCGCGATCTGGTCCTGCACCGCGCGCATGTAGTCCGACACCGCGATGACCGGCCCCTGGGTCGCGCCCAGCTTCTGGGTGACCCACGGCACCGGCGCCTCGACCTCGGGGTGCAGGAATGCCGTCTCGTCGCAGCGCAGCCCGTCACGGCGCAGCTCGTTCCAGGATGTCACCGACCACACGTCGGCCACGACGTTCCAGTCGTCGCGCAGCAGCTCCTGGGCCTCCAACGCCCACGCCATTCCCACGCCCGACGCGAGCAGCTGCACGCGAGGAGCGTCGGCCGGCAGGCCGTCGGTGGATCCCTCGGCATAGAGGTAGAGGCCCTTGAGCAGTCCCTCGCGGTCCAGGCCCTCCGGCTCGACGGGCTGAACGTTCGGCTCGTTGTAGACGGTGATGTAGTAGATGACGTTGCGGTCGTTGTCGGTGAGTGACTCGTCCGTGCCGTACATCCGGTGCAGCCCGTCCTGCATGATGTGGGCGATCTCGTAGGCGAATGCCGGATCATAGTGCACGACAGCGGGATTCGTCGAGGCCAGCAGCGGCGAGTGACCGTCTGCGTGTTGGAGTCCCTCGCCCGTGAGGGTGGTGCGGCCAGCCGTCGCGCCGATGAGGAAGCCTCGGGTCATCTGGTCGGCGGCAGCCCAGATCGAGTCGCCGGTGCGCTGGAAGCCGAACATCGAGTAGAAGACGTAGATCGGGATCATCGGCTCGCCGTGCGTGGCATAGCTCGTGCCGGTGGCCGTGAAGGCTGCGACCGAACCCGCCTCGTTGATCCCGAGGTGCAGGATGTGCCCCTCGGTCGACTCCCGGTACGCGAGCATCAGATCGGCATCCACGGGGGTGTAGCGCTGCCCGTGCGGGTTGTAGATCTTGATCGTCGGGAAGAAGCTGTCCATCCCGAAGGTGCGCGCCTCGTCGGGGATGATCGGCACGATGCGCTTGCCGAACTCCTTGTCGCGCATCAGGTCCTTCAGCAACCGGACGAAGGCCATGGTCGTCGCGATCTGCTGCTTGCCGGACCCCTTCTTCACCTGGCTGTAGGCCGAGTCGTCGGGCAGGTGCACCGGGGCGTGCTTGACCTGGCGCTTCGGCAGCCCACCGCCGAGCTTGGCCCGGCGCTCGAGGGCGTACTGGATGACCTCGTCGTCGGCGCCCGGGTGGTAGTACGGCGCGTTGTAGGGGTCCTTCTCGAGCTGCTCGTCGCTGATCGGGAGCTTGAGCGAGTCGCGGAAGCCCTTCAGGTCAGCCAGGGTGAACTTCTTCATCTGTTGGGTGGCGTTGCGACCCGCGAAGGACTGCCCCAGTCCGTAGCCCTTGATGGTCTTCGCCAGGATGACCGTCGGCTGGCCGGTGTGGTTGAGCGCGGCCTTGTAGGCGGCATACACCTTGTGGAAGTCGTGGCCGCCGCGCTTGAGCTTCCACCAGATGTCCTCGTCGGACCAGTCGGCGACCATCTTGCGGGTGCGTGGGTCGCGGTCGAAGAAGTGCTCGCGCACGTACTTCCCGTCGTTGGCGCGGAAGGTCTGGTAGTCGCCGTCGCTGGTGGAGTTCATCAGGTGGACCAGGGCGCCGTCGCCGTCTGCGGCGAGCAGTGGGTCCCACCCGCGGCCCCAGACGACCTTGATGACGTTCCAGCCCGCGCCCCGGAAGAAGGCCTCCAGCTCCTGGATGATCGATCCGTTGCCGCGCACCGGCCCGTCCAGGCGCTGGAGGTTGCAGTTGATGACGAAGGTGAGGTTGTCGAGCTCCTCGTTCCCCGCCAGCTGGAGCAGGCCGCGCGACTCGGGCTCGTCCATCTCGCCGTCGCCCAGGAAGGACCACACGTGCTGGTCACTGGTGTCCTTCATGCCGCGGGCATGGAGGTACTTGTTGAACTGCGCCTGGTAGATCGCGTTCATCGGCCCGATGCCCATCGAGACCGTGGGGAACTCCCAGAAGTCCGGCATCAACCGCGGGTGGGGGTAGGACGGGAGCGCGAGCGGCTTGCCGTCGACGATGTGCGACTTCTCCTGACGGAAGCCGTCGAGACGCTGCGCGGAGATCCGGCCCTCGAGGTAGGCGCGGGCATACATGCCGGGGGAGGCGTGGCCCTGGAAGAAGACCTGGTCGCCGCCGCCGGGGTGGTCCTTGCCACGGAAGAAGTGGTTCATGCCCACCTCGTACAGCGTCGCCGCCGACGCGTACGTCGAGATGTGGCCCCCCACACCGATGCCCGGGCGTTGCGCCCGGTGCACGATCATCGCCGCGTTCCACCTGAGGTAGGCGCGGAAGCGGCGCTCGACGTCCTCGTCACCGGGGAACCACGGCTCCTGTTCCGGGCCGATCGTGTTCACGTAGTCCGTCGTCGTCAGTGAGGGGACCCCCACCTGCATGGCGCGCGCGCGTTCGAGCAGTCGCAGCATGAGGTAGCGAGCGCGCATCCGACCGGGTCCGTCAATGACCGAGTCGAGGCTGTCGAGCCACTCCTGGGTCTCGGAGGGGTCGATGTCCGACAGGTGGGTCGGGAGGCCGTTGAGGATGGGGCCGACGTCTTCGCGGGGTGACACGCGTGGGTCCTTTCACCGATCACGAACCGTGCCCCGGAAAGGGCCGGTGATCCCCATCCTTCACCCCTTCCGCGCCCCTGCCGCAACTGGGTGCACCCTATTCGCCGGTATCGGGACCCAGACGTCCTGCGTGCGTGTAGACGGAGAGCAGGGGAGCCCGGGTGAAGGCCACGAGGGTCACCCCGCAGTCCTGCGCCAGGGCCACGGCGAGCGAGGTGGGGGCGCCCACGGCAACCACGACGGGGATGCCGGTGACCGCGGCCTTCTGGACGATCTCGAAGCTCGCACGCGAGGACACGACCAGTACCGTGCCGGCGAACGGCAGGCTGCGCTCCCGCGAGAGGGCGCCCACGACCTTGTCGACCGCGTTGTGTCGGCCGACGTCCTCGCGCACCGACAAGGCGGTGCCGTCAGGGGCGAACAGCCCCGCCGCGTGCACGCCCCCGGTGAGCTCGAAAACCGGCTGGTGCCGACGCAGCACGTCCGGCAAGCCCGCCACGACCCGGGGTGAGAGCACCACCGGGTCTTGCCCCACGGCATACCGACCGGTGCGGCGGACCGCGTCGATCGAGGACGAGCCGCACACCCCGCAGGCGCTCGTCATCGGCTCGGTGCGCTCGCGCAGCGGCCGATGCAGTGCCACACCGGGGCCGAGCGCCACGTCGACGACGTTGAACGTGGCCGTGCCGTCCTCCCCGAGGTCCGTGCAGTGCATCAGTGTCGCGACCTCGTCCGCGGAGTGCAGCAGTCCCTCGGTGAGCAGGTGTCCGAGCGTCAGGTCGAAGTCGTCACCCGGCGTGCGCATCGTGGTCGTCACGGTGGCCGCCCCCACCCGGATCTCCAACGGCTCCTCGACGGCGATCGTGTCGGGACGATCGACGATGCCCCCGGTGGAGACGTTCCACCGGCTGCGCCGCACCCTCGTCGTGACCCTGCCCATGCACGTCATCCAAACACACCGGAGTGACCGGGCGAGGGCACGGCTGAGGCAGACTGGGCGCATGTCCGACCCGACCCCCACAGCCATGGCGAGCACGGCTTCGGTGACCTTGCGCGGGGGCGACCTCCCGTGGCGACCGGTCTCGCCGACCCTGGTGCGCGTTCGCCTGATCACGCTCGCGGTCGTGGTGCTGCCCCTGCTGGTGGCCGCGGTCGTGGTCGCGGTGCTCGTCACGACGTGGGTGTGGTTCGGGGTGGGGGCCATCGTGCTCCTCGGCGCGTGGGCCGCCTGGCTCATCGGGCGGCAGGTCAGCGCCATCTCCTGGGTGGAGCTGGAGGAGGAGATCGTCATCCGCAAGGGGCGCCTCTTCCGCACGCTGGTGAGCGTCCCGTACGGCCGGCTCCAGTACGTCGACATCCAGAGCGGTCCCCTCATGCGGGCCTCCGGCATCGCGTCCTGCGAGATCCACACGGCCTCCCCGGAGAGCGGTGGATCGCTGCCCGGGCTCCCGGTCGCAGAGGCCGAGGCACTCCGTGCCCGACTCGCCGCGCGCGGCGAGGCCCAGCGAGCCGGCCTGTGAGCGAAGCGCACCCGGTGGTGCCCGCTGCACCGCAGCCGGCGCCCACCGACGGCGACGACTGGCAGCGGTTGCACCCGCTCTCGCCCCTGCTCCGGGGTGGGCTCGTGGTCCTGGCGGTGCTCGGGTATGCCGCCTCGCAGCTCTTCGACCGGGTCCTGTCCAGTGTGGGCCTGAACGTGGGCGTCCCCGGGGTCGGCGGCGGAGACGGCACGGGCGACGTCGGTGACCCCACGGGTGCGCTCTTCGCCCACCCCCTGATCGCCCTGCTCCTCGTGCTCCTGGTCATCGCCGCGATCGCTGGCGGCAACTACGTGGCGTGGCGGTTCTCGCGGTTCAAGGTGGGCCCCCGGCAGGTGGAGCTGCGCCAGGGTGTGCTCTTCCGCCAACACCGTCAGGTGCCGTTCGAGCGGGTGCAGGCCGTCGAGCTCTCCCGGCCCATCCTCGCCAGGCTGCTCGGCCTGGCGCAGGTCGTCGTCCAGTCGGCCGGCGGGTCGGACTCCAACCTGCGGTTGTCCTTCCTCTCCCTGGGGCGCGCGGAACGGGTGCGCGACGACCTGTTGGCCCTCGCCGGTGCCTCTGACGAAGCCTCCACACCGACAGGGATGCCGGGCGGCGCCCCGACCGATGGTGGGGCACCGCCGGGCGGCGGGCCGGCCTGGGCAGCACCGCGGGCGGCGGGGGTCGGGCAGCCGCTCCTCGAGGTGCCCAACGGGAGGCTCTTCGTGGCGACGATCCTGCACGGGTCCACGATCGTGCTGGCCGTGCTGCTCATCGCCGCACTGGCGGGGGCCGGGTTCGCACAATTTGGGGTGATCGTCTTCGCGGGCCTGCCTGCCCTGGTGCCCATCGCGTTCGGGGTGGGCGTCGGGCGCGTCAAGGAGCTGCTCACCCACGGCAACTTCCACCTCGCCGAGACCGGCACCGGGTTGCGGATCCAGCACGGCCTCACCGACCTCCGCACGACCACCATTCCGATCCACCGCATCCAGGCACTGGACCTGATCCAGCCGTTGTGGTGGAGGCCACTGGGCTGGTGGCGGATCCGGGTCAACGTGGCCGGCATCGCCTCGGGTGCGGACGGGGACGGGGAGTCGGAGACGACGTTGCTGCCCGTCGGGAGCCTGGAGGATGCGCTCCACGTCATCTCGAGGCTGGGACACGGCTCCGGTGTGGAGGTGCTGCGCGCGGCGGCCCTGGGAAGGAAGCCCGCGCCGGGGTGGCAGTCCGTCTCACCGCGGGCCAGGGTGTTCGACCCGCTGTCGTGGCGACGCAACGCCTGGACCCTCACCGACAGCGCCGTGGTCCTGCGCAGCGGCCGGCTCACCCGCCGCGCCGTCACGGTCCCCCATGCCCGGGTCCAGTCGATGACCCTGCAGCAGGGGCCGATCGCTGCCCGGATGGGGCTCGCGTCGGTCATCGTGGTGTCCACGCCGGGCCCCGTGGAAGCCACCCTGGCCCACCTCGACGTCGATGCGGCGCACCAGTTCCTGGAGGTGGTGTCGGGTGCTGCGCGGGTCGCGCGCCGCGCCGTGTCGACCCTGCCCGATGACCCCCACCTTGCACCGAACGCATCAGAGTTGGTGGACTAGTGCTCGACCACACCCACACGAGAGGCATGTGACGACGTGAACAACCCAGCGCCATCCCCGGCGGACCCCGGGTCGGCCGGTGTCGGAGTCGCGGACCGGCTCGGGATCGCCCGCGACCAGGTCGTCCAGGAGTTCGGGTACGACACCGACGCCGACGACACCTTCCGGTTCGCCGTCGAGGACCTCTGTGGTGCGGAGCTGGAGGACGAGGACTACACGGGGGTCTCGGACATCGTCCTGCTGTGGTTCCGGCAGGGTGACGGTGACCTGGTCGACGCACTCGTCGACATGGTCAGCTCCATCGATGACGGCGGCTTCGTCGTGCTCCTCACCCCGAAGGGCACCCCGGAGCAGGTCGAGGCGAGCGAGATCGACGAGGCAGTGGTCACAGCCGGGCTGCACGCCGGGGGGACCTTCCAGGTGGGGGCCGACTGGCGCGCCCTCAAGCTCGTTGCGCCGAAGGCCGCTGCACGCCGCTAGACCCCGCCGTCACGGTCCGCACGCCCGGTCCCCGGGCGTCGGTGGGTGCTGGCAGGATGGCACTCATGTCCGCGCACGTCACACCACTGACCATCGGCCAGGTGGCTCCCGACTTCACCCTGCCCGACCAGAACGGCGTCGCGGTGCGCCTGAGCGACCTCACCGCCGAGAAGAACGTCGTCATCGTCTTCTACCCCTTCGCCTTCTCCGGCATCTGCACCGGAGAGCTCGACGAGATCCGCGACCACCTGGAGCGCTTCGTGTCCGATGACCTGCAGGTCGTCTGCATCTCCTGTGACGCGATGTTCAGCCAGCGCGCCTGGGCTGACCTGCACGGCTACTTCTTCCCGATCCTCGCCGACCACTGGCCGCACGGCGAGGTGACCCGCTCCTACGGTGTCTTCAGCGAGGTGTCCGGAGCGCCGGTGCGCGGCACCTTCCTCGTCGGGCGCGACGGCCTCGTCCACTGGACCCTCGTCAACGGACCGGGGGAGCGGCGCGACTTCACCTCGCTGCCCATCGAGGTGGCCGCGATCTCCTGATCCGGCGGCCTCCTGACAGAATGTCGCGGTCGGCGGGATCTCCTGGAGGAGGTCACGCCGTCACGGGCCTGTAGCTCAGCTGGTAGAGCGCCGCGTTTACACCGCGTAGGTCGTCGGTTCGATCCCGGCCGGGCCCACATGAGCGATGAGCCGATGCGCCTGCGCGAGGTGGTCGCCGTGGTCGACCGCCTCTACCCCCCCGAGAGCGCCCAGTCCTGGGACCGGGTCGGGCTCGTGACGGGCGACCCGGACCAGCCCGTGCGACGCATCCACTTCGCTGTGGACCCGACGCTCGCGGTCATCACGGAGGCCAGCGAGGCCGGTGCGGACCTGCTGCTCACCCACCACCCGCTCCTCCTGCGCGGAGTCCACAGCGTGGCGACCACGACGGCCAAGGGTGCCAGCGTGAGCGCCCTGCTCGCCGGTGGGATCGCCCTCCTCGTCGCGCACACCAACGCAGACGTGGCGGCCGAGGGGGTCTGCGTCGCGCTCGCCGACGCCTGCGGGCTCGCCGAGCACGGGCCGCTCACGATCTCGCAGGGTCAGCCGATGGGTCGCGTCGGGGACCTGACCGAGCCGGTGTCCCTGCGCACGTTCGTGGAGCGGCTGGCGAGCCGCCTGCCCGAGGCTGCGGGCGGCATCCGAGTCGCAGGTCGCCCGGATGCCGTGCTGCGCCGGGTCGCGCTGCTCGGTGGCGCCGGCGACGACCTCTTCGACGCCGTGCGGGCCAGCGGCGCCGACGTCTACGTGACGGCCGACCTGCGCCACCACGCCGTTCTCGAGGCGCGCGAGGAGGCCCGTGGCGGTCCGCCCTACGTCGTCGACGCGGGGCACTGGGCCAGCGAGCAGGTCTGGCTGGCCCGCGCTGAGCGAGCGCTGCGCGAGGCACTCGGTGCGGACGTCGCTAGGGTGGAGACCCACATCAGCACAGTGCGCACCGACCCCTGGACCTTCGTCGTCGGTGCCGACCCCGGAGGTATGCCGTGATCGCCGAGTCTGCCCGCCAACAGCGGCTCCTTGACCTCCAAGCCATCGACACCCGGCTGGGTCAGATCGCGCACGCGCGCACCCACCTCCCACAGCTGGCCGAGCTCGCCGACCTCGGCGGTAAGGCCGGGCTCCTCGACGACCAGCTGATCCGGTTCCGCACCGAGCTCGATGACATCGCGCGCGAGGTGCGCAAGGCCGACACCGACGTGCAGCAGGTGCGCGATCGGGCAGCTCGTGACCAGGCTCGCCTGGACGCGGGCACCGGCTCGGCCAAGGACCTCCAGGCCATCTCGCACGAGCTGACCTCGCTCGCTCGACGACAGGCCGAGCTCGAGGAGGTCGAGCTCGAGGTGATGGAGCGCGCCGAGTCGATAGAGTCCGACATCGCCGAGCTCGACCGGGGCCGCGGTGAGCTCGGGGAACGGATCGCCGCGCTGGAGGCGAGTCGTGACGCTCGCCTGGCAGAGCTCGACGGTGAGGCCGCGATCGTGGGCCAGCCTCGCGAGGAGCTCGCTCGCGAGGTCGGCGAGGACCTGCTGGCGCTCTACGAGAAGATCCGGACCTCCTCCGGGGGCACGGGTGCGGCGGCGCTGCGCCAGAGACGGTGCGGGGGCTGCCAGCTCGAGCTGAACCCCGTGGAGATCAACCGGATCCGCACGGCGGCCGAGGACGAGGTGGTGCGGTGCGAGGAGTGCCGTCGCATCCTCGTGCGCACGCCCGAGTCCGGGCTGTGACCCGCCGACTCACGATCGAGGCCGACGGGGGGTCGCGCGGCAATCCCGGGGTGGGTGGTTATGGCGCGCTGGTCCGCGACACCGACACCGGTGCGCTGCTCGCGGAGCGCGCCGCCCCGCTCGGCAAGGTGTCGAACAACGTCGCCGAGTATCGCGGACTCATCGCCGGTCTGGAGTCGGCCGCGCGCATCGACTCCGGCGCCGACGTGCTCGCCCGGATGGACTCCAAGCTCGTCGTCGAGCAGATGTCCGGTCGCTGGAAGATCAAGCACGAGGACATGCGACGCCTGGCCCTGGAGGCCCGCGAGGTGGCGGCGGGGATCCTCCGCGCGGGCGGCTCGGTGCGCTACGAGTGGATCCCGCGGGAGAAGAACAAGGATGCCGACGCCCTGTCCAACGACGGGATGGACGGCCTGACGATCGACCGCATGATGGGTGGAGGTACGGAGGACGACGCCAGGGGCGACGGGGAGCCTGCGCCCGGCGAACGCGAGCCCACGACATCCGCGTGCGACCCGGTGGGCGTGGATCCGGGCATCCCCGTGCGGGTCGTCCTGGTGGCCCAGGCAGCAGGTGACGGGGCCCGCGGCGCCGCCTCGGCTGCGCTCACGCACCTGTTGGGGTCCGCGCCCCGGTGCCTGGTGACGGCATCCGGCGACGCCGCGGTCGAGACCGCGGCCGAGGTCTCGTCCGGTCTGGGTGCCGAGGCGGTGGTCGACGCCGACTGGTCGGGGACCGCCGACCGGGTGCTCGCCGCGTGGGAGCGGGTGCTGACCCGTGGCGGCACCACCGTGGTGGTGTGCCCTGACGACGCCGTGCGGGTGGTCCTGGGACACCTGTTGGGCGCGGCGGAGGACCGCCGTCGCCGTCTCGCGGTCTCGGCCGGGTCGCTCACCGGAGTCGAGGTGTGGGCGGACGGCGAGGTCTCCATCGCCTTCACCAACCGAACCTGAGGGCGCCCTGCTCGCGGGACGTGGGTGACCATCCGTTCGTCGGCGGTGATCTTCACCCACGTTCGGCATCGAACGAAGGGTGAGGGCTTCTCACCCGCGTGAGATGGGGCCGCGTGGTTGCACGTCGGCGATCTAGGCTCCACGCCATGAGCTACGCAGGTGATGTGAGCCCCCAGGACGCGTATGCCGCGGTCACCGGTGACTCCGGCGCGCTCCTGATCGACGTGCGCACCCGGGCGGAGTGGGCCTACGTGGGGGTGCCGGACCTCAGCGCCTCCGGCACGGGGGTGCACCTCGTGGAGTGGACGACCTTCCCGGACGGTGCGCCGAACGCGCACTTCGTCGAGGAGGTGCGTGCGGCCGGTGCGCAGCCGGGGAGCCCGATCTACCTGCTGTGCCGTTCCGGGGTGCGCTCGCAGGCTGCGGCCGAGGCACTCACCGCGGCGGGCCTCGGGCCCGCCTACAACGTGCTCGAGGGCTTCGAGGGGCCGCACGACGCGTCCCACCACCGTGCGGTGTCCGGGTGGAAGAACGCGGGCCTGCCCTGGGTCCAGGGATGACCGCAGCCGACAAGGGGTGGCGCCCACAGACCCTCGCGGTGCGAGGAGGGTTGGCGCGCAGCGAGTTCGACGAGACGGCAGAGGCGCTCTACCTGACCTCCGGGTTCGTCTACCAGTCGGCGGAGGAGGCCGAGGCCGCGTTCAAGGGCGAGGTCGACCACTACATCTACAGCAGGTACGGCAACCCCACCGTCAGCGCCTTCGAGGAGCGCCTGCGCCTCCTGGAAGGCGCCGAGGCGTGCTTCGCGACGGCATCCGGGATGGCGGCCGTGTTCACCTCGCTGGCGGCCCTGGTCGGGGCGGGGGACCGCGTCGTGGCCTCCCGCGCGCTGTTCGGGTCGTGCTTCGTGATCCTCGAGGAGATCCTCCCGCGCTGGGGGGTGGAGACCGTCTTCGTCGACGGGGCAGATCTCGATCAGTGGCGGGAGGCCCTCTCGGTGCCCACCGCGGCGGTGTTCTTCGAGACCCCGAGCAACCCGATGCAGGAGCTCGTCGACATCGCTGCCGTGTCCGAGCTCGCGCACGCGGCCGGGGCCCGGGTGGTCGTCGACAACGTGTTCGGGACCCCGGTCTTCTCCCACCCGCTGGCGCACGGGGCCGACATCGTCGTCTACTCCGCCACCAAACACATCGACGGCCAGGGACGAGCTCTGGGAGGTGCGATCCTCGGTCCGAAGGAGTTCATCGAGGGCCCGGTGAAGAACCTCATGCGACACACCGGGCCGGCGATGTCGCCGTTCAACGCCTGGATCATGACCAAGGGCCTGGAGACCCTCGACCTGCGGGTGCGGGCGATGGCCTCGTCGGCCCTGCTCGTGGCGCAGACGCTCGAGGAGTGGCAGGCCCGGGGGCTCGGGGTGCGGCGGGTGATCTTCCCGCACCTGCCGAGCCACCCGCAGCACCAGCTCGCCCTGCGCCAGCTGGAGGGCGGGGGCGGCACCGTCGTCACGTTCGACGTGGTGGGCGGCAAGGAGGGGGCCTTCGCCTTCCTCAACGCCCTGGACATCATCGACATCTCCAACAACCTCGGTGACGCCAAGTCATTGACGACGCACCCCGCCACGACCACGCATCGCCGGCTCGACCCCGAGGCTCGAGCGGCGGTCGGCATCTCCGACGGCACCGTGCGGGTCTCGGTGGGCCTGGAGGACGTCCGCGACCTCGTCACCGACCTCGAGTCGGGTGTCGCTGCAGCGGCGCGGCAGGCGGCGGGCTGACCCCGCCACTGGTCGCCCTGTTAGCGTCCCGTCCCATGACACCTCGCGACACCATCTCCGTCCGGCGACTCATCCCGTCGGCTCCAGAGCCCATCTTCGACCTGCTGGCCGACCCGGCCGGCCACTCCGCGATAGACGGTGGTGACACGGTGCGATCCGCGCGCAGCGGCGGGCGGCGGCTCGGGCTCGGCGACCGCTTCGGGATGGACATGAAGCTCGGGGTCGCCTACTCCACGCGCAACACCGTCGTGGAGTTCCAGGACAACCGGCTCATCGCATGGCAGACGACCGCCAGCGGGGCGCTCGGCTCGGTCATCGGCGGTCGCATCTGGCGCTACGAGCTCGAACCCGTGGAGGGAGGAACGCTCGTCACCGAGTCGTGGGACCTCTCCGCGGAGAGGCCGTTGAGCAAGCCGGTCGTCAAGCTCGCCATGACGTCAACGACGACCAAGAACATGGAAGCGACGCTCAAGCGCATCGACGAGCTCGTGACCGGCTCTGCGGAGCAGCCTCAGGCAGGGTCGGCGACGAGCTGACGCTCGGCGGCGACACCTGCCATGGCCCACCGCACCGTGCCCGTCCCGAGACCACCGAGTGCTCCGGCCACGGCGGTCGCCGGTGAAGTCACCGGGAGGCGGAGCTCGCGGCGGGCCCAGCGCGGCAGCAGCGAGACCCCGCCCGAGGCGATGAGTCCGTAGCCGGGTCGCGCCATGAGGGGCAGCGGCGGCTGGAGCAAGAGGAACCGAGCGGCCTCACGGGCCGCAGGCGTCGCCTCCAGCTCGGATCGGTAGGCCGTGAGCGTGTCCGCCAGCTCGACGACCGTGGTGGGCACATCGCTCGCTCCGAGACGCTCCGCCACGAGCGCGGACTGGGCGACGTAGGTGTCCGCCTCCTCGTCGGTGAGCGGCGCAACGGCATACCGCTGGTATGCCGTGAGGAAGCTGTGGGCCTCGGCCACGTGCACCCATCGCAGCAGGTTCGGGTCCCCGGCGCGGTAGGGCCGGCCGTGCGCGTCCCGGCCGCGGACCCGGTCGTGGATGCCGCGCACCCGGGCGATCGCGTCCTCGGCGTCCTGGATCGTGCCGAACGTCGTGGTGGCGAGGAAGTGCGAGGTGCGTTGCAGGCGACCCCATGGGTCACCCTTGTAGCCGCTGTGCCCCGCGACCCCGGCCATCGCCGCAGGGTGCAGGGACTGCAGGAGGAGTGCGGCGACACCCCCGGGGAACATCGAGGCGTCGGCGTGCACCCGCCACACGGGGTCCTCCGGGGAGAACCATCGCTCGCCAGACCGGCCCCAGATCACCTGGGCGCGTTCCTCGGCGTCGTCGCCGGCCACCCGTGATCGCAGGGCACGGCCGAGCCTGAGCTGGACGAACCGGGCCAGGTCGGGGGAGGCAGGCATGGGGTCCTCTCGGTGGGGGCGACTCCCGGAGTCAACGCCACCCGGGCACGGAACGAGCGCCCTGTCTAGACGTGATGCTCGTCACGTCATCGCGTGACGTCATCACGTCACGGCGGCGAGCGCGAGGGCTCCGCTCCCGACCGCGAGGAACGCACAGGCCGCCCCGGCGGGAGCGAGCCATCGCCAGGGCACACCCACCCCGGCGCTGCGGCACCGCTGCAGCCACAGCAGGGTCGCGAGCGAGCCCCACGGGGTGATCAGCGGGCCCGCGTTCACGCCCACGAGGAGAGCCATCAGTCTCGTTCCTGAGTCGGTGGTGACCGGTTCCAGGACGAGGTAGGCCGGGAGGTTGTTGGCGATGTTTGCGAGAAGCGCGCCCGCACCTGCCACCCCGAGGAGGGCCGGCGCGCTGGTGCCCTGGGCCACGACGGAGGCCAGCACCTCGCTCAGCCCCCGCGCATGGGCCACCTGCACCACGGCGGAGACGACCACGAGCCCCGTCGCCATCAGCCAGGGCACCGGCAGCCGGCGAAGGAGGTCCGGAGCGCGCCACCGGGCCACCGGCACGAGCACCGCGCTCGCGAGCAGGGCGACGAGCCATGGTGGTGCCCCCAGCGCGAAGAGCGGCCCGAGTGCGAGGCAGACCGCGCCCGAAACCCGCAGCAACACGCGGTCATGGGCGTCCGGGGCGGGGTCCACGGCATACCGCCCGCGCAGTGACCGCCGGTGCAGTCCCGCGACCAGGAGGAGGGTCACGACCACGCAGGCGACCGCGGGTGCCCACGACAGCGCCACGAAGTCACCGTGGTCCAGACCCTGTCGGGCGAAGGTGTCCAGGGCCAGCAGGTTGGTGAGGTTGGAGACCGGAAGGAGCAGCGACCCGGTGTTGGCGATCCACAGCGTCGTGACGGCGAACAGACGAGGGTCCAGGCCGATCTGGCGGGCGACCGCGATGCCCACCGGGGTGAGCAGCACCGCAGTGGTGTCGATCGAGAGCACCACCGTGCACACCACCGACAGGCTGGCGAACAGCGCCCAGAGCAGCCAGATGCGCCGCCGACCGGCGTGGGCCACCCAGTGCCCGGCGATGTCGAAGACCCCGGCGCGCTCGGCCACCTCCGCGGTCACGGTGATCGCGAGGAGGAAGACGATCACCGGGAGCAGCCGGGCACCGAGATCCAGTGCGTCGGCGATGCTCACCGGGGCAGCACGTCCAGCACCCAGGGTGCGGTGCGGCCCGCGGGCTCGTGCAGGTCGACGTCGAAGGCCCGCCCGACGACCTCCGCCACGGCCGGTGCCGAGCGTGGCGCCTCGCCGACCTCGCAGAGGTGACGGGTCACCAGGCCCCGGGTGTGCTTGGCCATGTGGCTGGCGCCGGGCACCCGCACCTGCACCCAGCGGGGGGCGAGGTCCGCAGCCGGCCGCCAGGCCGCGGCATACGGCGCAGACCGGCAGTCCACGACGGCCCCACGCCCGGCGGCGTCCGGGAGCACCTCCGCCAGTGCCGGTCGCCACACCGCGGCCAGCGGCCCGACCTGCGGGAGCGTGGCCCCCATCGACAGCCGGTATGCCGTGATCCGGTCACCGAGGCGGACCGCTCCGTGCAGCGCGGAGGCGATGACCACCCATCGGTTGGCGCGCCGGCGTGCAGCGGTGTCGAGGCTCGCGAGGTCGAGGGCGTCGTAGAGCACCCCGGTGTAGACCTCTGCGGCGGGCATCGACGGGGCCCTGTCGAGGGTGAGGTTGCGGGCCACCTCATCGAGCAGGCCCTCCGACACCCCCAGCAGGCGTGCCGCGTCCGGCGAGGCACTCACCGCGACCAGGGCCTCCGTGACGCGTGCTCGGGTGGGTGCCAATGAGGGGAAGGACCAGGAGGAGGGGTCTGCGGGACGGCCGCGCGTGCGGGTCGCCTTCGACTCCGACGGCGGGAGGAGGATCAGCACCGACCCAGCCTACGGAGGTCCACGTCCGGCCCGGCGCGACGCGAGCGGGCCGCTCCGCGGCGACGGACGTCGATCGTTGGTTCCGAGCCGACTCGTGTTCCGTCGGTTCCAGCATCTGGGTCGGGTGGAACTCGTCGGTGAGCCCGATGAAGACCGGCCGCCCGGCATCCTCCGCGAGCTCCGCACGCTGTGAAGACGCCCAGCAGAGTGGTGCGGCGTCGGGAGCGGCATCGGGGCCACCCCGGGAGGCTTGGATTCCAGCGAACGACGCAACAGTGGCCTATTCGTGAGGTGACTGTAGCGCGGCGAGGCGGGCGGTTGGGGTGGCCCACTGGTACCGCTTTCGGGGTCGGGCGTTGAGTTCGTCCTGGACCTCGAGGAGTCGCTGCGGTGAGTGCACGGCGAGGTCGGTGCCCTTGGGGAAGTACTGCCGCGTCAGCCCGTTGGAGTTCTCGTTGCTGCCGCGCTGCCACGGGCTGTGTGCGTCGGCGAAGAACACGGGCATGC
>JBDSNZ010000119.1:0-2795 GCA_039915055.1 Ornithinibacter sp.
TGCCCTGCACGATGAGCAGGAACGCGATGGTCGCGATGCCGCTCATCATGATCGCGAGCTGGGGGTTGAGCCCCATGACCAGCGGGAAGACGAAGGTGGCCCCGAACATCGCGACGACGTGCTGGGCTCCCAGGCCCACGGTCTTGCCCCACGAGAGTCGCTCGTCGGGGGCGACCACCTCGCCCGGCCCGAGCGGGCCACCATCACCCTTCAGCTTCCAACCCAGGCCCAGCGACATGACAAGCCACCTCTCTCCACGGGGCCGCGTCGCAGCTGACGGGGCTCACTCTGACCGTGATACACGGAACGTAGTGACGCTGTCAGCAGACATTCTCGGCAATGGTTGACATCCGGATGCCGGGTTGCTTGGCAAGCCTGCGCCGCGGCATCCCGAGTCGCGTGCTCATCCGCCTGCCGCAGCGGGCATCGGGGCATGCCACTGCGCGCTCAGATGCCTCGCATCTGGTGGATCCGCAGGGCGAGCGCGAGGGTCAGGCGCAGCTGCGGGTCGGTGGTGAACGGCCCCAGCATCCGCTCGAGCTTCGCGATGCGGTAGCGCAGCGTGTTGTAGTGGAAGAACAGCTGGCGGGCGGTCTCGGCGACGTTGAGGTTGGTGTCGATGAGCACGGACAGGGTGTGCCGCAGGTCGGCGTTCTCGGGGGAGTCGTCGGTGGCGAGGTCGCCCAGGGACTCGCGCACGAAGCGCCGCAGGTCGGCGCCGTCGGGCACCAGGGCGAGCAGCCGGTAGATGCCGAGCTCGTCGAAGTGCGTCACGGCCGACACGCCGTGCATCTGCCGGCCGACGTGCACCGCCTTGAGCGCCTCGTCGTAGGCGGTCGGCAGGTCCGCGACCGAGCAGATCGGCCGGGAGATGCCCGTGGAGAAGCTTCGCCGGCCCCCGCCGCCGTCGCCGCTGACGACCTTGACGATCTCCGCCACCCCCCGCATCACCGCCGGGGTCTCGGCCGCGTCGTGCACCGGGTGCAGGGACACGACCTCCTGGCTGAAGCCGGCCACGGGCACGCTGGCGTCGCGGGCGCGCACGGCCTGCACCCAGGCCCGCGCGAACCGCTCTTGGAGGGAGCGCACCTCTTCAGGCTCGCGCGTGGTCTCCTCGTCGTTCTCGTCGGTCTCTGCGACGACGACGACCATCGGGCGGTCGATGTCCCAGCCGAGCGAGGAGGCGTGCGACACGGCATCCGCAGGGCCACCGGCCTTCCCCGCGAGCAGGTCGCGCAGGAACTCGGCGCGGTACTTGCTCTCCACCGCGGCGACGGCCTGCTCCTTGGTGATGGCCAGCGCGGCAACGGTCGCGGCCCGCTCCAGGAGGTGCACGTCGGCGTCGGTGAGCGGCTCGTCGGGGGAGAACGCGCAGAGCAGGCCGTGGTCGGAGGAGCCCGCCACGATCTTGACGAGGGCCCGGGTGCTTCCGGGGTGGTCGGCGCGCCGGGGCCCGGCCGGTTCGTCCTCCACGAGCAGGCGACCGGTGCGGTCGAAGCACGAGAGGGCCCGGGTGCGCTCGACCTCCGCCTCGGCTCCTGCCACGGCGAGCACCCGGCCGTCGGTGGTCGTGACCATCGCCGCGCCGCCGAAGAACCCCGCGACCGCGTCGCAGAGCTCGATGAGGCTGCCGCCGGCCAGGACGATGCGCACGAGCACGCGGTGCACCTCATCCTCGCGCTGGAGCAGGGCGGCTTGTCGCTCGACGACCTCGATCAGTGCCTCGGCCCGCAGCGTGGGGTCCTTCGGCAGGCCGTCCAGGTCCACGACGTGGTGGTGCGGCCGCTCCGAGGAACTCACCTCTGATGGCAGATCTTGGCCCGCACCGGGGGGATAGTTGGCAACATTGACCATCCGGTCACCATAGCTCGCTCGCTAGCGTCGCCCCATGGACTCCTGGGACGTGCGCCCCGCCCGGCTGCGGCCACCGCTCGTCCCTGCCGCGGTCTCCTCGCTCAGCACGCAGACGCTCAACGGTCCGGTCCGCGCGGCCCGGGTGCTCGCGGCATACCCGTTCGGCGTCTACCTCGAGGTGGGCCGGGGCGTGCTGCCCGTGCTCACGTCGGATGCTGTCGCGCTGCCCACCTCCGTGCGGGTCGCGGCGCGGGCGGGTGAGGTGCAGTGGGGCGTCTCCGCCGGCGACGAGGTGGTTGTGGGTGGGGGCAGGATCGAGTGCCCCGCGCTGCACCTGCGCGCAGCCCGCACCTGGCGCCCGACCCGGGTTCGCGCTTTTCCCCCCGCCGACGCCTCCCTAACCTCTGCTAGCAGAGCTTCGTGCTCGAACCACATGCAGGAACCTGCGGTGCGGGACGCAACCTCTGCTAGCAGAGGTTCGTGCATGCAGGAGGGGAGCGAGAGCGGGTGGCTCGTCGACGGCATCCGCGCCGTCGTGGGGTCAGCGCACCCGAGCGAGCAGGTGGCCCGGTTGCTCGGCCGCGGCCCGGGCCTGACGCCGTCGGGTGACGACGCGCTCGCCGGCGCCGTGCTCGTGGAGTTCGCCCTCGGCAGGAGTCAGAAGATCGCGGATGCCGTGCGCGCCCGGTCCGGAACCACCACCGCCGTCTCCCGTGCCCTGCTCGGCGCCGCATGCCAGGGGTATGCCGCGCCGCAGGTCGTCGCCCTCGTCGACGCCGCTGTGGCTGGCGACGACGCCGCATTCACCATCCACCTGCCCCGGGTGCTCGCCATCGGGCACACCTCGGGCCACGACCTCGTGACGGGGGTCTTGGCCGCGCTCGCGGCCCGGCAGCCCTCGTTCGGACGGAGTGCTGCATGACCACCCACGTCGAGCTGCG
>JBDSNZ010000221.1:0-24350 GCA_039915055.1 Ornithinibacter sp.
AGGGAGATCACGAGCGACACGACGGCCGCGATGAGCACAGCCTTCACGTCGGGTCCTCCTCGGGTGCGGTCAGCCGGTCTCCGAGCAACCGTAGCCCCGCGTCACGGCTGGACTTGAACAGCACGACGTCGCCGCGCCGGAGCTCGTGGCGCAGCACCTCCTCCGCCGTGGCCGCATCGGGAACGTGGCGCACGGTGGTGGCGGCCTGCGGCACGCCGTCGGGGTCGAGTGCGCTCGCCGCGCCGTCGACCATGGGCCGGGCGAGGTCGCCGACGACGAGCAGCTCGCCGACCCTGCGGGCCACCGCCTCCGCGCCGACCTCGGCGTGCAGGGCGTCGCTCTCCGGGCCGAGCTCGAGCATCGATCCCAGGACGGCCCAGGTGCGCCGACCCTGACCGATCCGTTCCAGGGCTGAGAGGGCGGCACGCATCGAGTCGGGGTTGGCGTTGTAGGCGTCGTTGACGACCGTCACCCCATCGGGACGCTCGGTGACCTCCATCCGCCAGCGACTCGCGGGGCGCGCCTGCTCCAGGGCGGAGAGCGCGTCCGGCAGCGACATGCCGAGCTCGAGGGCCACGGCGAGCACGGCGAGGGCGTTGCCCACGTGGTGCCGGCCGACCAGACCGAGACGGACGTGACCGACGCCGACGGGCGTGAGCACGTCGAAGGAGGGGCAACCGTGGTCGTCGAGCTCCACCGCCGAGGCCCGCACCTGCGCGTCGATCGACTCCCCCACCAGCACGACGCGCCCGGCGCACGCCCCGGCCATGGCGCGGACGATGTCGTCGTCCGCGTTCAGCACGGCGACCCCGTCGGTGGGAAGCGACTGCACCAGCTCGGACTTCGCCCGACCGATGGCCTCGCGGGAGCCGAACTCCCCGAGGTGCGCGGTGCCGACGTTGAGCACCATGCCGATCCGCGGCGGCGCGATCTGCGTGAGGTAGCGGACGTGCCCGACCCCTCGCGCTCCCATCTCGACGACGAGGAAGCGCGTCTCGTGGGTGACCCGGCAGACGGTGAGGGGCACGCCGACCTCGGAGTTGTAGGAGCCCACGGGGGCGACGGTCGGGCCCACCCCGCTGAGCACCACGCCGAGGAGGTCCTTGGTGCTCGTCTTTCCCGAGGAGCCCGTGATGCCGATGACCTCGAGCCCCCGAACCCGCCGGATGACCTCTCGCGCGAGCGTGGCGAAGGCGTCCTGGGTGTCGGGCACGACGACGCACGCCACCTCGGCGACAGGTCGGGTGACGAGCACCGCGACAGCACCGAGCCCCGCCGCGGCAGGCACGAAGTCGTGCCCGTCGGCGTGCTCACCCACCCGTGCCACGTAGAGGCTGCCCGGGACCGACTCCCTGGAGTCGGTCACGACGGGACCCTCCACCACGGTGGAGCGGGCGTCGTCCTCGCTGATCCCGGCCAGCTCGCCCCCCACGACCGAGGCCAGCTCGGCAACCGTCAGGGCGATCATCGGGCGGCGTCGCTCAGACCGCCGGCCGCGCGCAACGCATCGCGCAGCTCAGTCCGGTCGTCGAAGGGGTGGACGACACCATCGATCTCCTGCCCGCTCTCGTGGCCCTTGCCGACGATCGCGATCGTGGCGTTGCGCTCACCCGCGACGGCGGCGACGGCGGCTCGGATCGCGGCTCGCCGATCCCCCACCTCGCGCACCTCGACGTCTCGCCCGGTGGCGCGCACCGACTCCACCCCGGCGAGGACCGCGGCACGGATCCTGGCAGGGTCCTCCGAACGGGGGTTGTCGTCGGTGACGACGACGAGGTCCGCGACCTCTGCAGCGGCCACGCCCATGGCGGCCCGCTTGTCCCGGTCGCGGTCCCCGCCGGCCCCGGTGACACAGACCAGCAGGCCCTCGGTCGTGGGCCGCAGCGCCGTGAGCGCAGCCCTGATCGCCTCCGGGGTGTGCGCGTAGTCGACCACCGCGAGGGGCTCGTGGGCGCCGCCACCCGTCACCCGCTCCATCCGGCCCGGCACGTGGGGGTCGGTGCGCACCGCCGCCTCGACGAGGTGCGGCTCCTCCCCCAACAGCACGAGGGTGGCGGCCGCCATCGCCGTGTTCGTGACGTTGAACGAGCCGGGGAGGCTCGACCTCAGGTGGAGGTCCAGACCCTGGCCCAGCAGGTGGAAGTCCGCCGGGTCACTGTCCTCGACGACGATCCGCCAGTCAGGCGTGCCTTCGGAGCCGATGGTCTGCACCGGGACTCCGGCGCTGGCCGCGAGGCGCCTCCCCCAGTCGTCATCGGTGCAGATCAGGGCGCTTCGCGACCTGCGCGCGGTGAAGAGGTCGGCCTTGGCCGAGAAGTAGTCCTCCATGTCGGCGTGGAAGTCGAGGTGGTCCTGGGAGAGGTTGGTGAACAGGGCGAGGTCATAGACCACGCCGTCGACCCGGTGCTGGACGAGCGCGTGGCTGGAGACCTCCATGACGCAGGTGTCCAGCCCGCGCTCGGCCATGACGGCAAGGATCGCGTGGAGCTCGGGGGCCTCCGGGGTGGTCCGCACGCTGTCGAGGCGCTCGTCGCCGATCCGGGTCTCGACCGTTCCGATCAGACCGGACTGGTTGCCCAGCGCCCGCAGCGCGGAGTCCAGGAGGTGTGCCGTGGTGGTCTTGCCGTTGGTGCCGGTGATGCCGACCATGCGCAGCGGGGTCTGCTCGGTGCCGAGCACCAGCGCCGACACCCGCCCCAGCACCGATCGCGGGGACTCCACGACGAGCGTCGGCAGGTCGAGCCCCTCCAGCGCCAGCAGGTCACGTCCGGCCCCGTCCGTGAGGACCGCCACGGCCCCGCTCGCCGCAGCACCCGCGGCGAACTGCGCACCGTGGGCGCGGGCGCCCGGGAGCGCGGCATACAGGTCCCCGGGCAGGACTGCCCGGGAGTCGAGCGTGACCCCGCTGACCACCACGTCGGAGGGGGGAGGGGGGACGGCCAGGAGCACCGCGAGGTCACCCAGAGCGGTGCCACGAACGGAGGCGGGACGGGGCGCAGGCACGTCGCAGGACCCTACCGCGCGACGCGTTCACGGCCGTTCTTGAGCAGCGTCGGGTCCGCCTCGGCCTCCTTGGGGTCGACCTCGAAGGTGACCGGGGCCGGCTTGCTCCCCGTCGGTGGGATGCCCAGCTCCTGCAGCGCGTAGGTCGTGATGTCCTTGAAGACCGGCCCCGCGACGTAGCCGCCGAAGAAGGGGAACGTGGGCTTCTGGATGATGACGGCGACGACGATCTGCGGGTCGTCAGCGGGCGCGTAGCCGATGAAGCTCGCCGTGTAGCCGCTGTACTTCTTGAGCCCGGAGTCGTAGAAGTTGGCGGTGCCCGTCTTGCCCGCAATCCGGTAGCCGGGGATCTGCGCCTCCTGGGCGGTGCCGTCAGGGCTCACCACGCCCTCCAGCATCCGGCTGACGTCTGCGGCCGTGCGGTGCGAGACGACGCGCCTGGTCTTGGAGGCGGGCATCGTGGTCACCGTGCCGTCGTGGGCGGTCACCCGGTCCACGAGCCGCGGCTCGACCCGGACCCCGTCGTTGGCGATGATCTGGAAGACGGACGCCGCCTGGATCGCGGTCACCGAGATCCCCTGTCCGAACGCCACGGTCGCCTTCTTGGTCCCACTCCAGGTGGAGGAGGGCGGGACCATGCCCCGGGACTCCGCCGGGTAGCCGGTGCCCGACTTCTGCCCCAGTCCGAACTTGTGGAAGTAGGACTCCATCGTCGAGGGCTTCAGGGTCTCGCTGATGAGGACGGTGCCGATGTTGCTGGACTCCGCCAAGGTGCCCGCGACGGTGCGATAGAGCGTGGGGTGGTCGTGGCTGTCCTTGAAGTTCGCGTCGTAGCGCCTCAGCCTGTTGGGGATGACGACCGGGGTGGAGGGGGTGACCGTGCCCTCCTCGAGGGCCGCGGAGATCGTCATGATCTTGGCGGTCGATCCGGGCTCGAAGACGTCGGAGAAGGCGTAGTTGCCCAGCTTGGCGTCCGCCTTGCCCACGTCGTTGTTGGGGTCGAACGTCGGGTAGGACGCCACGCTGAGCAGGTCCCCGGTCTTGGCGTTCATGATCACCACGGTGCCCGAGGTGGCCTTGGTCTCCTTGATGCGCTGGGCCAGGCTGTTCTGGGCGTACCACTGCAGGCTCGAGTTGACCGTGAGGGTGACGTCCTCCCCGTTAACGGCGGGCGTCATGGTGCCCGCGGCGGCCGGGATCACCGTGCCGTCCCGCCCCTGCTCGAAGGTCTGCTCACCGGGAGTGCCCTTGAGCTGCTTCTGCATCATCCATTCCACGCCACCGCCGGGCTTGCCCTCAGCCGTCATGTAGCCGACCAGGGCTGCCGTCGTCGCTCCCTGCGGGTAGGTGCGCTCGGATCGTGTCTCACGACGATCGCGGTAGATCCCTGGGATCCCGAGCTTGGCGATGGTGTTCCACGTCAGTGGCGTGACGTCCCTGCTGAGGACGCGGTAGCGGTTGGTCCCGCTCAGCTCGGAGACGAGCTGGGAGGTGGTGGTGTCCAGCAACGGGGCCAGGGCGGTGGCAGCCCGCTGGACCGCGGCCGGTGTGGTGCTCGGGTCGCAGAGGGACTTCTTCGTGCCATAGGTGCAGACGGCCTGCTGGTCGACGACGACCACCTCGCGGACGACGCTGGACGCGAGCACGGTGCCATCGCTGGAGAGCACCTGACCGCGAGCCGCGGGGATGATCTGGGCGGCCTCCCGCTTGATCTGGGCCTCCTTCGCGACCGCCTGGGCATCAAACCCCTGGATGCGCACCAGCTGCGCGCCGAAGATGCTCAGCACGAAGAGGGTCGCGACGGTCAGCGCCCGCATCCTCCGCCGCGGGTTGCCTGCAGGGGCCGCGGAGGCGGTGCGGGGGGTGGGATGCCCGCCACGACCTCCACCGCCACCACCGGCGCGGCCCTGACCGGAGGAAGCCCGCTTCCCGGCAGGCGCTCGCGTACCGGTCGGGGGACGGTTTTCGGTCCCGGTCCCGGTCCCGGTCCGGCGCCGTGAAGGGCGACGCGCCCCGTTCGGCGGGGTGCTCCTGCGCTGCGTCACGTGGTCTCCAGGTCTGACGAGGCGGTCAGCGGGTCGAGGGTGAGAAGGTCATGAAGGTCGAGGCCGTGGCAGGTGTTGTCGACGTGGTGGGCACGATCACCGTCCGGACCGGTGCGGGGGAGGTCTCGGTGACCACGCTAAAGCGGTCGTTCGGCTTCGCCGCCTCCGCCACGCCGAGGATCTTGCCGTCCGAGAGACGAAGGAAGGCCGGGGTCACCGCCGGCACCATGCCCAGCGCCTGGGCGCGCTGGGCGAGGGGCCCCGGCCCGGAGACGCCGTCGATGGCGTGACGCAGCGCGTCCTGGCTGTCCGTGAGCACGTCGGAGCGTTGCTGGAGGTCCCGCATCGTGTAGGAGCCCTTGGCCATCGCCGTGTTGAGCAGGAGCACCCCGATGAACCCGGCGAGGAGCAGGGCGATGCAGACCGTCACGAACCCGGCATTGCCCTGGGGGACCGGGGCTGCGACGACGCGCAGCGAGCGGGGCTGCGCGGGGCTCCTCCTGGCTGCCGGTCGGGACAGGGGACGGACCGGTGCGAGTTGGCTCATCGGGGAGCTCCTGTCGTGGTGGGGATGCGTTCGGCGGCACGCAGCCGTGCCGAGGCGGATCGGGGGTTGGTGTGCTGCTCGTCCTCGTCAGGAACCTCTGCGCCACGGGTGAGAAGTCGCAGGTAGGCGGCGTCCTCGGGGCGCTCGACCGGCATCCCGTGTGGTGTGCGGGAGCGTGCGCCGGCGACGAGCGCCTGCTTGGTGATCCGGTCCTCGAGGGAGTGGTAGGACAGGACCGCGATCCGACCGCTGGGTGCGAGGACGCCGATGGCGGCCGTCACCGCGCGCTGCCAGATCGTGAGCTCGTCGTTGACCTCGATGCGCAGCGCCTGGAAGGTGCGCTTCGCCGGGTGTCCTCCGGAGCGCTGGCTGGCGGCTGGGATCGCGTCGCGGAGCAGGTCGACGAGCCGCGCCGACGTCGTGAAGGGCTCCCGCTGGCGCTCCCGCACCACGGCCGAGGCGATCCGCCCCGCGAAGCGCTCCTCACCGTAGGTCCGCAGGATGCGTACCAGCTCGGGCGCCTCGTAGGTGTTGAGGACATCCGCAGCGGTGACCCCGACCGACTGGTCCATCCGCATGTCGAGCGGCGCGTCGTGACGGTAGGCGAACCCGCGGTCGACCTCGTCGAGCTGCAGGGAGGACACACCCAGGTCGAAGAGGATGCCGTGCACGGCGCCTGCGGACTCCTCCGCCACGACCTCCGTGATCTCGTCGTAGGTGGCGTGCACGCCGAGGAACCGGTCGCCGAACCGGGCCAGTCGCTCCCCCGCGAGGGCCAGGGCGTCCTCGTCGCGGTCCAGGCCGATGACCCGGGCGGCCGGGCACGCCTCGAGCAGCACCTCGGCGTGGCCTCCCATGCCCAGGGTGGCGTCGACGCAGACCGCGCCCGGCGCGCCCAGGGCGGGTGAGAGCAGCTCGACGATGCGGTCACGGAGCACCGGGACGTGCCGCTGCGCGGCATCTCCTCGGTGGCTCATGTGGGTCTCCTGTCCAGCAGCGGGGCGGTTCGTCGTGCGCTTCGTCGTGCGGTGCGGTGGTGGTGTGGTCCGACCCGGCAACTGGTCCCCATCCGAGCCGGGCCCGGCGCGGGGGAAGTCGCGTCGGGAGCGGTCGGCTGGAGGCCGGCGGTCGGGTCGGTGCTGCAGGTGGTGAGGGTGGTGAGGGTGGTGAGGGTGGTGAGGGTGGTGAGGGTGGTGGAGTCGGGCGCGAGTGCTCGTCGGCGTCCGGCGCGCGCCGGTCACAGGCCCGGCACCACCTCCTCGGAGTCCACGGAGTAGGCGGAGTAGGCGGGCATGACCTCTGCGAGGTAGTCCGACCAGGCGGTGGAGTCCCAGACCTCGAGCCGGCCACCGTTGCCGATGACGGTGCACTCCTTCTCGAGGTGTGCGTACGCCCGCAGCGCCGCAGGAATCGTCACCCGTCCCTGGGTGTCGGGGGTGTCCGGGTGGGCGCTGGCGCGGAACACCCGCACGAAGTCGCGGATCCGCTTCGAGGAACCCGGAGCGGTCTGCATCAGCGTGGAGATGCGATGGAACTCCGCCGTGGGGAAGACGTAGAGGCAGCCCTCTTGGCCGGTGGTGACCACGAGACCGCCGGCGAGCGCCGCGCGGAAGCGGGCCGGGAGGAACAGCCGGCCCTTGTCATCCAGTCGTGGGGTGTGGGTGCCGAGGAACTCGTCCACGGTCCACCTCCTCGCCCCGTCGCATCGACCCGTCGAGCCGATTTCCTCCACTTTACTCCACAACTAACCCCCATGCAGATGAAAAGGCACATGGAACATGACTTGATCAGATATTTTCCCAGTTCACAGCGGGTGGAGTGAAGTGGAGAGATTTTGCTGGGCGTCTCCTCCCGCGCGACGATTCCGCCTCTCCTGGCAGGTCCCGGCCGACCCGCAGACCTCCGGTGGAGGGGGGTGGCGTGTCCAACCCCTGCCGGTGGAGGGGTGTGGTGAGGCACGATTGACGCCATCGCGGTGCAGGCCCACGCGCGGTTGACCGGTAGCACCCGACGAAGGGAACCTCGTGAGCGAGACCGAGCACGACCGAGCAGCCCAGGAGACGGAGGGCACCGGTGCCGCACGCCGGGGCGCGTCCCTCGATCAGGTCCTCCAGGTCTGCGCGTCGTTGGCGGCCGCGATGAACTCGGTCATCGAGGGCAAGCAGGCCGTGGTCCGCACCGCCATCACCGTGCTGCTGGCCGAGGGTCACCTGCTCATCGAGGACGTGCCCGGGGTGGGCAAGACCCTCCTGGCGAAGACGCTGGCGCGCACCATCGACTGCTCGGTGCGCCGGGTGCAGTTCACCCCCGACCTGCTCCCCAGCGACATCACCGGCGTCTCGGTCTTCAACCAGGACGTGCGCGACTTCGAGTTCCGGCCCGGAGCCATCTTCGCCAACGTCGTCGTCGGCGACGAGATCAACCGGGCCTCCCCCAAGACCCAGAGCGCTTTGCTGGAGTGCATGGAGGAGGCGCAGGTCACCGTCGACGGGACCACCTACACCCTGCCGCGCCCGTTCATCGTCATGGCCACCCAGAACCCCATCGAGATGGAAGGCACCTACCCGCTCCCCGAGGCCCAGCGCGACCGCTTCATGGCGCGCATCTCGATGGGCTACCCCTCGGCCCGCAGCGAGCTCGAGATGCTCCAGGTCCACGGCGGCGAGTCGCCCCTGTCGACCCTGGGGCCGGTGACCGACGCAGCCACCGTCTCGGCCATGATCGCCGCGGTCCGCCGTGTGCACGCCTCCCCCGCGGTGCGCCAGTACATCGTCGACCTCACCCACGCCACTCGGTCGAGCCCCGCGCTGCGGCTGGGGGCCTCCCCCCGCGCCAGCATCCACCTGCTGCGAGCCTCCCGTGCCCATGCGGCGCTGGCAGGTCGCGACCACGTCCTGCCCGATGACGTGCAGCAGATCGCCCTGCCCGTGCTGGCCCACCGACTCATCCCCACGGGCGAGACGCAGATGGCCCATCGCACTGCTGCGGACGTGCTCACCGACCTGCTGCAGCGGGTCCGTGTGCCGGCCCCCACCCGCTGAGCACGCGCATGCCCAGGCTGCGACGCTCACTCACCACCCGTGGGATGGCCTTCGCCGGCTGCGGAGCGGTGCTCGTGGCGGCAGGGGTACTCCTGGGCCAGCGGGACCTGACGCGGGTCGGAATCCTGCTCCTGGCACTGACGGTGATCGGCGTGCTGCTCGTGGCGAGACACGGCCTGCGACTGGACGTCTCGCGCTCCGCGTCGCCGGCGCGGGTCGCCATCGGCGAGCGTGCCGTGGTCACCGTGCGGGTGACCAACGCCGAGGCCTCGGTCTCGCCGGTCCTCATGGCCGAGGAGTCCCTGGACTACGCCCTGGGTGACCGACCCCGGTTCGTCTTCCCCTCGTTGCGCCCCGGTGAGTCCCAGGAGATCCAGTACACGGTGAGGTCGCACAGCCGTGGCGTGCACCGGCTCGGACCCCTCGGGGTCAGGGTGCGCGACCCCTTCGGGCTCAGTCTGCGCACCAGCGCGGTGAGCGGTGAGGGCGAGGTCGTCGTGCTGCCCCGGGTGTTTCCTTTGCCGACGGGGCGGTCACTGGGCAGCGGCATCGGGTCGGAGGGTTCGGTGCCGCACATGGTGGCGCTGCACGGGGAGGACGACCAGACCGTGCGTGAGTATCGCGACGGGGACGACCTCCGACGGATCCACTGGCCCGCGACCGCTCGCACCGGCGAGATGATGGTCCGCCAGGAGGACCGCCCCGCCAAGCGCCGAGCCGTGGTCCTGCTCGACTCCAGCCGCGCCGGGCACGCCGGCACGGGCCGGAGCAGCTCCTTCGAGTGGTGCGTGAGCGCCACCGCCTCGGTCGTGGCCCACCTCGTGGGCCTTCGGTATGCCGTGCACCTCCTCACCCCGGACCCGGGGTCGGACCTCGGCTCCCACCACGACGACGTGCTGGAGGACTGCCTGGACCGGCTGGCGCGGGTGTCCACCGGCTCGCCGGAGAGCCTGCGTTCGGTGCTGCACGCGGCGAGCGGCCTGACCGCGCAGGGCGGTCTGCTGGTCTACGTGGGGGGCGCCCCGACCGATGACGACGTCCGCACCCTCGCGGCACTGCGCCAGCCCGGGTCGGCGGGGGTCGCGATGATCGTGGACGACCAGGCGTTCGGTGGCCGCACCGCGCGGGGAGCACCCGCAGCAGGCCGGGCCGGTGCGGCGGCATCCGCCCTGGGAGCCTCGGGTTGGATCAGCACCATCATCACCCCCCGCAGCACCGTCGTGGAGGCCTGGTCCGCCGTCGTGGGCGCCCAGGCCGCAGGTGCCCGGTGAACCGGGCGCGACCGGCCGACGCCGTGCTGGCCGCCGTCGCCACGCTCTGCGTGAGCCTGCCGCTGATTACGCTCTTCACCCCCGGCTCCTGGTTCCGGCCGAGCGTGCTCCTCGTGGTGCTCGTCGCGCTGGCCGGTATGGGCCTGCGCACGCTCACTTCCTCACGGTTCCTCGTGGTGTTGGTGCAGGTGGCGCTCCTCGCGAACGGCACCGCGATCCTGCACGGTCAGGGGCACCTGTGGCACGGGGTCGTGCCCACCCCGCAGACGGGTCGCGCCTTCGGCGTGCTGCTCGAGCAGGCCTACCGGACGGTGACGGACTACACCGCGCCCGCACCGTCCAACCGAGGGACCATCCTGGCGATCTCGCTGCTCCTCGGACTGACGGCGGTCGCGGTGGATGCCGCAGCCGTCACCTTCCGAAGCCCGGCGGCCGCGGGCGTGCCGCTCCTCGCGGCATACCTCGCTTCTGCGACCAACTCCGGTGATGGACTACCGATCTGGCTCATCGTGCCACCCGCGGTGTGTTGGATGGCAATGGTGGGACGGCAGGGCGTGCGCACCCTGCGGTCCTGGGGTGGGGTCGCTTCACGATCGTCGCAGGGGCCGCTGTCCGACCCCTCGACGGTCTTCGCGACCGTGGGCCGGGTCGTCGGCGTGAGCGCGCTGGCCGCGGCCGTGATCCTGCCCGGCCTGGTTCCGCACCTCCCCACGACCTTCCTCGCAGACGGCCTGGGGCAGTCCGACCGCGGACGCGGCGGTTCCGGTGGGTCGGTGCGCCTCGCCTCCAGCGTCGACATCGCTCGCGACCTCGGCAGCCGCTCCGACGACCCGGTGCTCGTCTACCAGAGCAACGCCGCGCGCCTGGTGCCCCTTCGCGTCGCCGTGCTCGATTCCTACGACAACGGCACGTGGACCCAGGAGTCGACCTTCTCCTTCGTCCCCGTCGACGGCCGTCTCCCAGGCCCCCAGGTCGCCTCGGACGTGCCGCGCCAGCAGGCCAGCATGGTCGTGAAGGAGAACAAGATCGGAGTTCCACAGGTGGCGCTGCCCACCGGTGCCGTGGGGTCACCGTTCCCGGCCGGCTCCTGGAACGTCTCGGTCGCAGGGTCCGTGCAGCTGAGCCAGCGGGTGGACACCTACGCCGTCGACTTCCTCGAGCTCAACCCTGAGCCGGCCCAGTTCGCCACCGACCGGGAGAACCCCCCGTCCGACGTCACCAACCTCGCCGTGGACCCGGCCGCCGAGCCCGCGATCCGCGAGCTGCTCGGTCAGCTCACCTCCGGGGACGACCCCGCCCTGGAGGTGGCCCGCAAGATCCAGGCCTACCTGCGCGGGACTGCCTTCACCTACTCCCTCGAGCTCGCCGACCGGGCGGCCGGCGGCACCGTTCCGGAAGAGCCGCTGGTGCGGTTCCTGGAGGCCAAGCGCGGCTACTGCATCCAGTTCACCACTGCCATGGTCATGCTCGCGCGCGCCGCCGGCATCCCGGCCCGGATGGCGGTCGGTTACCTCCCCGGTGCGCGAGACGGTGATGACCGGGTCGTGCGGATCTCGGACGCGCACGCCTGGCCCGAGCTCTACTTCCCGCAGCTGGGGTGGATCCGTTTCGAGCCGACGCCGGGAACCCGCAGCGGGGTGGCACCGGACTACACGGCCCTGCCCTCCGCGGCTACCCCGAGCTCGGCCCCGAGCCCCTCTGCGAGCACCTCGACTCCGGCAGGAGGGAGTGCCGCGGACCGCGGGCGCGACGTCACTGCCGACCCCAGCCGCACAGGGGCCGGTGCCGGTCGCGGGGTGGGCGGCTTCCTGGCCGACAACGTCACCGTCATCACCGTTCTGGTCCTCGGCCTGTTGGGAGCATCCGTGGTGCCGCTGGGAGCCTGGCTCGCGAGACGGCGCGCCCGGCGTGCTGCGAGGGACGACGCCGAGAGGGTCGAGGCGCAGTGGCAGTCGCTGCTCCTGCGGCTGCAGGACATCGGTCTGGTACCTCCCGAGGGTGCGACGCCACGGCAGGCCTCCCGCCTGCTGGGCCGAGATGCCTACCTCAGCGCGGAGGAGAACGCCGCGCTCGGTCGGGTCACGGCCACCTTGGAGCAGGCCCGCTACGCACCACCGGGCACAGTCCTGGACGACGTGACCGATGACTCGCGCACGGTGTGGCGAGCGGCCCTCTCCCGGCGCCGCCGACCGGCGCGACTGCGCGCGGCGCTCCTCCCACAAGAGGGGCTTCGCCACTGGTCGGGCACGGCCCGCCGGCTCACCGGTCGTGACGACGCCGCCGAGGACTCCTAGATCCTGGGTCGGGTGCCGCGGGTGCTGGTGTGGGACGGGGAGGGCGCGGTCGGGCGGTGGCGCCCCAAGGAACCGGAGCTGACCGCGGCCTGCCACGCCTTCCGTGGGGTGCTGGGGGCGAAGGTGGTCATCTGTCGCCCGGCCGACCCCGAGGCCAAGGGGCTGCTCGAGCGCACCCACGACCATTACGAGACTTCGTTCCTGCCCGGGCGGTCCTTCACCGGCCCGGTCGACTTCAACACCCAGTTCTCCTCCTGGGTCGCGAAATCCAACACTCGCAGGATGCGGGTGCTGGGCTGCCCCCCCGCCGAGCGGGTCGAGGCGGACAAGGCCGCGATGATGGCGCTGCCACCGGTCGCGCCGGTCACCGGGTGGCACCTGGGTACCCGCCTGCCGCGGGACCACTACGTGCGCGTCGACGGCAACGACTACTCCATCCACCGGGCGTCATCGGCCGCCGCATCGAGATCGCGGTGAACCTGTACCGGGTCGTAGCGAGGTGTGACGGGCAGGTCGTCGCCGAGCACGAACGGTCCTGGGCCAAGCACCAGACCTTCACCGACCCCGCCCACGCCGACGCCGCGATCAAGCTGCGCCGGGCCCGGCGCCTGGTGCCCAGGGAGCCAGCAGCCGAGCAGGTCCAGCAGCGGGACCTGTCGGTGTACGACGCGATCAGCGAGCAGGCGATCTGATGCCCGCCACCAAGACCACCAAGACGGACGTCACCGCGGAGCTGGCGTTCCTGACCCGCGCGCTGAAGGCGCCCTCGCTGCGCGAGGCGATCCCACGCCTGGCCGAGCGGGCCCGGGAGGGATCCTGGACCCACGAGGAGTTCCTGACCGCGTGCCTGCAACGCGAGGTGAACGCACGGGAGTCCCACGGCGGAGAAGGCCGCATCCGCGCCGCCCGCTTCCCCTCCCGCAAGTCCCTCGAGGACTTCGACTTCGAGCACGCCCGCGGCCTCAAACGCGAGACCATCGCCCACCTGGGCACCTTGGACTTCATCTCCGCCAAGGACAACGCGATCTTCCTCGGCCCACCCGGCACCGGCAAACCCACCTCGCAACCGGGATCGCGATCCGCGCCTGCCAAGCCGGACACCGGACCCTGTTCGCCACCGCCTCCCAATGGGTCGACCGCCTCGCCGGAGCCCACCACGACGGGCACCTCCAAGCCGAGCTCCGCCGCCTGGGCAGGTACCCCCTCCTCGTCATCGACGAAGTCGGATACATCCCCTTCGAACCCGAAGCAGCGAACCTGTTCTTCCAGCTCGTCGCCTCCAGGTACGAACGCGCCTCCCTCATCGTGACCAGCAACAAACCCTTCAGCCGCTGGGGCGAAGTCTTCGGCGACGACGTCGTCGCCGCCGCCCTGATCGACCGCCTCGTCCACCACGCCGAGATCGTCAACCTCCGCGGCGACTCCTACCGACTCAAAGACCGAGACCTCGGCCGCGTCCCCCCAGCCACCCCCGAAGAACCATGACAACCAAACCAACTGGTCAAAATTCAACCGTCGAAACCTGATCAGTTTTCACCCGGCGTTGACATGAGCCACACCCATCACGGGTGGGCAGCCGCAAAGAGCTTCCCCGCCGATGACCGAGTGTGGCCACTTACCGACCCCGCGACCAGTGTCAAGTAGCCGCATGGCGACCTCCGCTGCGCGATTGCTTACTTGCGCGCAAGCTCAGCTTCCCAGAATTATCCCGGGTCATCTGGGGGCTGCGCCCTACATGCCGGGAAGCGACGGCGACCACGCTTGGGGTACTAGTTCGCCCTACAAAGGAGCCACCGTGTACAAGCAGTGCATCACTCTAGGTGTCGCCAGCTCAGCCGTCGTTGGCCTGTTGGCTCTTAGTCCCACCCCGGCGTCTGCGTCGTCGCCGAACCCGGCGTCGAGCTGCGCAGGCCAGCTGAACCAGGGTGGGACCCCGCATGGCCTGTCAGCCGCAGAGCCGGGATTCTTGGGATCGTTCGTCTCCGGGCTGGCGACTTCCGGGGGGGCCACGTACGGTACGGTGGCATCGAGTCTGGCCGGGGGGCACGGCGACCTGTTCACCTGTATCGCCACTGTTCCTATGGGCGGCTGAGGGGCCGGGCTGATGTTCGGTCTCCGACACCGCCGTGCCGCGGCGAACCCCTTCGTGGCCACGTCCCGCCTGGCCGGTGTCGCGCTGGTGCTGGGGGGTCTGCTGTGGCAGCCTTTGCTGACGTTCCAGTATCTGGCCGGGCTCCATGAGCGTTCGGCCACCTGGCAGTGGTCGCTCGACCAGTTCGGCTTTCTCGTAGCGATGATGTGCTTGTTCGGTGGCTTGGCCCTCCTGGACCGGGCGGGGGTCGCCGGCGAAGGACTAGTGGGGCGGTGGTCGATGCACGTCCTGGTGTTCGCGTGGGGAGCCTTGGTGCTCGGCCAGCTCCTCAAGCTGACCATCGGCTGGGAGGCGCCCGGCGTCGGGATCTTCGCGGGTCTGGCCACGTACCCGGCTGCCCTGCTGGCCGGCTACGCCGTCGTGCACGCGGGCCGGTTGACCGGGTGGCGGCGCTGGCCGCTGCTTGTGGAAGGGGTCTACGAAACGCTGGTCATCCTCGTTCCCTTGCTGGCCCTGAACTGGGGGCCGTCGTGGGTGACGGAGGCCGGTTGGCAGCTGTGTTGGGTTCTTCTCGGAGTCGCAGCGCTGAGCCAGGCACGAAAGAGTTCCCCAGTCGAGCAGGAGGTGCTCGCGGGAGCACCCATGATGAGGACATGACGGTGGAGACGCGAGGGCATAAGCGCGAGCCCACCTTCCGGTGGCTGGCGGCAACGCTGCTGGTCGTGGTCCTGGTCGAGGTCGTCGGCGCGACAGTGGTCGCGGTGCGGAACGACCAGTCCTTCACGGATGTCACGGACGCGTTCGCCCTGACCAACCTGGCCATCGCCGCCTGTTTCGGTGGGTGTGGGGCGTTGCTTGCCTGGCACCGTCCACGCCACCCCGTGGGCTGGCTGTTCGCCCTTTCCGGGGTCTTACAGGGAGCCACCGGCGTGGCTGCCACGGCGCTCCTCGCGGTCGGCGCGGCCGACCGACTGTCGCCATCAACGCGCGTGGCCGCAACGGTATTCAGCTGGGCGTGGCCGTGGTCGATCGGTGTGGGCTTCCTTCTCGCCTTACTGTTCTTCCCCGACGGGCGGTTGCCGTCCCGTCGATGGCGCCCGGTGGCGGTGGTCGTCGTGGTGACCGGCGTCGCGTTCGTGCTGGGCTCAGGCACAGACCCGGCGTCGTCGATGGTCGGAGGCAGGCTCTTCCCGCACGCGGGGGCCTGGGACGGTTACGGGAAAGCCGGGGCGTTGTGGGCGGGTGTCGCGGTCCTGCACATCGCCTGCATGGTCACCGTGGTTGCGTCGCTGGCCGTGCGGTACCGGCGAGGGGACGAGATCGTCCGTCGCCAGCTGCTGTGGTTGATCCTGGCCGGCATCGCCGTCGTTGTCGTCGTCACCCCGGTGGTCCTTCTGCGGGTCGGGTCGGTGCTCTTGCTGTTGGTTGTCCTGCTCGTGCCAGCCGCCATCGTGACTGCCGTGCTGCGGTACAACCTGCTCGACATCCGCTTGGTGGTCTCGCTCAGCGTGTCCTGGGCTGTGCTCTCAGCAATCGTAGGCCTGCTCTACGTAGGGCTCGTTGGCGTTCTGGGCTCGGTGCTGGCTGGCCCGGCCAGCGCGGTCCTGGCCACCGCGGTCGTGGCACTGGCCGCTCATCCACTGCGGATATGGCTCCAAGCGCGCGTGGACCGGCTTTTCTACGGCGACCGTTCGGACCCGCGGCGTGTGTTCGACCGGGTGGGGTCCGGGCTGCACGGCCCGGACGGGCTTGCTGCCCTCGCGGCGGCAATCGCAGCGTCACTTCGGCTGCCGTTCGTCGCCATCCGTTCCGACGGCATGGAGCTGGCTGCCGTCGGCGACGCCCCCAGCGCGATCCACACCGTGCCACTGGTGCGGGACGGGGCGCGAGTTGGTGAGCTGCTCGTGGGCGCTCGCAGGGGAGACCACCGAGTTGCCCGCAAAGACCGCGACCTGCTGGACCTGATCGCGGCACCTGTGGCCCTGGCGGTGCATGCGACGGTGCTGGCCGAGGAGCTGCGCACCGCGCGGGCCCGGATGGTCTCCGGGCGCGAGGAGGAGCGGCGCCGGATGCGCCGAGACCTGCACGACGGCCTGGGCCCACTGCTCACCGGCATCGGGTTCAAAGCGGACGCAGCCCTGAACTACGTGCGCGTGCAACCGGCCGAGGCCGTCGAACTGCTCGGCCAGCTGCGCACCGAGACGGCCGACGCCCTCGAGGACGTTCGCCGACTCGTGTACGACCTGCGACCTCCCGTCCTTGACGACTACGGACTGATCGAGGCCTTACGCAGGCAGGCCACTCGCCTCGATCGCGGGCACGACGGCAGCCCACTCCAGGTCCACATCGAGGCACCGGCGACGTTGCCCGACCTACCTGCCGCAGTCGAGGTCGCCGTCTACCGGATCGCCACAGAAGCGTTGGTCAACGTGGTCCGGCACTCCTCAGCTGGGACCGCCGCGATCACGATCCAGGTCGACGAGCTGTCCGTACACCTCAGCGTTCTCGACGACGGTGGACCTGCTGACGACGTCTGGGTCCGCGGTGTCGGTCTGACCAGCATGGCCGAGCGAGCTGCCGAACTCGGCGGCACCCTGACAGCAGGACCGGCGAACGGCGGGAGCAAAGTAGTCGCGATCCTGCCTTTGGACTTGGAACTCACCATGAGTCGCGACGTCGTCCTGAACCGTGCCAAATGACCACCCCAGCACCCCTCAGACTCGTGCTGGCCGACGACCACCCCGTCGTGCGTGACGGACTGAAAGCCCTGCTCGGTTCGCTGGACGGTGTGAGCGTGGTTGGTGAGGCCTCCACTGGCCGGGAGGCCGTGCGGCAAGCCGTGACATTGCGGCCCGATGTGCTGATCATGGACCTGCAGATGCCCGATCTCGACGGCGTTGCAGCCACCCGGCAGATCACCAAGGTCACCCCTGAAGTCGCGGTGCTGGTCCTGTCGATGTTCGACGACGACGACAACGTCTACGACGCCATGCGTGCCGGAGCCCGCGGCTATCTCCTCAAAGGTGCGAGCCAAGACGTCGTCGCCCGAGCCATCTTCGACGTGGCCTCCGGAGGCGCAGTCTTCGGACCCTCGGTCGCCAACCGCCTGCTCGCTCGCCTGGTCGGCCACGAGCCCGCAGTGAACGCTCCGTTGCCTCAGCTGACCAACCGCGAACGGCAGGTCCTGGATCTCGTCGCGGTCGGACTGAGGAACCCGATGATCGCCGCCCGCCTCGGCGTGTCGGACAAGACCGTCGGAAACCACCTGTCATCCATCTTCGCCAAGCTGCACGTCGACGGCAGGTCCCAAGCCATCATCATCGCCCGAGATCAAGGGCTGGGCCGGCCATAGGACGCGCGGCGCAGCTGCCTGCGTCCGACGTGACTCCCTGCACCATGCTCGCGCAGCTCGGATCCGTCGGCCCTCCCCAGTTTCGCAGTCGCCCACGACAGGAGAACCAATGCCCACAGTGACGATGCACACCGCCGCCGACCGGCCTGACCTCTGGGAGCGCGGGATCCCCTCGGCGGAGGTGTGGCCCGAGTACAACCTGCACGGTGACGTCCTGAACCGGTGGTGGGGCTCCCTTGACACCGACCTGCCGCAGTTCCAGTTCGTGCTCTACGACGAGGCGAACGACGAGGTGGTTGCCGAAGCCAACACCGGCCCGTTGTGGTGGGAGGGCCGCGGGGAAGCGCTACCGGATGGGATCGACTCCGCGATGGAGCAGATCTTCGCTCGCGCGCGAGGCGGGGGGCCGGTGAACACCTTGTGCGCTCTCGCGGCCGCCGTGCCGCGGGAGGGCCGCGCGCGCGGCCTCGCGGAGCAGCTGCTCGGAGCGATGCGCACGATCGCCGGGAGGCAAGGGCTCACCCATGTGGTGGCGCCGGTTCGACCCTCGTGGAAGGACCGTTATCCGCTCGCGCCGATCGAGCGCTACATCCAGTGGCGTCGAGAGGACGGGCAGCTGCTCGACCCGTGGATGCGGGTGCACGAGCGCCTCGGTGCCCGGGTCTCGACCCCGCTGCCCAGGTCGATGAGGATCACCGGATCGGTCACCGAATGGGAGAGCTGGACCGGGATGGCGTTCCCCGACTCCGGCGACTACGTCTTTCCCGACGGACTGGCCCCGGTGCACATCGACCGGTCCGCCGACCTCGGCAGCTACTGGGAGCCGAACGTGTGGATGGTCCACCCAGACGTCACGTCCTCCGGGACTGCCGAACCCATGGTGGTCATTTGACCTCCGATATCAACACGAGCCCACTGCGGGTGAGCGTGAGGAGCGGACATTGCGCACAAGCTGGGCGTTCTTGACGGCACGCCGACGCGTTGTCCTGGTGTTGGGGGCGCTGCGCGTGAGCGCGACGGTCGGGTGTGGCGGCGAAAGGACCCCTGGCGTGGGGCCTGGTGCCGCTTCGGGGTCCGCGTCGAGCGCGACGCCTTCGTCCACCGCCGTGTACAGCGGGTATCCGGGGTCGGTTGCTGCGCTGGGCCACTCCGTACTGACAGGTGAGGGGAGCGGTGAAGGCGGAAAGTCGGCCCTGAACAGCTCCTTTGCCACCGGCCGCAACCCGGTCGTGCGCAGCGTCTACGCCCGCGTGCTGGAGAAGAACCCTGCCGCCCAGGGAAAGTTTGTCAACTACGCGCAGGGAGGGGCCGATGTGGCGTCGCTGTCCTATCAGGCGGACAGCCTTCTCGCGAATCCGCCGCCGCCTGGCTTGGTGATCGTGGCGACCATCGACAACGACATCAGCTGTCCTGCGGAAACCGCGCAATTCGATGCCTACGGCATGGCCCTTGCCCAAGTACTTCGTCGTCTAGGGGAAGGGCTGCCGGGTAGCAAGATCTTCGTACTGGCGGCGGGAAGTCCGGACAACGACGTCGCCATTCTCAACACCGAGGAGCGCGCCGCCGCGGGGGGCACCGGTCCATGCGCCTTCTTTGATCCCACGGGTCGTGTCGTGCCAGTGGAAAAGAAGCGGCTGGAGAAGATTCTCGATGGCTTCGAGGCGCAGGTGACCACCGCGTGCGCGGCAATCGAGCGGTGCTACGCCGAACAGCCCGCGAGCGCCTGGCAGGCCACGCGCGCCGATCTCAGCGAGGACCTCAACCACCTGAACGTCAATGGTCAGGCCCGCAGGGCCGAGCACCTTTGGAAGGAGCTCCAGGACGCAGGCCTGGTCCCACCCGGTTGAACCGAGGGAGGCGACGGGCCTCAACCCCCGGAACACTGGGCCCACGACGAGTGTGGCGTCAGATCCGTGGCTGTCCGACCATTCCCGCAGTAGGAACGGCTGAGCGCTGCGCTGTCGTGCGTGGTGAACCTGCAGTTCAGGAGCGCTGTGCACTGACATATCCTTGACTGAGAACGCGCCGCCGAGCTTGCGGGCGTGCCTGATGGCGTGGCCTCGGAGAGTCGGAGCAGGGCCAGTGCGGGATGCACCGGTGACGTCGGCCCACGGGTGCTCGAACGCGAGCCATCTGCCGTCGACCCGGCAGGACCGGTTGCGCCGGTCGTTCCCGCTGCGCAGGGTGGAGGAGGCAGGGCGTTGTCAGAGGCAACGAGGCATGCAACCACGTCGCCGCAGCCTCGTTGCCTACTCATCCAGCCAGGGTGACTTGCCCAGCCGATAATTCGGGCCGCGTCGATGCCCCGACCCGGGCGCACATGAGCAGACCACGGTCAGGCATGGTGCGGGCTGCGGCGGCCTGCCCGAGCCGAGTCCGAGTAGCCTCATCCGCGCTTCTGTCAGTCTCCTGGCTTCAGTGATCGCCTCAACTTCGCCGGCGTCGACGCGAGCCTCCAACGAGTGAGTGAGCCGATCCAGCCGAGCCATCTCGACGTCCCGGAAGTGCTCTACGCCGTCAGCCTCGTGGTTGGCCAGTGCCTAGCGGACGAGCGCGTAGACGGTGCCGCGGTTGGCGTAACCCATCTCGACAGCGATGTCCTCGTAGCTGCAGCCCTGGTTGCGCAGCTCGACGGCCAAGTTGCGTCGTGCCGCGGCGAGGGCACTTGTTGCGATGCCGGCCGTTGACACGGGGAAGTGCTGCCGTGCTCATAAGCCAAGTGTGACTCGGCGGTCTGACTTTCTCCGTCATCCGCCGGCCTGTGTTGGCAACATTCACGTGCGGCCCGGAGCACGTTCCGAGAGACTCTGCCGACACCCTTCGCCAGACGAGGTGATAGCTGGACTAGGAGCGCTATGCAGAGCGCTGGTCAACCTGCGCGGCCAAACAAACTCTCGTCTGACCTGCGACGATGGCTCCGAGGAGCCACGCCGGTCAGTCCAGATAGTCGCGCAGAGCCTGGCTGCGGCTGGGGTGGCGCAGCTTGCTCATCGTCTTGGACTCGATCTGGCGGATCCGCTCGCGGGTCACGCCGTAGACCTTGCCGATCTCGTCGAGTGTCTTGGGCTGGCCGTCGGTGAGGCCGAAACGCATGGAGACGACCCCTGCCTCGCGCTCGGAGAGCGTGTCCAGCACCGAGTGCAGCTGCTCCTGCAGCAGGGTGAAGCTCACGGCATCCGCCGGCACGACGGCCTCGGAGTCCTCGATGAGGTCACCGAACTCACTGTCGCCGTCCTCGCCGAGGGGGGTGTGCAGCGAGATGGGCTCGCGGCCGTACTTCTGGACCTCGACGACCTTCTCGGGCGTCATGTCGAGCTCCTTGGCGAGCTCCTCGGGGGTGGGCTCGCGCCCGAGGTCCTGAAGCATCTGGCGCTGGACACGGGCCAGTTTGTTGATGACCTCGACCATGTGCACGGGGATCCGGATGGTGCGGGCCTGGTCGGCCATCGCACGGGTGATCGCCTGGCGGATCCACCACGTCGCGTAGGTGGAGAACTTGTAGCCCTTGGTGTAGTCGAACTTCTCGACCGCACGGATCAGGCCGAGGTTGCCCTCCTGGATCAGGTCGAGGAAGAGCATCCCGCGACCGGTGTAGCGCTTGGCGAGGCTCACGACGAGTCGCAGGTTGGCCTCGAGGAGGTGGTTCTTGGCCTTCTTGCCGTCCTGGGCGATCCACCAGAGCTCACGCTTGAGCTTCATGTCGATCTTGTCGCCCGAGTTGAGCTTCTCCTCCGAGAAGAGACCGGCCTCGATCCGCTTGGCGAGCTCGACCTCCTGCTCGGCGTTGAGGAGGGCGACCTTGCCGATCTGCTTGAGGTAGTCCTTGACCGGGTCCGCAGTCGCGCCTGCGGTGACGACCTGCTGGGCCGGTGCGTCGTCCTCGTCGTCGTCACGGATGACGAATCCCGCGGACTCCCCGCTTTGGGAGGCGGTCTTCGCGCGAGCGCCTTCGCCGGTGGGCTCGGTGGCGGTGTCGCCGTCGTCGCCGTCCTCGGCGCCATCGTCGCTCTCCTCCACCTCGACCGCTGCCGCGACGGCAGCCTTCTTGGCGGCCGTCCTGCGTGGGGCGGACTTCTTCGCCGGGGCTGCGACACCCTCGGACGCCGCCGCTGCCGCCTCCCGAGTGGTCGTGGCGTTCGCGACGGCAGTCTTGGTCGCCGCAGTCTTCGCGGGGGCGGTCTTCGCCGCGGCCGTCTTGGTCGCCGCAGTCTTCGCGGGGGCAGTCTTCGCGGGGGCGGTCTTCGTCGCGGCCGTCTTGGTCGCCGCAGTCTTCGCGGGGGCGGTCTTTGCGGGGGCGGTCTTCGCGGCGGCAGTCTTGGTCGCCGCAGTCTTGGTCGCCGCAGTCTTGGTCGCTGCAGTCTTGGTCGCTGCAGTCTTGGTCGCGGGCGTCTCGCTGGCGGTCGCCTTCGTCGCCGCAGTCTTTGTCGCGGCCGTCCTCGTTGCCGCAGTCTTGGCGGCAGCCGTCTTCGTCGTCGCCGCCGGCGTGGACGCCTCGGACTTCGGCGACGCCTTCTTCGCTGTGGTGGAGCGGGCTGCCGCCTTCTTCGCCGTCCGCGTGTCCGCAGCTGCGACACCGGTCGCCGTGGTGTCCATCGAGACCGTGATGTCCTGCTCCTGCAGCGCGCGCAACACCACGCGGCCCCGGGCCGGCTTGACGTCTGCTGCCCGCAGGGCGTCAGCGACCTCCTGGCCCGTCACCGAGCCGGTGGTCCGACCCTTGCGCACGAGGGACTGGAGAGCGGCGTGGGAGAACTCCTGAGGGAGTGCGCTGGGGGTGGACGCGTTCGGGGACACAGGCGACACCGACTACCTTTCGTCGCGGATGGCCGGACCGGGCGCGGAAACTCGCGAACCGGCGACGGCGATGGGGGTCCTGTGCGACACCGTGTCGGAGGCCTGGAACCGACGAGCGGCCCGGCCCTGACCCTGGTGCGCACTATCATTATAAGTCGCGAGCCACCGGACTCCACATCCGCGGGGGGCGGCGGTGCGAGAGGTGCCCGCGTAATGCCCTCCACGACGGGCGCCCGGCCCGGCTCAGCCCTTGACGGCCAGGACTGCGCAGGGGGCGTCGAGGAGGATCCGCTGGGCGTTGGAGCCCAGGATCAGCTTGCCCACCGGCGTGCGTCGTCGCAGACCGATGACGATGAGGTCCGCATCGGTTTCCTTGGCCACGGCGATGAGGTCCTCAGCCGGCTCATTGCCTCGCACGAGCTGGCGCACCTCGAGGTCGAGGCCGTCGTTGTCCATCTCGTCGCTGAAGCGCTGCAGCTCGGCCTCTGCCGTCTTGGTGGTCTCGTCGTCGAAGTCGCGCCCGCCGCGGTTGGAGTTGATGACGACCAGGCTCGTCCGCCGGGTCCTCGCTTCTTCGACCGCGCGGGAGAGCGCAGCCCGACCCTCCTTGGTGGGGACGAATCCAACGACGATGGTCACGATGTCTCCCTGGAGCCGACGGCGGTTTCGCTTGGACGGTACCGCAGAGACGCGCTCACTCGCTGCGCAGGGCCGTGGCGATCACGGCGCCCACCTGGTCCGTCTCGACCAAGAACCCGTCATGGCCGTGCCGCGACTCGATGACGGAGAGGGTCGACCCCGGCTTTGCACCCGCCAGCTCCTCGGAGAGCCGCAGGGGGTAGAGCCGGTCGGTCGTGACACCGGCGACGTGCAGCTCTCCGCCGAAGGAGCGGAGCGCTTGCACGAGATCCCCTCTCCCGCGGGCGGTGTCGTGGCTGTTCATCGCCTCGGTGAGCACGACGTAGCTGTTCGGGTCGAACCGGCGGGTCAACTTGGTCGCGTGGTGGTCGAGGTAGCTCTCGACGTCGAAACGGCCTCCTCCACCGAGGGGGTCCTCACCGGGGCGAGCCCTGCGGCCGAACCGCTCGTCGAGCTCCTCCTCGTGGCGGTAGGTCGTGTGGGCGATGCGTCGCGCGATGCCCATCCCCGTGACCGGCCCCTCCCCCGCGTCGTAGTAGTCACCACCGCGGTATGCCGGGTCGCTGCGGATCGCGAGCAGCTGTGGCTGGCACCAGGCCACCTGGTCTGCGGTCGCGTAGGGCGTCGACGCGAGCACGAGCGCTCGCTCCACCCGGTCCGGGAGCGAGGCCGCCCACTCCAGGGCCCGCATGCCCCCCATCGAGCCCCCGAGGACGGCGTGCCACCTCACGATGCCGAGCGCGTCCGCGACGGCCGCCTCCACCGCGACCTGGTCGCGGATCGTCACGAACGGGAACGACCCGCCGAAGGGGGATCCCGACGCAGCAGTGGACGACGGGCCGGTCGTGCCCTGGCACCCGCCGAGCACGTTGGTGGCGACCACGAAGAGCCGGTCGGTGTCCAAGGGCGCCCCCGGACCGATCAGGCCCGGCCACCAGCCCGGTGAGGGATGCCCGGGGCCAACCTCGCCCACCACATGGGCGTCCCCCGTGAGCGCGTGCTCGACGAGGACCGCGTTGTCGCGCGAGGGCGAGAGGGTCCCCCACGTCTCGTAGGCCACCCGCACCTGCGGAAGCACCCCACCGCGCTCGAGGGTGAGCCCGCCGATGTCGACGAACCGCCGACGACCAGCCGGGTCGCCGGGCCGCCACACCGCAGCGGTGGACTTCGTCGGGGTGGCCGTCATGACCGGGACTCCTCGGCTCGCGCTTGCCGCTCCGGGTCGGGAACGGCCGTGTCATCACCCGGGGCACCCCACCGCGAGGAGGGTTG
>JBDSNZ010000133.1:0-3476 GCA_039915055.1 Ornithinibacter sp.
GCGAGTCCTGGGTCGGCGGCACGAGCGGCTGGACGATGTAGACGTCGCGCTGGCGGCAGTTCGCGAGGAGCTGCGCCTGGAGGCAGTCGTTGCTGAACCGGCTGATCACCGCCTCGGACAGCGGCACGCCCAAACGGTCGCAGATCCGGTGGGCGAGACCGAGATGGGCCGACCCCGAGAACACGACGATGTCCCGCATGTGAACAGCCTATCCGCGGGTCACTCAGGCCAACGCAGTCGAGAGCTCGTGGACCAGTTCCCACCGCTGCTGCCGACCGGCTGGGTTGACCCCGGGGAAGGAGGCAAACCCGTGCGGCACGCCGAGGTAGTTCGTCACCCGGGTGGGGACACCTGCTTCCTTCAGGGCAGCGGCATACCGGATGCCGTCGTCACGGAGCGGGTCCAGGTCCGCGGTCTGGATCAGTGCCGGGGGCAGCCCCTGGAGGTTCCCGAACAGCGGGGAGAGCAGTGGTTCGCGGACGTCGGCTCCCGGGGCGACGTAGTGGTCGAGGAACGCGTCCATCGAGCGGCGCGTGATGATTCCGCCCCTGGCGTGCTCGGCGATCGACGGGGAGGACATCGTGAGGTCGGTGGCTGGGTAGATCAGCGCCTGGTGCCTCAGGGCGGTCATGCCGGCGTCGCGCATCACCTGCGCCACCACGGCCGCAAGGTTCCCGCCGGCCGCGTCGCCCGAGACGGCCATCTTGGAGGTGTCGGCGCGCAAGGCATCCCCGGACACCTGCACCCAGGTCGTCGCGTCCACGCAGTCGTGCGCGGCGGTCGGCGCCCGGTGCTCCGGAGCCATCCGGTAGTCCACCGACACCACCACGCAGCCGACCGCTGCCGCGATGAGCGTGCAGACGGGGTCGTCGTCGACGACGGTGCCGAGCACCCAGCCCCCGCCGTGGAACCACATCACCACAGGGATGTCGTCCCGGGAGTCCGGGAGAGCTCGGGGACGGTAGATGCGCAGGGGGATCTCGTGGTCATCGCGTGCCGGCGCAGTGCCGTAGGTGATCCCGACGGCAGGGTCGACCCGGCCGGTGAGCCGAGCGGTCACCCGGTTCACCGGGATCACCCGCGTGCGCGCCTCGTTGATGTCGTCGATGTCCATCTCCTCGATGGGAGTGCGGGACCGGTCGATGGCAGCGACGATCAGGGCGGTGACAGGAGACATCCCGCGGTATGAGCGCATCCGGTCAGTATGGTCGACCCATGACGGTGCGACGGGTGATGGGGATCGAGACCGAGTACGGCATCGTCGTCCCCGGCGACCCCACCGCCAACCCGATGGTGGCATCGGGTGACGTCGTCACGGCATACGCGGCATCTCGCGGGATCCGCCCGGCTCGGGCCAGCTGGGACTACTCCGACGAGGCGCCCCTTCGTGATGCGCGCGGGTTCGACATGGGTCGGGGCACGGCGCACCCCAGCCAGCTGACCGACGTGCAGGACCCCACCCTCGCGAACGTCGTGCTGACCAACGGGGCCCGGCTCTACGTCGACCACGCCCATCCGGAATACAGCTCGCCGGAGGTCACCACCCCGCGTGCCGCCGTCACCTGGGACCGGGCGGGCGAGCTGGTCATGCGTGAGGCCGTGGCGCGGCTGGCCACGGTGCCGCCGGGAGTCAACCTCTACAAGAACAACACCGACGGCAAGGGTGCCTCCTACGGCACCCACGAGAACTACCTCATGGCCCGCTCCACACCCTTCGCCGACATCGTCCGTCACCTCACCCCGTTCTTCGTGGTGCGGCAGGTGATGTGCGGCTCTGGTCGGGTGGGCATCGGGGTCGACTCGCGCACGACGGGCTACCAGCTGGCTCAGCGCAGCGACTTCTTCGAGGTCGAGGTGGGCCTGGAGACGACCCTCAAGCGCCCGATCATCAACACCCGAGACGAGCCGCACGCGATCGCCGACCTCTACCGACGGTTGCACGTCATCCTCGGGGACGCCAACCACTGCGACGTCGCCAACCTCCTCAAGATGGGCACGACCTCGCTCGTGCTGGCGATGATCGAGGACCGAGCCTTCCGGTACGACCTCACGGTGCGGCGGCCCGTTGACACCTTGCAGGAGGTCTCGCACGACCCGACGTTGCGTGCCATGGTGGAGCTCGTCGACGGTCGCCGGCTGAGCGCGTTGGAGCTGTTGTGGGAGTACCACGACCTCGCTGCGGCCTACCTTCAGGAGCGGTATGCCGGGGAGCCGGACCCCGACACCGTGGAGGTCATGCACTGGTGGGGCACCGTCCTGGACCGACTCGGCCGCGACCCGATGGAAGCGCGCCGAGAGGTCGACTGGGTCGCCAAGCTCGCGGTGCTGCAGGGCTACCGCGAGAGGGACTCCCTGGGCTGGGGGGACCCCCGGCTCAAGGCCGTCGACCTCCAGTGGTCGGACGTGCGTGCGGATCGTGGTCTGGCACACCGCTTGGTGGCCAACGGCCGGCTCGAGGTGCTCGTCGACGAGGCTGACGTGCAGGCCGCGGTCGACTCACCACCGACGGACACGCGCGCCTGGTTCAGGGGGATGTGCCTGAGCCGTTTTCCCGATGACGTCGTCGCTGCCTCGTGGGACTCGGTCATCTTCGACGTGGCTGGGCAACGCACCCTGCAGCGGGTGCCGATGCTCGATCCGCACAAGGGCACCGAGGCGGGGGTGGGCGACCTCGTCCGCGCCGCGCCCGACGCCAGTTCCCTCCTCGAGGCACTGGCGGCCACCACCCGCGACTGAGGGGTCGGCGTTCAGGCTGATCGAGGCTTGTCGGTGGCCCGGTGTAGTGACCAACCACGCTGTGCTGCAAGCGAACACCGCACGATCAGGCCTTGCGTTCGTACAGGTGTGCGAGGAGGATTGGGGCATGTCCAGCACCCAGATCGAGTCGCGCGAGGAGCGCGCGCCGTGCGCTGACGTGGGTGTGCCAGATCCGCGGGTCGCGGGTCTGGCGGTGCGGTTGGCTGCGCTGCGGGCGGAGGTGTCCGCGATCGGTGTCGAGGTCGGGCAGGTCGGGTCGGAGCTGGGGGTGGATGACCTGCTGGTGCTGGCGGGTGTGGGGCAAAGGGTGGTGAACGCTGCGGAGGCGGTGGTGCTGCTCGCTGGTGCTCACGCGGCCTCTCATGAGCACCGGTTGACGTCGCGGGCTCTGGTGGAGGTGAAGCACCCGGTGGGGTTCATCGACGCGATGGCGCCCACGGAGGTCGCGTTGGTGACGGGGTCCACGGTCGGGGTCGCGGGTCAGCGGGTGCAGCTCGGCGCCGACCTCGCCCACCGGTTCCCCCGGCTGCTCGCAGCGGTGCTCGGTGGTGGGGTGAACCCGGGCACCGCGCGCAAGGTGGTGTCCGCGTGTGCGGGGTTGGACGTGCGGGCGTGCGCCCTGGTGGAGGCGGTGCTGGTGGAGCGCCTCGCGGACCTGGACCCCTCCCGCGTCAGCACGGTGGCGCGCTGGCCACTGTGGTGGTGCCCGCGGCGGGGGT
>JBDSNZ010000021.1:0-5135 GCA_039915055.1 Ornithinibacter sp.
CTCACTTGCTCAGGCGCTCGAGCAGATGCCGATCTTCTGGGACCAGGTCGCGGGCTCATTCGTTGGATGCCGCGTTGGCCCCCTCGAGGTCCTTCAGCAACCCGCTGACCTCGAGTGCCACTGCGAGCACGATCCTGGTGCGCGGGTCTGCGAGGTCTGCGCCAGTGAGCTCACTGACGCGCTGGAGTCTGTGCTTCATCGTGTTGTAGTGGACGTACAACCGTCGGGCGGCTTCTGCTGCGTTGCCGAGCCCGAGAAAGACGCCCAGGGTGTGGGTGAGGTCGCTGCCGGTCTTCGCGTCGTGCTGGACCAGCGCACCGATCTGTTGGTCCACGAACGAGCGCGCTTGGGCTTGGGGGGCAGCGAGGAGCAGTCGCTCGAACGCGAGATCCGCGTGGCTGACGGCGACCCGCCCCGTCATCTGCCCGATCCGGAGCGACTCCTGGGCGGTGTCGTGGCTGTGCGTCAGCCCGGCTGGAGAGGCCGCGACCGAGCCGGACGCGACGGTGACCGCGCCCGCCCCGTGTCTGAGCAGTTCGGTCTGCCATCGATGTTCCAGGGGTGTGTCCGCCCGATCGGTCCCCCCGGCGCGGGCGATCGCGATGACGCGACGACCTCGACACCAGGCGAGGGCGTCCTCGCCGAGTGCAGTGGGTGCTGCTGCGGCAACGGCTGGCTCCGACAACTCGTTCGTGCACGAAGCGACCAGGACACACCGCGGTCCGTCGAGCTGCCACCCGAACAACCGACCACGTTGTACCAGCGCGGCCTCGTCCATCCGCGGTCCAGTGATGAGCTCCTCGAGGAACAGCACGCGGAGGCGCCGGTCCAGTTCGATGCTCGCCAGGGCCTGCGCGAGGAACATCCCTGCCGCGAAGCAGGCCTGACGAATAAGTCGCCGCTGTCCCAGGGTGGGCTCGGTCTCCCCTGCGACGACGACCTCACCTCGCCGGACACCGGCGACGCTGATCGGGAAACGCCACACTTCTGGGTCGCCCGGACCTTCAACGGTGACGCTCACCTCGGAGCCATCATGGGTGTCCCGGCGTGCTGGTTCCTCGCGCCGGCCGCCGAGGACGACGCCGTCATCGTCAAGTACGGAGACCGGTCGGTCCAGTGCTCCGGCGAGGGTGCGGGCGATCTCCTCCAGTCCCCCACCTGAAAGCGCGACACCCGTGAGTCGCTCGCGGATCGCCTCGGCACGGGCGGGGTCAGCTCCGTAGTCGGCGAGAACGACCGCGAGCACAGCCCCGATCACTTCGTTGAAGGAGGTGTCGTCGGGGACGATCAGCACCGGAAAGTCGAGCTCGTCGGCGACCTCCACGAGCCTGTCCGGGAGCCGTTCGAGGTATCGCATCGGTTTGATGGCGAGAGCGGCCAGACCCCGAGCGGCGAGTTCGGGAACGAGCTCCACCAGGCGCTCCGGTCGGTCCCTGACCGGGTACGCGGTGGTGAGCAGCACTTCGCCTTGCTTCACATAGGACTCGATGTCCGGGACTTCCATCACGTTGACCCCGGTCACAGCCCGGTCCAGGCCGGCCGCCCCGGCCAGAACGTAGGTGCCGGCGAGCGGGGAGAGAGTCAAGATCTCGCGAACGGTGATGACGCTCATTGTCGCTCCCTTGTCCGATGTGGACATGTTTGGTGATGATTGGGGTCCATCATGCACGCTGTGCTGCGATAGGAGGGGCCCGTAGATTGGACAACATGGCCAACGTGGGCGTACCGGTTGCGAAGGCAGTCCGCATCCCTGCGGGCCCGGCCCCGTGGCACGCGGTCCCCCGCGGGCTCGCGATCCATGTCGGAACGACAGTGGTGCTCTTCGCCGATGTCCGTTCTGGGCGGCTTCTGCCAGTGACCAGTGGCGACCATGGGCTGGTGCCCGGTGGAGTCTGCCTACCCGCTCCCGGCGACCTGCTCGCCGTCGCGGCCCTGGCGCGACACAGCGCCCCCGTGGACTTCACCCCGTGGGGATCACTGGGCGAGGACGTCGTCAGCCGGCTGAGCCTCGCCGTCGTGCCTGCGCAGATCGACGCCACGGCCGTCGCCGCGATGGGCGCCTTCGTCGCTGGACTTTCAGCCGCGGGCCACGGCCCGATGACTTCCAGCCCGCAGAGGCGTGACGCCCGGACGCTTGCGGTCGCGGCGGTCGCAGAGGACCACCTCGCCTGTCACCGGTACCTTCGCGAACTGGTCGGAGCAGGACCTGGCTCGACCCCAGCGGGGGACGACGTGATCGTGGGCGTCATCGCCGCCTTTGACCGGGTGGGAACAGCGGCTGGCCACGCGGCCGCGCTGTTGCGGAGCGCGCTTCCATCGTTTCTGCATCGCACGACCACGACTTCCCGGCACGACCTCAGCGCCGCCATTGGCGGTGAGTTCGCCGAGCGGGTGCACTCCCTGCTCGATGCGCTCAGCGACAGCAGTCGCGTTCCTCGCGCCATGCAACAAGCCCGCGCGTGGGGAGCCAGTTCCGGTCTGGACCTCGCGGCCGGCGTGGCTGCCGGAGCCCTCAGCGCCATGCCCCTTGGCTCAGCCCACGCCCCAGTGGAGCAACCAGCCGTTCCAGGATCTCGCACGGGCACCTTCACCATCCCAGCAACAGACAGGAGGAGCGCATGAGCGCCACCCACGACACCACCCTCGGAGCGAAAGTCTTCCCGCGGCTCTACCGGGACTCGGTCACCCTCATGGCCATGGCGGCATCCGTCGAGAAGCACGACGGAATCATTCGTGTGGGGGCGGTGATGGCCACCCCGGCCAACCTGGAGATCCTCGAACGCTCCGGCATGCGACCGCCGGACCTGCAGGCGGCACCCGATGACCTCGTGATCGTCGTCCGGGGCGTCGACGATGAGGTGGTCACTGCGGGACTGGAGGCTGCCGAGCAATCTCTGACCACCGTCGAGGACACGCACGGAACGCGCACCGAGCAGGCCGCTCGGACGATCGCCGAGGGCCTGGCTGCAGCGCAGCGAGATGGCAGAGACCGGCCGACGATGGCGACCATCTCCACGCCAGGGACCTATGCGCCGATCGCCGTGGAGCAGGCGCTGAAGGCCGGTCTGCATGTCTTCTGCTTCTCCGACAACGTCGCGCTCGAGGACGAGGTCCGACTCAAGGCGCTCGCTGTCGACAACAGCCTCCTGATGATGGGCCCCGACTGTGGGACCGCGATCATCGACGGCGTTCCTCTCGGCTTCGCAAACGTGGTGACCCCGGGGCCTGTCGGCATCGTCGCCGCCTCCGGCACCGGGGCTCAGGAGATCTCCACCCTGCTCGACCGTGCAGGTTCGGGGGTGTCGCAGCTGATCGGTGTCGGCGGGCGTGACCTGTCCGCTGAGGTCGGCGGAGTCATGACCGACCTGGGTTTGACCATCTTGGCGAAGGACGAGGCGACCCAGGTGGTCGTCGTCGTCTCCAAGCCGCCTTGCTCCGTTGTGGCCTCCGGCCTCTTGGCGCGGATGGCCGACCTGGGCAAGCCGGCAGTGGCCTGCCTGCTCGGTGTGGCGGACTCCGATGACGGGCCGGTTGCCGTGCGCGGAACCCTCGAAGGAGGTGCGCAGGCCGCGGCCCGGCTCGCAGGCCACCCGCTGGACGTGGGCGCGAGCCCGACGTTGCCGCCCGCGCCCGGTGCCCCAGGGGTCCTCGGGCTCTACACCGGGGGCACCCTCGCGGCCGAGACGTCGATCATCTTGCGCCGTGAAGGTGTCCAGGCGCAGGTGCTCGACCTCGGAGACGACGAGTACACCACCGGTCGCCCTCACCCCATGATCGACCCGGCAGCGCGGGCTGACCGTGTCGCCGAGGTGGGCAGTCAGTCTCACATCGGCATCCTGCTGGTCGACTTGGTGCTCGGACACGGAGCCTCAGCCGATCCCGCAACGCCACTGGCGGATGCCGTCCGCACCGCCAGATCAGCCGCTGAGCAGGACGGTCGTGAACTGGTCGTGCTCGCCTCCGTCTGCGGCACTGCCGCCGACCCTCAGGGCTTCGACGCCCAACGCGCAATCCTGGAATCAGCTGGCGTGCTCGTCCACCCATCCAATGCCGCAGCCGCCCGCTCGGCCATCGAGCTCGTGGGAAATCGTGCGAGCACCAACCACGAGGAGAACGCATGATCACCGGTGGAGTCCGGGTCATCAACGTCGGCTTGCCCGTCATAGTCGAGGGCGTCCCCAGCGGCGACGTCATCCAGCTCGACTGGCGTCCGCCCGCCTTCGGAGACGCGGAAGCCGCGCGGCTGGCGGTCACCTTGGACGATGAGGTGACGCGCGAGGCGAACACCCGGGCGATCAGCGCGGTACATGCGGTGCGCCCCCAGCTCATCGAGGTCCGACCCGCGAGAGAGGCCATACCCGCCTTGGCCGAGGGCAGGCTCCTGCTCCACGCCGGGCCGCCCATCGAGATCGGCAGAATGTGCGGACCGATGCGGGGGGCACTCATCGGGGCAGCAATCTTCGAGGGATGGGCCAGCGACCAGCACGAGGCGGAACGCCTCCTCGCCACCGGTGACGTCCGGGTCGAACCGTGCCACCACCACGGCGCAGTCGGCCCCATGGCGGGAGTGATCGCACCCTCAATGCCGGTACTCATCGTCGAAGACGACGGCCGACGTGCTTTCGCGACTCTCAACGAGGGACTGGGCAAGGTCCTGCGCTTCGGGGCGTTCGACGAAGAGGTCATCGACCGGCTGCGGTGGATGCGAGACGTCCTCGGACCGGTGATGGACGCGGCGCTGCAGGCCTACGGCCCAATCGACATCACCTCCCTGATCGGCCAAGCACTGGCCATGGGCGATGAGGGCCACAACCGAAACATGGCAGCCACCAGCCTGCTCACCCGCCGGCTCGCGCCCGTCCTGGCGCAGCAAGGGCAGGGCGTGGAGGTCCTGACGTTCCTTGCGGGAAATGACCACTTCGCGTTGAACGCATCGATGGCGGCCGCAAAGCTTGCGATGGACGCCGCGATCGGCGTGGAGGGCTCGACCCTCGTCACAGCGATGGCGCGCAACGGCGTCGAGTTCGGGCTCCGAGTCGCGGGCACGGGCGACCAGTGGTTCACGGCACCGGTTGGTCCGGCAGATGGGCTGTTCTTCCCCGGTTACAGCATCGAGGACGCCAACCCGGACCTGG
>JBDSNZ010000032.1:0-18356 GCA_039915055.1 Ornithinibacter sp.
GGAACGTGCGCTCGGACTGGGCATCCGGGACGTGCTTGACGCAGACCACGATCTTCATGCGTGCCTCGTCCTCTTCCTTGGTGTGTGGGTCGGTGCGCCCTTCTCGGGCCGCCATCCATCATGTCAAGTGCTCGCCATCGGGTCACCATCGTCGAAGCGTGATGCCCACCACCCCACGCCGGGGAGTGGCAGGATCGGCGCGTGGGACACGACGAGGACGAGACCGGGCCGGGCTCCGTGCGGCGCACGGTGGGACCGGTGGGCGACCCCGACACGGTGGGCTGGTGGGAGCGCCTGTGGTCCCCCTTCTGGGTGTTGCCCTCCCTGATCTGCGCCGGTTCGCTGCTGCTCGGACTGCTGCTGCCGCGCATCGATGCACACCTCAGCGGCAACCTGCCCTACCTCTTCGGTGGCAACGCCGACTCGGCCCGGAGCCTGCTCAGCACCATTGCGAGCGCGATGATCTCGGTCACCGGCCTGGTCTTCTCGATCACCATGGTGGTCATGCAGCTGGCGAGCAGCCAGTTCACCCCGCGGCTGCTGGGCCAGTTCCTGGCCAGCCGGATCACCCAGGTGACCCTGGGTGTCTTCACCTCCTCCTTCGTCTTCTCGCTCGTCGTGCTGCGCGGAGTGCGAGGCGGGGACTCACCCTTCGTCCCTTCCCTGTCGGTGACCGCCGCCTTCGTCCTGGTGCTTGCCAGCGTGGCGCTGTTCTTCGCCTTCATCCATGACATCACCCAGTCCATCCAGGTCGGCCAGGTCATCGACCGCATCGCAGCGCGCACGGTGCAGTCCCTGGAGCGCGGCAAGGACTCGGAGTGGGACGACGCCTCTGCGATCCCCCCCACGTGGTCGCAGGCGCCGGGACCCTCAGTGGTCGTGACCACGGGGGAGGGCCACGGCACCGTGCAGCGCATCCACTACTCCCACCTGGTCGAGCGGGCCAGCGAGGCCGGGGTCGTGGTGGAGCTCCGGACCAGGCTGGGTGAGGTGCGGCACCGAGGCCAGTCGCTCGCCGTGGTGCACGGCGCCCACGCGGACGACGACGTCGTCGGGGAGGTGCGTTCTGCCTTCGGACTGGGCCGGGACCGCACGATGCACCAGGACCCGGAGTTCGGGGTGCGCCAGCTCGTCGACATCGCCGAGCGGGCCCTCTCCCCCGGCATCAACGACCCCACCACGGCCGTGCAGGTGCTCGACGAGCTGCACCGCATCCTGCGGCGGGCGGGGGTCCGTGCCGACCGGTCCAACTACCTCGTCGATGGCGGTGGCGTGGTGCGAGTCCTCGACCGGCCGACGACCTTCAGCCGACTCCTGGACCTCGCCCTGGACGAGATCGCCCACTACGGCGCTGACACCCTCCAGGTGCCCGTCCACATCGACATGGTGCTCGAGGACCTGGAGTCGATGGCGCGCCAAGAGCACGCGGCCACGGTGTCGGCCAAACGCGTCGACCTCAGGGCGCAACGCGAGTCACGGTCGGCGAAAACCGGCTGACACGCGTGGGCGGCAGGCGTAGGCTCGGTCCCCCCACGCGAGGAGGCTGACGTGCCCATCTTCATGGTCGAACGGCGGTTCGCGGAGCAGATCGAGCCCACTCTGGAGGTCGGCGCTGCGGTCAACCGCGTCAACGACGAGGAGGGGGTGCGGTGGCTCTACTCCTTCTTGTCGGCCGACAAGCGAAAGACCTACTGCCTCTATGAGGCCGACTCGCCCGAGGCGATCGTGGCCGCGGCACTGCGAGCCGGCCTGCCAGCGGACGTCATCGTCGAGCTCGGCTCGCGTGTCACGTCGCAAGGACTGCTCGTTCCCGTCGTGGGCTGAGCACCGGCCCACCTCAACCCACCAGCCCGTGGTCGGTGGCATACCGCGCCGCCTGCGTGCGGTTTTCGGAGCCGGTCTTGGCCAGGATGCTGCGCACGTGGTTCGCCGCCGTGTTCTCGGTGATCCCGAGTCGCTCTGCCACGGCGCGGTTGCTGCAGCCCTCCGCGAGCAGCCCGATGACCTGGAGCTCGCGTGGCGTCAGGCCCGCGGGCACCGGTCCCGAGGAGCCGGCGTCGAGCCGGGCGAGCACTCGAACGAGTCCTGAGGCCTCGGCGATCTCCCGGGCCCGGATCGCCAGAGCCAGCCCCTCGGGGTCCCTCGGTCTGGCCCGCCGCACGTGAAGGGACCACTCGGTGAGCGTGTGCGCCTCGTGCAGCCCCGCGCCCAGTCGCTGGTCGAGCTCGAGGGCTGCAATGAACGCGGTGTCGGGGTCGCCTTGGCCGAGCAACGAGTCGAGCGCACCCAGGAGCCTGTCGGCAGCCCCGAACACAGCGATGAACGGACCCATGATGAGGTTGCGCCCGGCGTGCTCCGAGAGAAGCTCACGGACCTGCGCCCGGGAGCGGCTGTCACCGTAAGCGACGGCGGCCTCCGCGAGGAACGCGAGAGTTCCGGGCCAGCGGGCACTCACCAAGTGCCGGTCGCTGATGCCTCCCAGCACGTGCTCGATCATTCGGCGGGCGGGCACCGCCATACCGAGCTCGACGTAGAGGGACATCAGAGCCGGCGCCCAGTAGTCGTCCGGCGCCTCGTGACCGTCGACCACCGCGCGAGCCGGCCCCAGCCGCCCCGACTCACGACGCACCATGAACGTCTGGACGCCGTGGGCGCCGTCGACCCCGCCTGCCCCGAAGGTCGAGCCAAGCTCGAGCACACTCTGCACAGCCCGGTCGGCCCCGGTGAGGTCGCCTCCAGCGAGGAGCTGCGCGTAGTCGGCGCACCCCGCCGTCCACCGCCAGTAGCGCTGGCCCGAGGCCCGGGCGGTGCGCTGGAGGTCTCGGCGTGCGAGCGCCAGCCCGAGGGCGTCTCCGGTCTCGTAGCCGAGGACCGATCGGTGAAAGGCGGCCGGCCCGAGGTGGCGCCACTGTCGGGTCCGCACCGCGAGGTCGGTCAGCTCATCGGCAAGGTGCAGGCGAGCGTCGGTCGAGGATGGGCCGAAGCCGATCTGGAGCACGCGCGACACGACGTCGGCCAGCAGCTCGTCGTCATCGACGCGTCGAGCGAGAAGGAGTGCCTGTCGGGCCACCTGCTCGCCCTCGGCGGCCCCACCCACGTGGGCGAGCGATCGAGCCACCGCGCCCAGCCCGCGGACGTATCCGGGGTCGAGGGGGTCGGGCGCAACGTCGGCCAACGCGTCGAGCAGCAGCTCCAGTGCCTCCGGCCCCACGGTCGCCGTGTACCACCCGGCATCCTCGAATGCCGTCGCCGCGGCCAGCCGCAGCGCTGGGTCCGTGGACAGTGAGACCTCGGCGCCGAGCTCCATCGCACGGTCGAAGTCGCACGCGAGCATGCGGCTGCGCGCCGCCCGGAGGAGGAGCCGCTCGGTGGTGCCGATGTCCTCACCCAGCCTGGCAGCCCACTCGAAGCGTTCGGCAGCATCCTGGTGCGCCAGTCGACGGTCGGCCAGCTCGGCGGCCGCCACGAGGTAGTGCACCGCGGTCCCCACGTGTCGACCCAGCGCGGCAGCCTCGGCGAAGTGGTGGGCCAGCCGCTCCACCTGGGATGAGTCCTCGCCGGCGCGAGCCTTCAGGGTGAGGGCCAGCCGCTCGTGGTGCTGCGCGCGCACCGACGGACCAAGGAGGTCGAGGACGGACTGGCGGGCCAGGGCGTGCACGAAGCGCACCCCGCCAGAGCGCTGGGGAAGCTCCTCGAGCAGTCCCATCTCGACCAGTCGGTCCACCACCTCGTTCACGTCCGTGTCGGCGGCCGCCTCCTGCACGAGCCCCACGTTGACGACCACGCCGGAAACGGCCGCGAGCGACACGACGTCCCGCTGGCCCACCGTCAGCCCTGAGAGGCGACGGCTGATGGTGTCGCGGACCACGTCAGGGGCCGAGGTCGTGTCAGTCACCACGGCCGCTGCCCCACCCCGGCCTGCGAGGTCCCGCCACACCTCTCGGAGGAAGAAGGGGTTGCCGCCGGTGCGGTCACGCAGGATCACTGCGGCAGGTCCGGCCCGGTGCGCTGCCACACCACCCTCCCGCCGCAGGAACTCCGCCACGTCCTCGGTGTCGAGCGGCGGCAGGTCGAGGCGGCGCACCCCTTCCAACCGGTAGAGGTGGGCGATCTCCTGAAGCAGCTCCTCTGAACCGTCCGGTGCCGTCGTGCGGTGCGCGGCGAGCACCAGTAGCCGTGCGTCTGCCGAGTTCTCGACGAGGTAGCCCAAGAGCTGGAAGGACGCCTTGCCCGCCCAGTGCAGGTCCTCGAGCACCAGCACCGTGGGGCGGTCCTCGCTGGCAGCCAGGACCGCCCGCACCAGTGCGTCGAAGACCTCCCGCCGCTCTTCCATCTCCGGGACCGCGTCCGGACGGTCGACTCCGGCCAGTTGTTGGAGCCGCTGGCGGACCGATGACGGCCACGGGCCGACGCCGTCGGGGGGCGACAGCGGCCCGTCTCCAGCCGACGGGAGAAGGGCTGACGCAATCGCACCAAACGGCTGGTACACGGGTCCGAGCTCCTCTGCGCAGGCCCCCAGAACCACCGTCGCGCCGTTGCGGTGCACGATGTTGCACACCTCAGCCATCAGCCGCGACTTGCCGGCCCCGGGCTCACCGCCGACGAAGACCACCTGTCGCGAACCCTGCAGCACGGCGGCCCAGACCTCGTCGAGCACCGCCAGCTCCCGTCGCCTACCGACAAAGGCCGGACCGGCGCCGAGGCCCCAGTGCGACGGCAGGTTCGGGGTCGTCCACGGCATCCTCGGACGGTAGTCCTGCAGAGGTCGCCGTTCCATAGCGTGATGGGGCGCCCGCATGATCAGAAATGACTATGCGGTGAGCCGCGCACCCCGCACCAGATCGGGTCAGGTGCGCCCGACTCGCAATCGCTAGCGTCCCAGGCGTCTGCACTCCACCACGACCGAAGGACCGTCACCATGACACCTCACATCGGCCGCCGCCACGCGGCCCTGCTCGCTCTCCCTGGGATCGTGGCTGTCGCGGTCCTCGCCCCCACAGCGCCGGCTGGCGCGACTTCCCTCCCGAACGCGGTCCAGCGGTGGAACGACGTGGCCGGCCAGGTGGCCATCGCCGCGTGCCTCAGCCCCGGCAACGACCCGCTGCACGAGTCGCGGATGTATGCCATGACCGCGCTCGCCGCCCACGATGCCCTGGGCGCCATCAACCGTCGCTACGCCGCCTATGCCTCGCATCCGTCCGGCGGTCACGGGGCCGACCCCGCCTCCGCGGTCGCCGCCGCCTCGCGCACCGCCCTGCTCGCGACGATCACCCACCTTCCAGAACCCTTCGTGGGCTGCGAGGGGCCAGCCCGTCAGATCGTCGACGACGCGTATGCCGCGGAGCTGGCCCTGGTGCCCGACGGGCCCTCCCAGGACCGGGGCGTCGCGATCGGTATCGCAGCCGCCGAGGCCGTGATCGACACCCGCGTCGACGACGGGTCCGACACGCCACTCTTCGTCGACGCCGCTGGCTACGAGCAGGGAACCGCGCCGGGTGAGTGGCGCTTCACCCCGGACCGCCCGTTCGCGTTCGCGCCCGGCTGGGGCGAGGTGCGGCCGTTCGCGATCCGCGGAGCCTCGCTGTTCCACGTCGCCCCTGCCTACTCCCTGCACAGCCGGGCCTACGCCCGCGACCTCGCTGAGGTGAAGGCGCTCGGTGGCGACGGCGTGACCACCCCGTCGAGCCGCACCCCGGACCAGACCGAGGCGGCCCGGTTCTGGATCGAGAGCAGCCCGCTGCAGTGGAACCGGATCGGTCGGACCGTCGCTCTGAAGCGCGGCCTCGACCTGTGGGAGTCGGCCAGGATGTTCTCGCTGCTCGACATGGCTCTCGCCGACGGCTACGTCGCGTCGTTCGCGGTGAAGTACGACCACCCGTTCTGGCGGCCCATCACCGCGATCCGCGAGGCGGGCACTGACGGCAACGGGCGCACGTCGCCCGATCCGACGTGGACCCCGCTCGACACCACTCCGCCGATCCCGGACCACGACTCCGCACACGGGGTGCAGGGTGGGGCCGCGGCCACGGTGCTCGCCAGCGTGATGGGGAAGGATGCCGTGTCGTTCACCACGTGCAGCCTGACCCTGCCCGAGGGTCAGCAGTGCGACGACGCATCCCCGACGCTGCGCAGCTATGCGAGCTTCTCGCAGGCCGCGACCGAGAACGCGAACTCCAGGGTCTGGGTCGGCTACCACTTCCCGCACGCGTCAGAGGTCGGTCTCGCGCACGGCATCCGGATCGGCGACCAGGTCGCTGGGCGGATGCTCCCGGCCATCCGCTGAGCAAGTCGAGGGTAGAGAACACGCCGCGCGTCCATCCGACCTCGCGGCGTGTTCTCTCCTCTCGACGGCCCGACGGGGCGCTCAGGCGCCCTCGAAGGTCGCCTTCCCGGGGCCGCTCTCGACGAAGCTGCGCATGCCCGCGGCGCGGTCCTTGGTGGCGAAGAGGGCCGAGAAGAGCATCCGCTCGATCTCCAGGCCGGTCTCGAGGTCCACCTCCAGCCCCCGGTCGATAGCCTCCTTGGCCGCCCGCAGGGCGTAGGCCGGCCCGCCGACGTAACGGGCGACGCGAGCCCGCGCCGCGGCATACACCTCGGCCGCTGGGACCACCTCGTCGGCGAGGCCGATCGCGAGGGCCTCCTCGGCCTTGACGAAGCGTCCCGAGAAGACGAGGTCCTTGGCCTTGGCCGGCCCCACGAGCCGGGCGAGGCGCTGCGTGCCACCGGCTCCGGGGATGATGCCGAGCAGGATCTCGGGCTGGCCCAGGCGTGCGTCGTCGGCGACGACGCGGAAGTCGCAGGCGAGCGCCACCTCGCACCCGCCACCGAGGGCGTAGCCGGTGATCGCGGCGACGGTCGGCTTCGGCAGGCCGGCGAGGGCCCGGGTGAAGTCCTGGAGCAGGGCGGAGTGGTCGACCATGTCCGTGTAGGACATCGTCTCCATCTCCTTGATGTCGGCGCCCGCGGCGAAGACCTTCTCGCCCCCGTAGACGATCACGGCCGCGACGTCCTTGCGCTCGGCCGCCTCACGGCACGCGGCGATGAGCCCGTGCTGGATCTCGGCATTGAGGGCGTTCATCGGCGGGCGGTCCAGACGGATCGTGCCGATCCCGTCCTGAACCTCCAGGCGCACGAGGTCGGTCACTGGGGCTCCCCCGCACCATCGGCATCGGCGGTCTCGGTCGGGTCGATGCCCAGGAGCCTCTGGTGCCACAGGTGGACCCCGGAGAGGATGACCTGGATCGAGACCTGCACCAGCTGCGACACGTCCGCGCCCGCGGTCACCACGTGCTCGCCGGTGACCACGAGAGTCGTGCCGGCCAGGCCGGTCTTGAGGTGGTTCATGTGCAGGTTGAGCTCGTTGCACGTCTCGTACAGCTTCTGGGTGTCGGCGGTGAGCTCCTCCGCGATCTGCCACTGGCCGAAGACCCGCATGATCTCGACGTCGCCCTCGGTGCAGCGCACGAACAGCTGCTGGTCGTTGACGGTGAAGGCGACGTCACCGTCGTTGTCGAGGTTGGGCGCGAGCCCGAGGTCGACGAGCACGTCGAGCACGCGGCCACGCAGCGGGTGCTCGTGCGCGGGTGGAGGAAAGTTGGGCAGCGACGTGGGATCGGTCATGGCCCCACCGTATCCACTCATTAGGCTCCTCTCCATGTCGCCCTGGCTCCACCCCGCCTCCACCGCGTCGGGCCCCACCACCCGGGACCTCCCACCCCGCCCCGGCGTCACGCTGCGCGACGGTGGGGCCGATGTGGCGGTGTATGCCGGTCACGCGGATGCCGTGGACCTCTGCCTCTTCGAGCCCGGCGACCCCGCCGGGGACACCGAGCGCGCGGTCCCGCTCCGGGAACGGGCGCACGGTTGGTGGTTCGGCTTCGTCCCGGACGTCGGTCCCGGCCAGCGCTACGGCTTCCGGGTCGATGGTGCGTGGGACCCCGAACAGGGTCTGCGCCACAACCGCGCCAAGCTCCTCCTGGACCCCTACGCCAAGGCGTTCGAGGGTGAGGTGGCCTGGGGCCCCGAGGTCTACGGCCATGCGGTCGACGACTCGTGGCGCGGCGATGGCGAGGTGCGTTCCGAGCTGGACAGCCGAGGCCACGTCCCCCGGTCGGTCGTGGTCGAGGACCGGTTCGACTGGGGCGCCGACACTCCGCCGCGGCACTCGCGCAGTGACACCTTCATCTACGAGGTCCACGTCCGCAACCAGACCATGCTCCACCCGGACGTGCCGGCGGACCTGCGGGGGACGTATGCCGGTCTGGCCCACCCGGCCTCGATCGCCCACCTGAGGTCGCTCGGGGTCACTGCCGTCGAGCTGCTCCCGATCCACGCCTTCACCAGCGAGCCACACCTCGCGCACCTGGGCATGACCAACCACTGGGGCTACAACACCCTCGGGTTCCTGGCGCCGCACCCCGCCTACGCCGCGGCGAGCGACCCCCAGGGTGTCGTCGACGAGGTCAAGGGAATGGTCAAGCTCCTCCACGGCGCCGGGCTCGAGGTGATCCTCGACGTGGTCTACAACCACACCGCCGAACAGGACCGCACCGGAGCGACGCTCTCCTGGCGCGGTCTGGACCAACGCGCCTACTACCGCCTCGACGAGCGCGGTAGGGACATCGACGTCACCGGCTGCGGCAACACCCTCGACCTGCGCCACCCCGTGGTCTGCCGGATGGTCCTGGACTCGTTGCGTCACTGGGTGCAGGAGTTTCACGTCGACGGCTTCCGTTTCGACCTCGCGGTCGCCCTCGGCCGCGGTCGCGATGACGCCTTCGACCCCGACCACCCGTTCCTCGTCGCGCTGCGCACCGACCCCGTGCTGTCCCAGGTGACCCTCATCGCGGAGCCGTGGGACGTGGGACTGCACGGCTGGCGCACCGGGCAGTTCCCACCTCCGTTCCTGGAGTGGAACGACCGCTATCGCGACGCCGTGCGACGGTTCTGGATCGGAGATCGTCGGGACATGACGCACGGGGGCTCCGGCCACGGGTTGCAGGACCTCGCGACCCGGCTCGCGGGCTCGCGCGACCTCTTCGGGCTGCGCGACCGCGGTCCCACGGCATCGGTGAACTTCCTCGCGGCACACGACGGCTTCACCGTTGCCGACCTCACGGCATACGACCACAAGCACAACGAGGCCAACGGCGAAGGCAACGGGGACGGCAGCAACGGCAACAGCTCGTGGAACCATGGAGTCGAGGGCCCGACCGGGGACCCTCAGGTGCTCGCCGCGCGGCGGCAGACGATGCGCAACCTCATCGGCACGCTGCTGCTCTCCACGGGGGTCCCGATGCTCACCGCGGGCGATGAGCTGGGGCGCACGCAGCAGGGCAACAACAACCCCTACTGCCAGGACGGCCCGATCTCGTGGATCGACTGGCACCTCGAGCCGTGGCAGGAGGACCTCCTCGCGACGACGCGCCACCTCGTGTCCGTGCGTCGCGCACTGCCGGCCCTGCGCCAGCGCATCTGGGCCGTCGGTCGCCGCGTGCACGACGACGGCACCCTGGACATGGACTGGTTCGCCGCCGACGGAGACCCGGTCGGCGACCGCTGGTCCGACTCGTCCTCGCGCGTGGTGCAGATGTACGTCGCCGGGGGGTGGGTCGGGCAGGAGTCCGCTCTCGTGGTCGTCAACGGGTCGCTCGAGGACGTCGAGGTCACGCTGCCTGCGGTCACTGACATCACGGCATACCGGCTCCTGTGGGACAGCACGTGGGACCGGCCGCAGGGTCCCACCGATCCGGTCGCCCCGGGACTGGTGGCGGTCCCCGGATCCAGCCTTCGGGTCTACGGCGGGAGCGCCTCCACCACCGGGTGAGCAGCGCGACCTAGACTTCTGCCTGAGGCGGAAGCCCGCCCACGGGCGGCCCGCAGCGGGAGGGTGCGACCCGCACGTGTTGGCACCAGTAGGGAGCATGACCAGATGACCGCAACCACCGCAGCCCCCACGGGCTTCGAGCCGCTCGACCCGGCGATCCGGGAGCAGTACGACCGCGACGGCTTCGTCGTCATCCCGAACGCGTTGCCCGAGGAGGATCGCGCGTACTTCGAGGATGCCGTGGACCGGATCTACTCCGAGGAGGACGCCGCCGGCGAGCTGCGCCCCGACAGGTCGATCCACGTCATGGGGTGGATGAACCGCGACCCCCGCTTCGTCGAGCTGCTCTCCTGGCCGACGACGTTCCCCTACATCTGGGGGACGATGGGCTGGAACATCTACACCCATCACAACCACATCGACGTCAACCCGCCCAAGGACGAGCCGCCCTTCTGGAACTGGCACCAGGACGGCTACCGGCAGAACTCCGACATCGACATGGACACCCGTCCGATGTTCATGACGAAGATCTGCTACGCCCTGACCGACCTCTCGGAGCCGGGCTACGGCAACACCAAGGTGATCCCCGGCAGCCACAAGAACAACACGCTGGACGGCCGCCCGGAGAAGCCCGGTGACCCGATCATCGAGCCCGAGGGCGCGGTCGAGGTCTGCATGAAGCCCGGCGACGCGTTCATCTTCGACCGCCGCCTGTGGCACTCCCGCTCGATGAACAAGAGCGAGCGCATCCGCAAGCTGATGTTCATCGGCTACACCTACCGCTGGATCCGCCCACTCGACGAGGCGGTGGCCGACCAGTCCTCGGAGTGGTTCGCGGGCCTGACCCCGCTCCAGCAGCAGCTGCTCGGCCACGGCCCGGACCACGCCTCGTTCTGGGGCATCAAGCAGAGCGGCTGGATCGACGACGAGATCCCGCTGCGCGCCGAGCTCAAGGAGCGCGGCCTGCTCGATCGGGCCATCCCCTTCCTGCGCTGAGATGCCACCCGGCTTTTCGCCGGTGGCCCCGAAAACCCCGGTGAGACAACGGAACCTTCCCGTGTCTCACCGGGGTTTCTCGCGTCTCGAGGGGCCCGCGAGTCAGGCAGCAGTCGCTCGCCCCGACGGAGTCACAATCTCCACCCAGCCGGCGCGGTGCACGCGGTAGCTCAGCACCACGGTGAGGACACCGATCACGATGAACGCCAGGAACCCCAAGGGATAGAGCAGGCCCGCCGGAGTGCTGTAGAGCACGATGCCCACCGCCATCACCGCGCCCGCGACCAGGGCTGCGATCCGCAGGGCCGGCGCCCAGCGCACGGTGTCGCGCTCGTCCTCTGGTGCCACCCGCAGCATCCCGGTGCAGAGCTGGTGGATCAGGAGAGCCATCACCGCCGCCTCCAGCAGCAGGGCGACGAAGACGAGGGCGTCCCGGTCCGCGAGGAGGGGGGTGGTCGTCACCACGGCGACGGGCACACCGACGACGGCAGCAGCCCTGGCGCGCACGAACTCCGGTGCGACCGCAGCCCCGCCGGCCAGACCCATCACCACCCAGGCGTAGCCAACGATGTCGGGGAGCACGTCCCATCCAGCGAGCGGCAGGTCCAGGACCACGACGAGCAAACCCCACGCGGTCCATGCGAATCGGGTCATGATGGTCACCCTAGATCCAACAGAGGGGACCGCCGTATGCCGCGCCACGAGTTCGGACGCACCGCCCAGTCCGCGATCTACCGGGCCGGCTCGTTCGGGCACCGCCCGAAGGTGCCCACCGACTCCGTCGCGCTGGAGGAGGCCGCGCGCAAGGCGATGTCGACGCGCGGGTTCGCCTACGTCGCGGGCTCAGCTGGCGGGGAGTCGACTGCTCGGGCCAACCGCACGGCATTCGACCGCTGGCGGGTCACCCCACGTCTGCTCGTGGACACCAGTGAGCGCGACACCGGGATCGAGCTGTTCGGTCGGCGACACGACAGCCCCCTGCTGGTGGCTCCGGTCGGGGTGCTCTCGATGGCCCACCCAGAGGCGGACCTCGCCGTCGCTCGGGGTGCCAAGCAGCAGGGCATCACCCCGATCCTCAGCACCCAGGCGTCAGTGCCCATGGAGGAGGTCGCGGCCGAGCTGGGTGGAGCGGGCCACTGGTACCAGTTGTACTGGAGCAGCAACGACGACCTCGTCGAGAGCCTCGTGCACCGTGCCCAGGCGTGCGGGAGCGAAGCGCTCGTCATCACGCTCGACACCGGCTACCTGGGGTGGCGCCCTCGCGACCTCGACCTCGGCCACCTGCCGTTCGCGAGCGGGGCCGGCATCGCCCAGTACACCTCCGATCCGGTCTTCCGACGGCTCGTCGCGGAGCGGGTGGCGGCCAAGGCAGGTGCCGAGCCCGAGCCCCAGCCGCGGCCCACCCCCGGGGCCGTGCGCACCCTGGTGTCGATGAGCCGGAACCACCCGGGGACGACGCGGCACAACCTGTCGGCGCCGGAGCCTCGTTCGGCCGTGGAGACCTTCCTCGACGTCTTCTCGCGGCCCTCCCTCACCTGGGAGGACGTGCGGCGCGCGCGCGACCTCACGACCCTGCCGATCGTGCTCAAGGGGATCCTGCACCCCGACGACGCGACGAGGGCGGTGGACGAGGGCGTCGACGGCATCTACGTCTCCAACCACGGGGGGCGGCAGGTCGACCGCTCGGTCGCCGCGCTCGATGCACTGCCTGCGGTGACCTCGGCAGTGCGCTCAGCCGGGTCCGGCATCCCCATCATCTTCGACAGCGGCGTCCGCACCGGGGCGGACGCGTTCATCGCGCTCGCCAGGGGCGCGGATGCCGTCGCCATCGGCCGGCCACACGTCTACGGACTGGCTCTCGCCGGCGCCGACGGGGTGGCCCAGGTGTTCCGCGACATCCGAGCCGAGCTCGACCTCACGATGGCCCTCACGGGGTGCACCTCGATCGCGGACGTCACGAGCGAGCGCCTCGTGGAGGTCCTGCCGGGCTGAGGGTCCCCTTCCTGGCCCTGGGAGGGATGCCGGGAGGGCTCCCCAGCCCCCACTCAGCACACCTTGGTGCCAGAACCACACGGTGCACCCTGTGGATTCGAGCACGAACCTCTGCTGGCAGAGGTTCGTGGTCTCGGGGTGGGTGCGAGGTCCGGGTCGGGTTCGAGGTCGGCTCTGGTCGGCCGGGTCCGGGTGCGCGTACGGGGTCAGGCGTTGGCGACGAGACCGAGCTCGGCCGTGGTGGCGAGACCGGCGTGCTTCGGCAGGATCCGCACTGTGTAGCCGAACGCACCCGAGGAACGCAGCACCAGGTCACCGCCGAACTGGTGGCGACCGTGCTCGTAGGTGGCGGTGTGCTCGAGCGAGACGCTCGAGACCTCGTGCAGCTCGTCGCCGTGGTGGTTCGTGCGACCATGCACGACCTGGACGTCGACGTCGTCGGGCTCGAGTCCGCCGAGCGAGACGTAGGTGGTGACGTGCAGGGTCTCGCCGAGCTGCGGGCTGTCACCCACACCGGAGGACTCCACGTGGGCGACCTGCACCTGCCCCCACTCGGCGCGGACCTTCGCCTTGTAGGCCGCGAGGTCCTTGGCCCCCGCGTAGCCATCCTCGGCTGCCGCCCACCCGGCTCGCGCCGCGGGGACGTAGAGCTTCTGGGTGTAGTCGCGCACCATCCGGCTGGCGCGCACCTTCGGGCCCAACGTCGTGACCGTGTGCAGGATCATCGACAGCCAGTTCTGGGGAAGGTCATTCTCGTCGTGGTCGTAGAACCGAGGTGCGACCTGGTTCTCGAGGAGGTCGTAGAGGGCCTTGCCCTCGATGTCGTCGCGACGCTCCGGGTCCTCCACGCCGTCCGCGGTCGGGATGGCCCAGCCGTTCTTGCCGTCGAACCACTCGTCCCACCAGCCGTCGAGGATGGAGAGGTTGAGGGCGCCGTTGAGCGCCGCCTTCATCCCCGACGTGCCACACGCCTCGAAGGGTCGCAGCGGGTTGTTGAGCCACACGTCGCACCCCGGGTAGAGGTGCAGCGCCATCGCGATGTCGTAGTTCGGCAAGAAGACGATGCGGTGCCGGACCTCGGGGTCGTCGGCGAAGCGGACCATCTGCTGGATGAGCTGCTTGCCCGTCTCGTCGGCAGGGTGGGACTTGCCGGCGATGACGAGCTGGATCGGGCGCTCGGGGTGCAGGAGCAGCGCCTTGAGACGCTCGGGGTCGCGCAGCATGAGGGTGAGCCGCTTGTAGGTCGGCACCCGCCGGGCGAAGCCGATGGTGAGCACGTCGGGGTCGAGGATCTCCTCGACCCAGCCCAGCTCCGCCGGAGACGCACCTCGCTCCAGCCAGGACTCCTTGGTGCGCCGACGCACCTCGCTGACGAGCTGCTGGCGCAGCTCACGCTTGGTGGCCCACACCGCGTCGCGCGGCACGGTGGCCATCGCCTCCCAGGAGTCCCGGGTGTCCAGCTCGTGCACGTCCGCGTGGGTGCGCGCGAGCTCGAAGACCTTGCGGTCGACCCAGGTCGGGCCGTGGACGCCGTTGGTGATCGACGTGATGGGCACCTCGGCGTCGTCGAAGCCCGGCCACAGGCCGTCGAACATCTCACGGCTCACGACGCCGTGCAGGCGGGAGACGCCGTTGGCGCGCTGGGCGAGTCGCAGGCCCATGACGGCCATGTTGAACATGCCTGCGGCGCCACCCTCGTAGGTCTCGGCGCCGAGCGCGAGGAGCCGCTCGACGGGAACGCCCTCCATGGCCAGCGCGCCACCGAAGTAGAGCTCGATGAGCGAGGCGTCGAAGCGGTCGATACCGGCGGGCACCGGGGTGTGGGTCGTGAAGACGGTCGCGGAGCGCACCGCCTCGAGGGCCTCCTGGAAGGTCATGGCCTCGGCACGCACCAGCTCGCTGATCCGCTCGATGCCCAGGAATCCCGCGTGACCCTCGTTGGCGTGGTAGACGTCGGGGGTCGGGGCGCCGGTGAGGCGCGACCAGAGGCGCAGCGCCCGGACCCCGCCCATGCCGAGCAGCATCTCCTGCTGCAGGCGAAGCTCTCCGCCGCCACCGTAGAGACGCTCGGTCACCTTGCGACCGGCGTCGTCGTTGCCGGGGACGTCGGAGTCGAGCAGGAGCAGGGGGACCCGGCCGACCTGGGCGCGCCACACGTGGGCCTTGAGCTCACGACCGCCCGGCAGCGACAGGCTGACCAGCGCAGGCGTGCCGTCCTCCTCGCGCAGCAGCGAGAGCGGCAGCCCGTCGGGGTCCAGCACGGGGTAGGTCTCCTGCTGCCAGCCCTCGCGGTCCAGGCTCTGGCGGAAGTACCCGGTGGTGTAGAAGAGCCCGACCCCGACGATCGGCACCCCGATGTCGGAGGCGGCCTTGAGGTGGTCACCGGCGAGGATCCCCAAGCCACCGGAATACTGCGGCAGCGCGGCGGCGATGCCGAACTCGGCGCTGAAGTAGGCGATGGCCGAGGGCACCTCGCCGTCGGTCTGCTCGCGGCCCCACTGCTGATACCAGCGGTCCTCACCGACGTAGCGGTCCAGGGCCTCCTTCGCCTTGCCGACCGACGCGACGAACGCCTCGTCTGCGGCCAGGCGGTCGAGCTCGTCGGGCGAGATCGCCGAGAGCATCGCGACGGGGTCGCGACCCACGGCCTCCCAGCGCGCTGGGTCGATGGACTCGAAGAGGTCGCACAGTGGCGGGTGCCAGCTCCACCTCAGGTTCATCGACAGGTCGCCGAGCGCGGCGATCGGAGCGGGCAGGACAGGGCGGACGCTGAAGCGACGGATGGCCTTCACGTCGCGAAGTGTAGGGGGTGGTGAAAGCGTTTCCATCACGATCTTTCAGAAACCCCTCAAGATCTTGCCGACCGAGATCGGCCCCGTCCCGGACTTCACCCTGCGCCCCGTCCTCCCGGTAGGTTTGCGAAGGTGACTGCAGCCCCGCGAACCCATGCCCCGCAGCAGCCCATCAGGCGGATCCCCGTCCTGGATGTGCAGCCCACCGTCGACTGCGGCACCAGGCCGACGAAGTCGGTGGTCGACGAGGAGTTCACGGTGACCGCGACCGTCTTCCGGGAAGGTCACGACGCCGTCAACGCCTCGGTGGTGCTCACCGACCCCGAGGGCGGCGAGCACCTCGTGCCGATGACCTGCACCAACCCCGGCCTGGACATCTGGGAGGCCACGGTCAGCGCCGATCGCACCGGCTGGTGGTCCTTCCGGGTGGAGGGGTGGTCCGACCCCTACGGCACCTGGGAGCACGACGCCGTGATCAAGGTGCAGGCCGACGTCGACACCGAGCTGATGCTCCAGGAGGGTGCCCTGGTGATGGAGCGCGCCCTCTCCGAGGTCACCCGCACCGCGGCCCAGCGCGCCGTCCTGCAGGATGCCGTGACGGGTCTTCGCGACGAGGGCCGCCCGGCGGCGGTGCGGCTGAAGGCGGGCACCGACGGGTCGGTGGAGGCGGAGCTCGCCGCGAGGCCGCTCCGGGAGTACGTGAGCCCCTCACCGGAGGTCTCCCTGCTCGTCGAGCGCGAGCGCGCCCTCGTCGGGGCCTGGTACGAGCTGTTCCCGCGCAGTGAGGGCGCGACCTACGACGAGGAGGAGCACCGCTGGACCACCGGCACCCTGCGCACCGCGGCGCGCCGGCTGCCCGCGGTGGCGAGGATGGGGTTCGACGTCGTCTACCTCACCCCGATCCACCCGATCGGCCAGGCAGCGAAGAAGGGCCCCAACAACACCCTGGACGCTCGCCCGGAGGACCCCGGCAGCCCCTATGCGATCGGCTCGGCCGACGGCGGGCACGACGCGATCCACCCCGACCTCGGCACGTTCGAGGACTTCGACGCCTTCGTCGAGGAAGCCAGGGGCCTGGGCCTGGAGATCGCGATGGACCTCGCCCTCCAGTGCTCCCCCGACCACCCCTGGGTCCAAGCACACCCCGAGTGGTTCACCACCCGGGCAGACGGCACGATCGCCTATGCGGAGAACCCTCCCAAGAAGTACCAGGACATCTACCCCGTCAACTTCGACAACGACCCGGCCGGCATCTATGCCGAGGTGCGTCGCGTCGTGCAGGTCTGGATCGACCACGGGGTCGAGATCTTCCGGGTCGACAACCCGCACACCAAACCGGTCGAGTTCTGGCAGTGGCTGATCGCCGACGTCGCGAAGGACCATCCTGACGTCATCTGGCTGGCAGAGGCCTTCACCAAACCGGCGATGATGCACGCGCTCGGCAAGGTGGGCTTTCAGCAGAGCTACACCTACTTCACCTGGCGCACCACTTCGGCGGACCTGCGCGACTACGTCACCGAGCTCGCCGGCGAGTCATCTGCGTACATGCGTCCGTCGTTCTGGCCCACCACCCACGACATCCTCACCCCCTACATGCAGTTCGGCGGCCCCGGAGCCTGGAAGGTCCGTGCCGTGCTGGCCGCCACGATGGTTCCGACCTACGGCATCTACGCCGGCTACGAGCTGATGGAGCACGTGGCCCGGCCGGGCGCCGAGGAGCAGATCGACAACGAGAAGTACGAGTTCAAGAACCGTCACTGGGAGGACTACGAGGAGGGCGGGGCCAAGGCCGGTCAGTCCCTCTCGGGGTTCCTCACCCGCCTGAACGAGATCCGTCGAGAGCACCCAGCCCTGCTCCGGCTGCGCGACATCACCTTCCACCACGTCGACGACGAGAACTTCATCGCGTACTCCAAGCGGCGCCGGCTCCCCGACGGCAGCGACGACGTCGTCCTCGTCGTCGCCAACCTGGACCCCCACTCGACGAGGGCCACCACGCTGCGCCTGGACATGGGCGCGCTCGGCATGGACCCCGGCCAGAGCCTGGACGCCCACGACCTGCTCACCGACCAGCACTGGGTCTGGCAGCGCGACGTCTACGTGCGGTTGGGCCCGGAGGTCGAGCCCGTGCACATCGTCTCCCTCGGGAGCCTGACATGAGCGCGATACCCGGGATGGGCCACTCCACCCCTGGGCTCGGCGCCAACCAGCCGGGCTTGCGACACGACCCCGAGTGGTTCCGCACGGCCGTGTTCTACGAGGTCCTGGTGCGCGCGTTCGGCGATAGCAAGGGCTCCGGGGAGGGTGACTTCGCCGGAGTCATCAACCGGCTCGACTACCTCCAGTGGCTCGGCGTGGACTGCCTGTGGATCCCGCCGTTCTACGCCAGCCCGCTGCGCGACGGCGGCTACGACATCTCGGACTACACCCAGGTCCTCCCCGACTTCGGCACCCTGCCCGACTTCCGCGAGCTCATCACGCAGGCGCACGCACGCGGCATCCGGATCATCACCGACTTCGTCATGAACCACACCAGCGACCAGCACCCGTGGTTCCAGGCGTCTCGCAGCGATCCCGAGGGGCCCTACGGCGACTTCTACGTGTGGTCCGACACCGATGACCGCTACACCGACGCCCGCATCATCTTCGTCGACACCGAGACCTCGAACTGGACCTTCGACCCGATCCGCCGGCAGTTCTTCTGGCACCGGTTCTTCTCCCACCAGCCCGACCTCAACTTCGAGAACCCA
>JBDSNZ010000078.1:0-5869 GCA_039915055.1 Ornithinibacter sp.
TCGAGTTCGACCCGACCCTCTACGGCATGGCCGCGGAGTACGACGCCAAGGGTGACTACAAGTACCCCGACGGCTTCGACCCCGAGACCAACGAGTGGCTCGAGGGCTTCGAGACCCAGCGCGAGACCTGGGAGAAGCAGTACGCCGACGCCCACGCCCGTTGGGAGGCCCACCGCGCCCAGGTCGAGGCGGCAGCCAAGGCCGACGCCGAGGCCGCTGGCAGCACCGACGCGACGTCGTACTCCTCGGAGTCCGGTGTCTCCTCGGAGGAGCCCGAGGCTCGCCCGGCCGGACCCTCGGCCCCGGCCGAGAACGAGGGCACCCTCGCCTCCGACGAGGCCCTCGCCGCGCTGCGCGAGAAGCTCACCGGAAACTGAGGCGACCGGCATACCGCACCGGTGTGCCGACACGCCACTCACGAGGCCGGGTCCCCACTGCGGGGGCCGGGCCTCGTGCCGTGCCGGGATAGGTTGGTGGCCATGGCACGCAGTATCGCGACGAACCGCACCGTCGGCCTCGACGGCCTCCTCGACTTCGCCCGCCCACGGCACCAGATGGTGCTCATCACGATCCGCTCCGACGGCCGGCCGCAGGCTTCGCCCGTCACCGGGGGAGTCGACGAGCAGGGGCGCATCGTCATCTCGAGCTATCCGGAGCGGGCCAAGAGCAGCAACGCGAGGCGAGACCCGAGGGTGAGCGTCGTCGTGCTCTCCGACGACTTCGGTGGCGCGTGGGTGCAGGTCGACGGGGAGTGCGAGGTGATCGACCCACCCGACTCCGTGGAGCCGCTCGTCGACTACTTCCGGTGCATCTCCGGTGAGCACCCCGACTGGGAGGAGTATCGCCAGGCGATGCGCGACCAGGGCAAGTCCCTGTTGCGGGTGACCCCCACGCGGTGGGGTCCGATTGCCACGGGCGGGTTCCCGGCCCGGCTCGCAGGAGCCTGACCCGCGGTGGCACGCTTCGACACCTCCGGCCTCGACGCGCTGGTGGCCGACGGGACGCTGCCCGGGTATGCCGTGGCGGCGCGGTTCGGTGACGACGTCGAGCTGGTGTCGGGTGGGGTGCGCGACGTGACGTCGCAGGTGCCGTTCGAGGTGGGCACCATCCACCGCGTCGCATCGCTCTCCAAACCCGTAGCGGCACTGCTCACCCTGCAGCTCGTCGAGGACGGCACCCTCGCCCTCGACGAGCCGATCGCGTCCTGGCTCCCCGAGCTTGCCCACCTGCGCGTGCTCTCCCACCCAGATGCCGAGCTGACCGACACCGTGCCGCTCGCCCGTCCCATCCTGCTGCGCCAGCTGCTGACGATGACCAGCGGGCTGGGCATCAGCATGGAGTCGACGCCCCTCAGCCGGGCCATGGCGGAGCTGGGCATCCACCCCTCGCCGGCCCCGCCCCGCATCCCCGCGTACGAGGTGCTGCGCGCCTTCGCCGCGCTTCCTCTCGCGTTCCAGCCGGGGGACGGCTGGGCCTACCACTCCTCGACCGATGTGCTGAGCCTGCTGCTCGCGCGTGCCGCCAAGGAGGATCTCGAAGACCTCCTGGAGCGCCGGGTCCGCGTCGCGCTCGAGCTCGACGTGCTGGGCTTCTGCGTGACCGGCACCGACGTCGACCGGCTGGCCACCGCCTACCGGCCCACCGAGCGTGGGCTGGCGCCCAGATCCCCCTGGGGCGTCGGGGTCCCGCCGCTGTTTCGCACCCTGTCGGCCGGCCTGTTCGCCACGGCCGCAGACGTTCTCGCGGTGTTCGACGAGCTCGCTCGGCCGGTGACGATCGGTGCGGCGAGCGCGGCGCTGATCCGCTCACCACAGGTGACCGAGCCCGTGGTGCGCGCTGCTGGGCCCCTCCTCCCGCCCGGCTACAGCTACGGATGCCAGGTCTCGGTCGCACTCGAGGACGACCCCGCGGGGCCGAGGGCCGGCAGCTTCGGCTGGAGTGGTGGTTCCGGTTGTCTCGCGGTCGCCGACCAGCGCGCCGCGCGGTCGGGTGTGCTCCTGACGAACCGGGAGCTGGGCTCACCAGACGGCTCACCGGCATTCGTTCCGTTCCTCTCCGCCCTCTACGCGTGAGGTTCCGCGGCGAGCACTAGAGTCGCCGACATGCTGCGCGTTGGACTGACCGGGGGCATCGGGTCGGGCAAGTCCACCGTCTCGACCCAGCTCGCAGCCCTGGGGGCGGTGGTCGTCGACGCCGACGTGGTGGCCCGTGAGGTGGTCGGGCCGGGGATGCCGGCCCTCACCGATATTGCCGATCGTTTCGGTGGCGACCTGATCACGGTCGACGGGAAGCTGGACCGCCCCGCGCTGGGTCGTCTCGTCTTCGGTGACCCGGGTGCGCTTCGCGACCTCGAGGCCATCACCCATCCCGCGATCTGGGCTCGGACCGCCGAGCTGATCCAGGCCGCGCCCGAGGATGCGGTCGTGGTGCACGACATGCCGCTGCTCGTGGAGAAGCAGATGGCCGCCGCGTATCACCTCGTGGTCGTGGTGGGTGCCGGCGAGGAGACCAGGCTGCGGCGGCTGGTGGAGCTGCGCGGGATGCCGGAGGTCGACGCTCGAGCTCGGATCGGGTCCCAGGCCGACGATGCTGCTCGTCGCCTGGCCGCCGACGTCTGGCTCGACAACGACGGAGCGGTGGCTGCCCTCGAGGATGCCGTGCGGCGGCTCTGGCACGAGCGGATCGAGCCGTTCGAGGTCAACCTGCAGCACGGCATCCGGTCCAGGCTGACCCACCCGACGCTTTCGGCCCCGGACCCGTCCTGGCCGGCGCAGGCGGATCGGCTGCTGGCGCGCATCCGTCATGGCGTGGGCGAGCTCGCGGTGACGCTCGACCACATCGGTTCGACGTCCGTGTCGGGTCTCGTGGCCAAGGACGTCATCGACCTCCAGATCGGGGTGCGGTCGCTGGCCGAGGCCGACGACCCGGCATTCCTGGCAGGCATGCGCAGCGTGGGTTTCGTTCGGCCGGAGGGTGAGTGGAGCGACAACGGCAAGGACGGCACTCCCTGGCCCAAGCGCTTTCACGGGTCGTGCGACCCGGGCAGGGTGGCCCACGTCCACGTCCGTGAAGTGGGCTCACCGGGGTGGGAGTGGTCGTTGATGTTCCGCGACTGGCTTCGCGCCGAGGAGGACGAGCGGGCGGCGTACGCCACGTTGAAGACGTCGCTGTCGGCCTCGGCGCCGACCATCGAGGAGTACGTCGAGGGCAAGGAGCCGTGGTTCGACGACGCGGACGCGCGGGCACACGACTGGGTTGCCCGCACCGGCTGGCGCGCGTAGCCCCTGCGCCCAGCTGACCCGCGCGCTCCACCCACCTCGACCCGACCACCTCCGACTTCTTGCGCCCCACCCACGCTCCTGGGGCCGAAAGAAGGCCCACCGCGTGGCTCGGGCGCAATAAGTGTCGAGAGCGGGAGGTCGTCAGGTGGGTGCTGGCTCGTCCTGCGGCGGACCGGATGCCGGTGCAGCGGCTCGGTCGCACTCGACCTCCAACGGCGGCGCCCCGACCGCGCAGTGGCTCGTGGGTGCGCTGTGGTGCGATTGGGTGCTGTGGTGCGACGGGGCCCGGGCGTGCGACTGGGCGCTGGCGTGCGACTGGGCGCTGGCCTGCGCGGGCAGCGAACCCGGCGAGAGCTCCGCGGCTGCCTCTGACACCGGCGGCTCGCTCGGAGAGGGGGCTTCGACCAGGGTCGCGTTCGAGATCGTCATCGCGGCGACCACTCCACCGAGCAGCACCACACCGGCGGCGACCCACAGCGCGGTCCGGAACCCTGCATCGAAGGTCTCGGGTTGGGCGTAGGCGTCACCAGTGATCCCTGCGACTGCGGGGAGCACGGCGATCGCGAGGAGACCGGCGGCCCGGGCCACGGCGTTGTTGACCCCGGAGGCGAGACCGGCGTGCTCCGCGGGGGCGGCGGCCAGCGCGGTGGCGGTGAGTGGCGCCACCATCACCGCGAGGCCGAGGCCGAAGACGAACACCCCCGGCAGCACGTCGACCAGATAGGACGCGTCGGCGCCGATCCGCAGCATCAGGAGCAGCCCCACGGAGCAGATCATCGGTCCGAGGCTCATCTGCAGCCGGGGGCCGATCCGGTACGCGAGGGCCCCCGATCGCGCCGAGAGCAGCAACATCACGGCCGTGATCGGGAGGATCGCGACACCTGCCCCGATCGGCGAGAAGCCACTGACCACCTGGAGCTGGATCACCAGGAGGAAGAACACCGCCCCGAATCCCCCGTAGACGGTGAACGTCACGAGGTTGGCGGCGGTGAACTGGCGGGAGCGGAACACGTCGAGCGGGAGCATCGGATGGGCGAGCCGGCGCTCGAGGAGCACGAAACCCACGGCGCAGACGACCCCCACGAGCCAGGCCAGCAGCACGGGGGGCGAGGTGGCACCACGGCTGGACTGCTCCACCAGCGCATAGGTGACCCCGCCCAGCGCGAGCACTCCCAGGGCGGCCCCACCGATGTCGAGGGGGCCACCTGTGGCGGGGCCCCGCGACTCCGGCACGTGGCGCCTCGCGACGAGCACCACGATCACGGCGAGTGGGGCGTTGATGAGGAAGACCCACCGCCAGGAGAACTGCTCGACGAGCCACCCACCGAGGAACGGTCCGATGGCCGTCGCCACCCCGCCCAGGCCCGACCAGGCGCCGATGGCCCGGGCGCGGTCCTCGGGGGCGAACGACGCCTGGATCATGGCCAGGCTGCCCGGTGTCAACAGGGCGCCCCCGATGCCCTGCACGGCCCGGGCGGCGATCAGTGTCTCCACGTTGGGCGCGATGCCGCAGGCCAGCGACGCGACCGCGAACCAGATGACCCCGATCACGAAGATCCGGCGCCGACCGAACCGGTCGGACAGCGAGCCGCCCAGGAGGATGAAGGCGGCCAGGGTCAGGGTGTATGCCGTGACGGTCCACTGGAGGCCGGCGAAGTCGGTGCCGAGGTCGGCGCCGATCGAGGGCAGGGCGACGTTGACGACGGTGGCGTCGATGCCAGCCAGGCCCGAGCCCAAAATCGACGCGAGAAGGATCCAGCGCCCGGTCGCCGAGCCGAACCGGATGCGCCCGCCACCGGTGCCCGCACCGCCCGACTCCTCCACGGACCCCAACCTATGTCTCACGGCATGACAGGCACAGGGGGTGGGGGAGTGCGACACGCAGGTTGTCGGTGGCGCGGCATACCGTAGACGCATGCGTCCCATCACCGACCTCCAGCGCCGCGTCGCCCCGATCGAGGTCATCTCCGACTTCAAGCCCGCCGGTGACCAGCCGGCCGCGATCGAGGAGCTGGTGCGGCGGATCCGGGCGGGTGAGCAGGACATCGTCCTCCTCGGCGCCACCGGCACCGGCAAGTCGGCCACGACCGCGTGGCTCGTGGAACAGGTGCAACGGCCGACGCTGATCATGGCTCCGAACAAGACCCTCGCGGCGCAGCTCGCCAACGAGTTCCGCGAGCTGATGCCCAACAACGCCGTCGAGTACTTCGTGAGCTACTACGACTACTACCAGCCCGAGGCCTACGTCCCCCAGACGGACACCTACATCGAGAAGGACTCCTCGGTCAACGACGAGGTCGAGCGGCTGCGGCACAGCGCCACCAACAGCCTGCTGACCCGGCGCGACGTGGTCGTCGTCGCGTCGGTGTCCTGCATCTATGGCCTGGGCACCCCGCAGGAGTACGTCGACCGGATGGTGCCCCTTCGGGTCGGCGACGAGGTGAACCGCGACGACCTGCTTCGCAAGTTCGTGCAGATGCAGTACACGCGCAACGACCTGGCCTTCACCCGCGGCACCTTCCGGGTGCGTGGTGACACCGTGGAGATCATCCCGATGTATGAGGAGCACGCCGTGCGCATCGAGTTCT
>JBDSNZ010000082.1:0-16717 GCA_039915055.1 Ornithinibacter sp.
CGGTGCGCTCGACCGTGCCACCGAGCGCGCGGACCATCGACTGGAAGCCGTAGCACATGCCGAAGACCGGCACCCCGGCATCCAGCAGGGCCGGGTCCAGGGTCGGCGCCCCGGGCTCGTAGACCGATGAGGGTCCGCCGGAGAGCACGATGGCCGCAGGGTCCTTGGCGAGCATCTCCTGCACCGACATCGAGTGCGGCACCACCTCGCTGAAGCAGTTCGCCTCCCGCACGCGTCGGGCGATGAGCTGGGCGTACTGGGCGCCGAAGTCGACGACGAGGACGGGGCGGTCGATCAGGTGCGCGTCGGTCACGCGTCAAGGCTACTGGCGCGCGAGAGCCAGGCCCGACTCGACCTCTCGGGCAACCCGTCGCTCCACCCAGAAGGAGAGGAAGGGGACGCAGCCGGCCAGCATCACGAGCACCATCTTCGGCAGCGACCAGCCGACCTTGAAGCCCAGCAGGGCAGTGGCGACCAGGTAGACCATGTAGATGAACCCGTGCGGCTGGGGCCACCAGCTCAACGGGTTGTCGTCGCCCTTCATGCCGAAGCCGTAGGAGAGCACGATCTCCAGCACGAGCAGGAGCAGGCCGATCCCGACGGTGAAGGCCATCACCTTGAAGAAGGTCAGTCGCGACCGCGTGCCGTCCACGTCGTCGATGGCCATCGCGGTGCCAGGGGTGCGGGTGCTCGGTGCGTCGGGGTCAGGCGTGCTCACGAGCACCATTGTCACCCGTGGGCAGCGGCACCGCGTCGTCGGCCCCCTCGCTGGGTCGGCCCTCGAGGTGCTCCCTCTCCTCGCGCGCCGAGTCACGCACCATCCGCCACCACATCCAGAACGCGAAGGCGGCGAAGATCCACCACTGCAGGGCGTATGCCGCGTTGCGCCACTTCAACCCGGTCGGCGCCACCGGGGTGGGCACCTTCGTGAGCTGCGTCCCCGTCGAGGGGACCTCGGCGGACAGGAAGACGAAGGCGTTGTAGAGGTCGCCCGGCCAGCTGTTGACGAGCAGCGAGAGGTCGACGGACCCGATCTGGCCCTGCGGCAGCGGGGCGTCGGAAGGAGATTCGCCGGGGGCCAGCGCGCCCGTGATCGTCAGAGTCCCCGTGGGGGGTGCACCTGCCCCGCCGGGGTCCTGCACGAAGCCGCGCAGCACCGGGAGGGTGGCGCGCGTGGAGTCGACCACGAAGGGCGTGATGACCCAAAGGCCGCGCACCCCGTCGAGGAACCGGTCCGGCACCAGCACCTGCCCTGCACCGGCATACGAGCCGGTGGCGGTGACCGGGCGGGTGCTCAGCTCACCGGGGAAGGCCGCGTGCGGCTGGAGCACGCTGCTGAGCTCGGCCGGGGTGAGCGCCCGGGCCGACTCCAGCGCCTCGCGACTGGCGGAGTCCTCCGCCACGCCGAGCTGCCACCGGCCGAGCTGGCCGAACGCGATGGCGATGACCACGCAGAGCCCGAACAGCCCGAGGAACCTGGGTTTCAGGGCGGTCCGCAGCACCTCCAGAGCGTACGGCAGGACGCTGGGCCGCTTCGGGGGAGGATGGGTCGGTGAGCACCCAGGACCCAGCGCAGAGCGTGGTCGCGATCCACGTCGCGCTCGCCCGCCGGCTGCCGATGCGTCCGGTCGAGCGGGTGCACGCCGAGGCAGGCGCCGGACTGGTCGGGGATCGTTACCACGGCACCCGGCACCGTCATGTGAGCGTGCAGTCGGCGGAGGATCTCTCGGAGGGCGCCACCCGGCTCGGGTCACCGATCCCGCTGGAGGGCACCCGGCGCAACGTCACACTGAGCCACGGGCCGGTGCCGACACGGCCCGGCACCCGGGTGCGCCTCGGCGCCGCCCTGCTCGAGGTGGTGCGCAAGGCAGCCCCGTGCCGCATCCTCGATGACGAGATCGCGCCGGGGGCCGCACGTGCCCTGCACGAGCGTGGAGGGACCATCCTGCGGGTGCTCGAGTCGGGTGACATCGCCGTCGGCGACACCTTCGAGGTGCTCCCACCTGAGGATCCCGCCGGGGCCTGAGCATCCCGGCGCCGGGCGCCACCGCCCGGAAACCCGTTCGCTCGCACGGCTACCCGCGACGTACCGTTGACCGGTCATGCCCACCAGACCGCCATGGACGTATGCCGTCCGCCCCACTGACGAGCCCCCGGCCGACGCCGACAGGTTGCTCGTGTGGCTGGCGCGCCACCAATGGCGGAGCCTGCTCTCCGGGGCTGCAGCCGGCATCCCGTGGATGCTCTCCGTCGCCCTCGTCCCCGCCGCCATCGGCCGCGCGGTCGACGCGGGCATCGTCGCGCGTGACGGCCGGGCGCTCGTGCTGTGGTCGCTCGCAGTCATGGGGCTGGGGCTCCTCTCGGCGACCGTCGGCAACCTGCGGCACTGGTTCGCGGTGAAGAACTGGCTGGTCGCAGCCTTCCGATCCGGGTCGATCGCCGACCGTGCGGTGCGCCGTGCCGGGCCGGCGCTGACCCGCACGATGCCCGCCGGGGAGGTGCTCACGAGCTTCACCAGCGACTTCGGCCGGATGGGCAACACCTTCGACGTCTTCGCCCGGTTCATGGGCGCGATCGTCTCCTTCATCGTGGTGGGGGTGATCCTGCTGCGCGGGTCGGTGCTGATCGGGCTGATCATGCTCATCGGGGGGCCCCTTCTCGTGGGCTTGCTCGCCTTCATCATGAAGCCGCTGCAGCGCCGCCAGAGCGCCCAGCGCGAACAGGCCGGCCGGCTCACGGCCCTCGGCGCAGACACCGTCGCCGGCCTTCGCGTGCTGCGCGGGATCGGCGGCGAGGACGCCTTCCTGGCTCGCTACCGGGTCCAGTCCGAGGCGGTGCGCGTCGCCGGGGTCCGAGTGGCGGGCACCCAGGCCGCGCTGGACGCCTCACAGGTCCTGCTCCCGGGCATCTTCGTGCTCATCGTCACCGGGATCGGCGCCCACCTCGCGGTCAGCGGCGAGATCACCCCGGGCCAGCTCGTCGCCTACTACGGCTACACGGCATTCCTCACCATCCCGCTCCAGACCGCGGTCGAGTTCGCCGACAAGCTCATCACCACCCGGGTCGCGGCGCGCCGGGTCGCCCGGATCCTCACCACCGAAGCCGATCACCCGGCCAGCCGCACCCCCGTCGCGACGTTCCTCAACGGTGGCGTGCTGGTCGACCCCACCTCCGGTGTGACCATCACCCAGGGGCTCCTCACCGCGCTGGTCAGCGCGCGCCCGGAGGACAGTGCCGCAGTGGCCGCTCGCCTCGGGCGCACGACGCCGGGTCGGCACGGGGTCACCTGGGGCGAGGTCGCCCTCGACGACGTCGACATCGCGACCGTCCGCTCCACGGTCCTCGTCGCGAGTGCGGACCCGCGCCTGTTCAGCGGTGCGGTCCGTGCCGAGCTCGGCGGGCCGGACGACGAGGCCCGCGAGGCAGCCGTGGTCGTCGCCGACGCGCAGGACGCCCTGTATGCCGTCGACGGTGGCCTCGAGGGGGACCTCGAGGAGCGCGGCCGATCGCTGTCGGGCGGACAGCGCCAGCGCCTGGCGCTCGTGCGCTCGCTGCTGCGCGACGCCGAGGTGCTCGTCCTCGTCGAGCCCACCAGTGCCGTCGATGCCCACACCGAGGCGCGCATCGCCGCTCGCCTCGCGGAGCACCGTCTCGGGCGGACCACGGTGCTCGTCACCGCCAGCCCGCTGATGCTGGTGCATGCCGACGTCGTCCACCTCCTCCAGGACGGACGGGTGAGCGAGAGCGGAACGCACCGCGAGCTGGTCGCCGGCTCCACGGCATACCGGTCCGTCGTCATCCGGGGGGAGGAGTAGATGTCACCGCTGACGGAGCGCACCGACCACGCCCGCCGCACGCTCCCCATCGCCCCCGGGCCGGTGGTCCGCGCCCAGGTCCGGGTGCTGCTGCGCGAACACCGCAGGCCGCTGGCCTGGGTGCTGCTCTGGCACGCGATCGCCGCGGTGGTCGGCCTGACCGGGCCGTGGGTGATCGGGCAGGTCGTGGGCGCCGTGACCCGTGGTGACGCCGACCTGTCGACGATCGACCGCCTCGTCGGGCTGCTCGCGGTGGCCGTCGTCGTCGAGGCGGTGGTGACCTGGGTCGCCCGGCGCAGCTCCTTCGTGCTCTCCGAGGGCATCTTCGCCCGGCTGCGCGAGGACTTCGTCGGCTCGGCGGTGCGGTTGCCGCTCTCCACGGTCGAGCGCGCCGGCACCGGGGACCTGCTGGCCCGCACGACCAACGACATCGACGCGATCAGCTATGTCATCCGGTTCGGGGTGCCGACCATCGTCGTGTCGATCATGACCGTGACCGTCACCGCGGTCGCGACGATCTTCGCGTCGCCGCTGGCCGCGCTCCCCCTGCTGCTCACTCCGCTCATCTGGTTCCTGCCGACGCGCCGCTACCTGCGCAAGGCGGGGCCCGGATACCTGTGGGAGCACGCGACCTACGCCCGACTCAACGGCGTCGCCGCGGAGACCGTCGAGGGCGCCGCGACCATCGATGCGCTCGGGCTCCAGGAGGTGCGCGGCGAGCGGTTCGACGAGGCCCTCGCCGAGTGCCACGACGCCGAGCGCTACAACACCGCGCTGCGCCTGCGCTGGTTCCCGTGGCTCGAGATCGGCTTCTTCGCGCCGGTGGCGGCGTCGCTGGTGTGGGGCGGCTGGCTCGCCTGGCAGGGCGTGATCCCCGTGGCCACCGCGACGGCCGTGGTGCTCTACGTGCAGCGCCTGCTGGACCCCCTCGGCGAGCTCGTCGGGATGCTCGACGAGATCCAGTTCGCCGCGACCTCGATGTCACGCATCCTCGGGGTCGGGGAGGTCCCCCCGGACCGCACGGCGACCGGCGCCGAGCCGGAGGGCGACGACATCGCCGTCGACGGGGTGCGCTATGCCTACCGCACCGGCCGCGACGTGCTGCACGGGGTGTCGCTGGACCTGCGCCCCGGCGAGCGGCTCGCGATCGTCGGGCCGTCCGGCGCCGGGAAGTCGACGCTCGGCCGGCTCATGGCCGGGGTCGACGGCCCCCGCACGGGTCGGATCACCGTGGGCGGGGTGCCTCTCATCGACCTCGAGCTCGACTCGTTGCGGGGCCAGGTCGCCCTGGTGACCCAGGAGCACCACGTCTTCGTCGGCACCCTGGAGGACAACCTGCGGCTCCCCCGACCGGATGCCGCGGAGGCGGAGCTGCGATCTGCGCTGGAGGCGGTCGACGCCCTCGGCTGGGCGGATGCGCTGCCCGAGGGTCTGGCGACGGTGGTCGGGTCCGGTGGCCACGAGCTCACCGACGCCCAGGCCCAGCAGATCGCCCTGGCCCGCCTGGTGCTCGCCGACCCGCACACCCTGGTCCTCGACGAGGCCACCTCGTTGCTGGACCCGCGGGCCGCACGCCACCTCGAGCGGTCGCTCGCGGCGGTGGTCACGGGTCGCACCGTCGTGGCCATCGCCCACCGGCTGCATACCGCGCACGACGCCGACCGGGTGGCCGTCGTGGATGACGGCCGGGTGCGCGAGCTCGGCTCGCACGACGAGCTCATCGCCGCCGACGGGTCCTACGCCGCCCTGTGGCGCTCCTGGCGCGACGAGTCCTGACCCGCTGCGCCCCTGCTCACACGGGGGTCGGCACGGCACTGCCGAACCCGGGCACGGCCGGATGCCGGGCAGCGACCGGGGCCAGCACGGCATACCCCCGGTCCGGGTCGAGCAGCGCCTCCTGGGAAGGCCGGGAGTCGGGATCACCGACGTTGGGCCACAACGACATCGCCCGCTCGGCCTGCGCGGTGATGCTCAGCGACGGGTTGACCCCGAGGTTGGCCGAGATGGCCGAGCCGTCGAGCACGCTGATGCCGGGGTGGCCCCACATCCGCTGGTAGCCGTCGAGCACACCGCGCTCCGGGCCCGACCCGATCGCCACGCCCCCGAGGAAGTGCGCAGTCATCGGCACGTCGAAGACCTCGAACCACGACCCGCCCGCCGCGGTGTACTGCCCGGTCGCCTCGCCGAGCCGCTTCGCGAACGCCTCCATCGCGTGCTGGCCCTCGGGCAGGTAGGTGGGGTTGGGCTCACCGTGCCCCTGCGCGGAGGTGAGCCGGCGCCGGCCGAGCAGCCCGCGGCGGGTGGACACCCGCAGCGAGTTGTCGCGCGTCTGCATGACGAGCCCGATCACCATCCGCTCGCTCCAGTGCCGGGCCATCGGCATCATCCTCAGGAACGCCCAGGGGTGCCGCGCGAGACCCGCCGCGAACTCCAGCCACCGGGGGCGGCTGGTGCCACCGGGGGCAGCGGTCGTCGCCAGCAGGCCCATCGCGTTGGACCCCGGCCCGTAGCGGCAGTTCTCCACGTGGGTGTCGGCGTCGGGGTGGAAGGAGGAGGTGATCGCCACGCCGTGGGTGAGGTCGACGCCCTCGGGAACGTGCTGGGTCATCGCGCCGAGCAGGGACTCGGAGTTGGTGCGCGTCAGGTGCCCGAGCCGGTCGGAGATGCCTGGCAGCTCACCCTCCTCGCGCATCGCGTGCAGCAGCGTCTGGGTGCCCCAGGTTCCTGCGGCCACGACCACGTTGCGAGCGGTGACGACCTGCGAGTCACGCCCGGAGCGGGGGCCGGTGCGCTCGTGGAGCACCCGGTATGCCGGTCGCGCACCGTCGGAGCCCGGCACGACACCGAGCCGGGTCACCGTGCGCATCGGCTCGATGCGCACACCGAGCCCCTCGGCGAGTGCGAGGTAGTTCTTCATCAGGGTGTTCTTCGCCCCGACGCGGCAGCCGACCATGCAGTTGCCGCACTCGGTGCACCCGGTGCGGCGAGGTCCTGCACCCCCGAAGTAGGGGTCGGCGACGGTCTGCCCGGGTGTGCCGAAGAACACGCCGACGGGCGTCTTGCGGAAGGTCTCCCCCACCCCGAGGTCCTCGGCGGTGCGGCGCATCAGCTCCTCGACGGGCCCCTCGCACGGGTTGGTGACCACCCCGAGCATCGCGCTGGCCATGTCGTAGTGCGGGGCGAGCTCGGCCTCCCAGTCGGTGACGTCGCGCCACTGCGGGTCCTCGAAGAACGGTCGCGGCGGCCGGTAGAGGGTGTTCGCGTAGTTGAGCGACCCACCGCCGACCCCGGCTCCGGCCAGCACCACGACGTCGGGGAGCCGGTGGATCCGCTGGATGCCGTAGCACCCCACCTGCGGTGCCCAGAGGTAGCGCGAGGCGTCCCACGACGTCGTCGCGAAGTCCTCGTCCTCGAAGCGGCGCCCGGCCTCGAGCACCAGCACCCGGTAGCCTTTCTCGGCCGCCCGCAGCGCGGCGACAGACCCCCCGAAGCCGGAGCCGATGACGAGGACGTCCACGTCCACCGCGTCGGCCCGGTGGTTCGCTCCACCGGCATCCCTCATGACAGTCCCAGTCCCTTCATCGCTCGCATCGCACCGGTCAGCACCTTCGCATACGCCTCGTCCGACACACCCGGCAGGCCTCCGAGACCGACCAGGTGCTGCGCGGTGATGTTCTGGCTCTCCGTGTACTTCAGGATGCCCTCCCGACCGTGCCTGCGGCCGAGTCCTGAGGCCTTCATCCCACCCATGGGGGCTGCCACGCTGCCCCAGGCCGCGGCATACCCGTCGTTGACGTTCACCGTTCCGGTGTGGATCTGCGCGGCGATGCGGCGTCCGCGGCGCACGTCACGGGTCCAGACCGAGGCGTTCAGGCCGTATTCGGTGTCGTTGGCCAGGCGCACCGCCTCCTCGTCGGAGCCCACCCGGTAGAGCGCGACGACCGGGCCGAACGTCTCCTCGTCGCGGCAGTCCATCGCCGAGGTCACCCCCTCGAGCACGGTCGGCTCGACGACGAGCGGTCCGAGCTCGGGCCGGGCGCTGCCGCCGGTGAGGACGCGGGCACCCTTGGCGACGGCATCCGCCACATGACCCAGCACCCGGTCGCGCTGCGCCTCGCTCACCAGGGAGCCCATCTGCGGGCCCCAGTGCAGGCCGGTGCCCAGGACCATCGAGGAGGTCGCCCCGACGAAGCGACCCACGAAGTCGTCGTAGACGGCGTCGTGCACCGCGAGACGCTCTGCGCTGACGCACAGCTGCCCGGCCGAGGCGAAGCACGCGCGGACCGCTCCCGGGACGGCCCGGCGCAGGTGGGCGTCCGCAGCGACGTACATCGTGTTCTTGCCACCCAGCTCCAGGCTGGCGCCCACGAGGCGGGCGCCGACAGCCTGGGCGACCCGACGTCCGGTGCGGGTGGACCCGGTGAAGCAGATGTAGTCCGCGGTGTCGACGACCGCCTGCCCGGTGCTCTCACCCGGGCCGAGAACGACCTGGACGAGGTCGTGGGGCAGACCCGCCTCGACCAGCATCTCGACGGCGGCGAGCGCGGTGAGGGAGCCCTGCGGGTCCGGGCGCAGCACCACGGCGTTGCCCGCGATCAGGGCGGGGACGGCGTCGGTGACGGCCAGGCTGAGCGGGTAGTTCCACGGCGAGACGATGCCGACGACCCCCCTGGGGCGGTGGCTCTCGGTCGTGCGCGACAACAGTGGAAGGGCGCCGACGTGCCGCTGCTCACGGAGGTATGCCGGTGCCCGCCGGGCATAGTGCCGGGAGACCACCGCGCAGTCGGCGACCTCCTCGAAGGCATGCGTGCGTGCCTTGCCGCTCTCGAACTGGATGAGGTCGAGCAGCTCCCCCTGACGGCGCAGCACCAGGTCGTGGAAGCGCAGGAACACGGCCGCCCGCTCGGGCAGCGACGTGCGGCCCCACCTGCGCTGTGCGCCACGCGCACGGTCGACCGCCACGGAGACGTCGGCCTCGGTCGAGACCGGGAGGACGGCCAGCGGGGCACCGGTCAGGGGCGTCATCGACCGGATCTGGCCGCCGTCGCCCGACGCGACGACCCGTGCCACGAGGGCGCGCACCCGGCCCGGGTCGAGGGCATAGGTCGCGTGCGGGTCGGTCTCGGGATCAGCGATGACGTCGGACATCTGCGCAGACTAGACCGCGTCAGCTCCGCTCGTAGGGGGCAATGACGACCTCGACCCGCTGGAACTCCTTGAGGTCGAGATATCCCGAGGTTGCCATCGCCCGGCGCATCGCCCCGATGAGGTTGGTCGTGCCGTCCGCGATGCGGCTGGGACCGAAGAGGATCTCCTCCAGGGTCGCCACACCGCCCACCTCGACGCGCTCACCGCGCGGCAGCTCGGCGTGGTGGGCCTCGGGGCCCCAGTGGAAGCCGCGCCCCGGCGCGTCGGTGGCGCGGGCCAGCGCGGCACCGAGCATCACGGCATCCGCCCCACAGGCGACGGCCCTGACGATGTCGCCGCTGGTGCCGACCCCACCGTCGGCGATGACGTGGACGTAGCGGCCACCGGACTCGTCCAGGTAGTCCCGGCGCGCGGCGGCGACGTCGGCGATCGCCGAGGCCATCGGCGCGTGGATGCCCAGCGTGCGCCGGGTGGTGTGGGCCGCGCCCCCACCGAAACCGACGAGGACGCCGGCCGCTCCCGTGCGCATGAGGTGCAGCGCCGCGGAGTGCGATGCGGCGCCGCCGACGATCACCGGCACGTCGAGCTCGTAGATGAAGCGCTTGAGGTTCAGCGGCTCGGCGCGGCCGGAGACGTGCTCCGCCGAGACGGTGGTGCCGCGGATGACGAAGAGGTCGACCCCGGCATCCACGACCGTCTTCCACAGCTGCTGGGTGCGCTGGGGGGTCAGCGCACCGGCCACGGTGACACCGGCCTCGCGGATCTCGCGCAGCCGCTCGGTGACGAGCTCGGGGCGGATCTCCTCGCGGTAGATCTCCTGCATCCGGGTCGTGACGACCGACGGGTCGAGGGTGGCGATCTCGGCGAGCAGCGGGGTGGGGTCCTCGTAACGGGTCCAGAGCCCCTCGAGGTCGAGCACCGGGAGGCCCCCGAGGCGCCCGAAGGCGATGGCGGTCTTCGGCGAGGTCACCGAGTCCATCGGCGCCGCCATGACGGGGATGTCGAAGTGGTAGGCGTCGATCTGCCACTCCAGCGACACCTCCTCGGGGTCGCGCGTGCGCCGTGAGGGCACGATGGCGATGTCGTCGAAGGAATAGGCCCTGCGACCGCGCTTGCCACGGCCGATCTCAATCTCGGTCACCGGGGCAGCCTACCGAGGTGGCGGATGCCGGACTGTCCCCGACGCAGTCAGCCGACCGCGGCGACGGGGCGCCGCATACTGCTTGCGGTGGTGGAGGTTCGACTGCTCGGCCGGCGTGACGTGCTCCGCCCGTGCCACCGCCGGGGATGGTCAACCGATCAGCCAGCGTCGGGGAGGTCCTCGCGGTGCTGGTCAGAGACGATGAGGCAGAGGCACCGCGCTGAGGGCGTGCCGTGACCGAGGTCGCATCGGGGAACGCGGGGGGAATGCGGGGGGGCAGCGGGGGGAATGCCGGGGGGCAGAAAGCCGTTCTCGCCCTGTCGGTGGGCTGGTGCAGACTTCCCCTCGGCATCCTCGCCCACCCTCCGCGCCGGTGGCTGACGTCCAACGCCGACGCGGCACTGTCCACCTTTCCGACCCTCTCGACATGGAGCCCACGTGTCAACTGCCCCCGCGCACCTCGCGCCGCCGGAGTACCCCGACAAGATCGACGGTGCCGTCCTGAAGGTGGCGGGCGTCGTCGTGCTCGGCGCCATCATGTCCATCCTGGACATCACCGTGGTCAACGTCGCCCTCCCGACGTTCCAGCGGGTCTTCGCCGACGGCGGCGAGCCGCTGGCCTACTCCGCCGTGGCCTGGACCGTCACCGGTTACACCCTTGCCCTCGCGACGGTCATCCCCCTGACGGGGTGGGCCGCGGACCGGTTCGGCACCAAGCGCCTCTACATGCTCGCCCTGCTGCTCTTCACCCTGGGCTCAGCCCTGTGCGCATCGGCCTCGAGCATCGAGATGCTGGTGGCGTTCCGCGTGCTCCAGGGCCTTGGCGGCGGCATGCTCATGCCGCTCGGCATGACGATCATGACCCGCGCCGCCGGCCCGCAGCGGATGGGGCGCCTGATGGCCATCCTCGGTGTGCCGATGCTGCTCGGTCCGATCTTCGGCCCGATCCTCGGTGGCTGGCTCATCGAGAACGCCTCGTGGCACTGGATCTTCCTCATCAACGTGCCGATCGGCGCCCTCGCGATCGTCTACGCCTGGTTCGTCCTGCCCAACGACCGGCCCGTTCCCTCGGAGTCCTTCGACTGGGTCGGCATGGCGCTGATGTCTCCCGGTCTCGCGCTCTTCCTCTACGGCATCTCCTCGATCCCCGGTGAGGGCACGTTCTTCGCGGCGAAGGTCGTGCTCCCCGGAACCATCGGGCTGGCTATGGTCGCGGCGTTCGTCGTCTACAGCTTCAGGCCCAAGCACCCCCTGCTGGACCTGCGGCTCTTCAGCAACCGCAACCTCACCCTCTCGATCGTCACGATGTTCCTCTTCGCGGCGGCGTTCTTCGGTGGCCTGCTCCTGGTACCCACCTACTTCCAGCAGGTGCGCGGTGAGTCCCCTGTCAATGCCGGTTGGCTGATGGCCGTGCAGGGCCTCGGTGCCGTGATCACCATGCCGATCGCTGGTGCCCTGGTGGACAAGCTCCCGGTGGGGCGGATCGTCCCCGTGGGGCTGCTGCTCATCACCGGTGGCATGTTCGCCCTCACCCAGCTGAGCGCGACGACGAGCTACACCTACATCCTCATCGTGCTCTTCGTCATGGGGCTGGGCATGGGCGCGACGATGATGCCGCTGATGACCTCGGCGCTGAAGACACTGACCGCCCACCAGGTGGCCCGCGGCTCCACGCTCCTGAACATCAGCCAGCAGATCGCCAGCTCCATCGGTGTGGCGATCATGTCGGTCGTGCTGACCAACGGCCTGAACAACAACGAGCTGCTCACCCAGGCCCAGGGCTTCACCGAGGCCTCGGGCGGCGCCCCGGACCCGAATGCCGTGCCGGGCCTGCTCGCGCAGTTCCCAGCCGTCGCTGACGTGCTCGCGCCCTTCGGGGACAACCTCCAAGCGGGGATGGCAGCGCTGATGTCCGCGGTGAACGAGGCCATGGCCGGTGCCTTCAGCACCACCTTCTGGGTGGCGGCCATCCTGGTGACGCTCACGTTGATCCCGGGCGCGTTCCTGCCCCGCAAGCACGAGGAGTCCCATCTCCTCGACGACGAGGAAGCCGCCGAGGTCGCGCCTCCGGTCATGCTGCACTGACCCCTCCGTCGCACGAGCCTGGTGCCGGTCCCCCGATTCCTCGGGGGTCGGCATCAGCCATGCTGGGGTCATGCGGCCCGGCCCCCACAACGCCATCACCGACGTCACCGGCATCCGTGTCGGCCACACGACCCGCGACGAGCCCGGCTGGCTCACCGGCGTGACGGTTGTGGTCCCACCGCCCGGCACGGTGGGCGGAGTCGACGTGCGCGGCGGAGGGCCTGGCACCCGCGAGACCGACCTCCTCGATCCTCGGTGCCTCGTCGATGCGGTCGACGCCGTGGTGCTCGCAGGTGGCAGCGCCTTCGGTCTCGCTGCCGCTGACGGGGTGGCGTCCCAGGTGTATGCCGCGGGGCTGGGTTGGCCGGTCGGGCCTCCCCCTCAGCGGGTTCCGATCGTCCCTGCGGCGATCCTCTTCGACCTCGGTCGCGCAGGGGTCTGGCTGCACCACCCCGGACCGCAGGACGGGGCCGACGCCTACGCGCGAGCCACCGGCGGGCCGGTGGCCGAGGGCTCCGTCGGTGCCGGGACCGGAGCGGTGGCCGGTGGGATGCGCGGAGGCGTGGGCACGGCATCCGCGCTGCTGTCCTCGGGAAGCACTGTCGCCGCCCTGGTCGTCGTGAACTCGGTGGGTTCCCCGATGGCGGTGGGCGGCACCCTCCTGGGCGCCGGGCTGGCCCGCGCAGACGATCTCGTGGACCTGCCCACCCCGGATGCCGCTGCCGTGGAGGAGCACTGGCGGGCTCGCGCGGCAGAGACCACCGCCCTCGCTGCGGGCCGGGCGACCACGCTGGCGGTGGTCGCGACGGACGCCCGCCTCACCAAGGCCGCGTGCCAGAAGCTCGCAGGCGTGGCCCACGACGGCTTCGCGCGCGCACTCGCACCGGTGCACACCGGCTATGACGGTGACACCGTCTTCACCCTCGCGACAGGGGCGAAGCCGTCCGTCTCAGGGCTCGGCGAGGTCGAGCTGCAGACCGCCGCCGCCGACTGCGTGACGGTCGCGATCGTCCGGGCGGTGCTCGCGGCCACGTCCGTGGACCGCAGCGCCGACGGCGGCGCGACCCTGGTGTCCTACCGCGAGAGGGTCAGAGCGCGCTGAGCGGGTGGATCGCCGGGGGCGCGGCGAGGTGGTCGGCGGCGGCGCCGAGGGCGGCAGCGATGTGCTCGCTCGCCATGTGCTGGTCGAGGTCTGACTGCGCCTCCCACGACTCGACGGTCACGAAGGTGCCCGGTGCTGCTGCGGACTCGTACAGCTCATAGCTGCGACAGCCCGACTCCGCGCGGGTGGGCTCGACGAGGGACTGGAGAGCCTCGCGCACCGGACCCTCCGACCCCGGCTTGGCGACGATGACGGCGACGACTGGGAGGTCGGACACGGTGGACTCCTTGGGAACGGGGGCGAGGGGGCCCCCTGAGCGTGCCACGGCATCCGGCATCCGTGGGCGGATCTGACACACCGGCTGAGTCGCGGAGCCCCGCCTGCTCAGTCCTGGGCGGACGCAACCCGCGCGTTCGGGCCCGTCGGCCCCTCCTGCACGCTCCCGGACTCACCATCGGGCTGCCCGGCCACGGCCTGGTCATCGCTGATGGGGGTGTCTGCGTCCCGGGGGTCCATTCGTTGGACCTCCGACACCTGGCCCTGCTCGTCTGCGCTCATGGCACCGACGGTAGCCGCAGCAACCACGCGCTGAGCGCTCAGCCCTGGGAGTAGTTCGGAGCTTCGACGATGCCGGTGATGTCGTGGGGGTGGGACTCACGCAGGCCGGCGGTGGTGATCCGGATGAAGCGGCCGCGGGCCTTGAGCTCGGGCACGGTGTGCGCCCCGACGTAGAACATCGACTGGTGCAGCCCACCGATGAGCTGGTGGGCCACGGCCCCGACCGGGCCGCGGTAGGCGACCTGGCCCTCGATGCCCTCGGGGACGATCTTGTCGTCGGACGTCACGTCAGCCTGGAAGTAGCGGTCCTTGGAGTAGGACTTCTTGCCGCGCGAGGACATCGCGCCGAGCGAGCCCATCCCCCGGTAGGCCTTGAACTGCTTGCCGTTGATGAAGACCAGCTCCCCTGGCGACTCCTCGCAACCAGCGAGGAGGGATCCCACCATGACGGTGTCGGCGCCCGCGACGAGGGCCTTCGCGATGTCGCCGGAGTACTGCAGACCCCCGTCGCCGACGAGTGGGACACCGGCCGGGCCGCAGGCGAGGGAGGCCTGGTAGATCGCCGTCACCTGGGGGACGCCGACGCCGGCGACGACGCGGGTCGTGCAGATGGAGCCCGGGCCCACACCGACCTTGACGCCGTCGACACCGGCATCGATGAGCGCCTGGGCACCCGCGCGGGTGGCGATGTTGCCGCCGATGACCTGCACGTGCCGGGTCGCAGGGTCCTTCTTGACCCGCTCGATCATCTCGAGGAGGAGGCGTGCGTGGCCGTGGGCGGTGTCGACGACGAGGACGTCGACCCCGGCGTCGATGAGCGTGGTGGCCCGCTGCCACGCCTCGCCGAAGTAGCCGACGGCGGCACCCACCAGCAGCCGCCCGTCGGCGTCCTTGCTGGCGTCGGGGAACTGCTCGGACTTCACGAAGTCCTTGACGGTGATCAGCCCGCGGAGCCGACCCTGGTCGTCGATGATCGGCAGCCGCTCACGCTTGTGCTGGCGCAGCAGGAGGGTCGCCTCCTCGTTGCTGATGCCGACCTGCCCGGTGATCAGGGGCATCGGGGTCATGACCTCCCGCACCAGGGTGTGCACCCACTCCGCGACCGGGGTGAAGCGCAGGTCGCGGTTGGTGACGATGCCGAGCAGGTGGTCGCTCTCGTCGACGACGGGCAGGCCGGAGACGCGGTAGCGCCCGCAGATCTCGTCGAGCTCCTCGAGGGTGGCGTCCTGGCCGATGGTGACCGGGTTGGAGATCATCCCGGTCTGGGTGCGCTTGACGAGGTCGACCTGGTAGGCCTGGTCCTCGATCGAGAGGTTGCGGTGCAGGATGCCGATGCCGCCGTGCCGAGCCATGGCGATGGCCATCCGGGCCTCGGTGACGGTGTCCATCGCAGCCGAGATGAGCGGCACCGCGATGGAGATCTCCTTGGTCAGCCGGGCCGTCGTGTCGACCTCGCTGGGGATGACGTCGGTCTCACCGGGCTGGAGGAGCACGTCGTCGTAGGTGAGACCGAGCTCGGCGAACGGGGATGCCGGTGACGGCTCGGCAGATCTGGCTCCCACCGTGGTGCCCGCCCGAGGGGGTGCGGGCGACTCGACAGCAGCAGGCTCGTCGGGCGCGCTGACGCTGATCGCAGGGATGCCGGTCTCGTCCAGTCCGAGGCTCATTGGCCGATTCTACGTCGTACCCGTGACTGCCCCGACCGCCACCACAGCCACGGCGGAGCGCCCTGGGTTGCCCCTCGCCGGCCGCCCGGCATCCGGGCCCGGGAGCGGCGTGCGACCTCCGCCAACCTGCACTTTCCGAGTTCCTTGACCAACTCCATACCTGCGCATTGCCCACGCTGTACCAACCCATTCCTATCGTGAAGGTCCAGCCGCTCGGGGAAGTGGCCCGTGCGCGCGTGGAGGTTCAGATGGCCGAGATCACCCGGCTCCCAGGTCCGGTTGCCGATCGGTGGGACTGGCAGTTCCAGGGTGCCTGCCGCTCCCTCGGGCCCGAGGTGTTCTTCCACCCTGAGGGGGAGCGCGGGGGGAAGCGACGCAACCGTGCCAGCGCCGCGAAGGAAGTCTGCATGGCCTGCCCCGTGCTGCAGGCCTGCCGCACCCACGCCCTGGCGGTGCGCGAGCCGTATGGTGTCTGGGGCGGACTCACCGAGGACGAGCGGGAGTCCCACTACGCGGGACGGGGTCACATCGCCTCCTGACGATGTGCGGGCGTCGGGCCCGGCAACGGACCCGTCTCCCACCCCGATCCCGGGGGGAGCCACACACGTTCCGGGGCCCGCAACCACCATGGAGGGGGCAGGCCCCGGGACGTGAGTGTGGTTCGTGCTGCCACGGGGGCGACTCGCCCGAACGCGTTAGCCTGACCCGGTGAGCACCGACCCCATCGACGTTTCGATCCGCGGCGAGATGATCCGCTTGGGCCAGCTGCTCAAGCTCTCAGGGGTCGTCGACGACGGCGGGGTCGCGCGCGAGCTCATCGAGCGCGGGGTCGTCGGTGTCAACGGGGAGATCGAGACCCGGCGCGGCCGGCAGGTGCATCTCGGTGACGTCGTCACCCTCGAGGGCGAGACCCTGCGCGTCACCCCCACCTGAACCCGACTTCTTGCGCCCCAGCCACACGCGAGGGGCGTTTTCGTGGGGCTCGGGCGTGGCTGGGGCGCAAGAAGTCGAGAGGGTCGAGGGGGGCAGACGCAGGGATGCCGCCCACCCCGGTCCCACGGTCGGCGTGGGCCTGGGCGGACGGCATCCGTCCTGCGTGCCGGGTCATCCCGGCGGGAGTGCGTCAGTGACCGTGGCCGTGACCAGAACCGCCGGCGCCGGCCTCCTGCTCTTCCTTCTTCTCCACGACGAGGGTGTCGGT
>JBDSNZ010000115.1:0-4344 GCA_039915055.1 Ornithinibacter sp.
GCAAGCTCGTCGGTGGCAAGCGGATCGACAACGTCGACGACGTGCTCGCCGTCGGCCAGAAGGTCCAGGTCGAGCTCAAGGAGATCGACCCGCGCGGCAAGCTGAGCCTGGCTGCCGTCATCGCCGAGGTCGAGGGTGGCGGCGAGGAGCCCGCCGAGGTCGCCGCGGCTCCGGTCTCCGACCACGCCGAGCGCACCGACGTGCCCGACAGCGCCGATGTGCCCGACAGCGCCGATGGTGCCGACGGCGCCGACACGGTCGACACCGACACCACCGGCGGCGACACCGAGGGTGGCGAGGGTCGTGGCGAGCGTCGTCCGCGCAACCGTCGCCGTGGTGGCAACCGCGGCCGCGGTGAGCGCAGCGAGCGTTCTGACTCAGAAGGCGCCCCCACGGACGCCTGATTCCTGAGCTGATCACGACGAGGGCCCGCACCGACGCGGTGCGGGCCCTTCTCGGTGTCTGGGATGAGATCGCCCAAGGTCCCACCGACCACACGGCATACTGCGGTCTGCAGACACAAAGGTGAGGAGACATGGGCATGGACGTCCGACGGCTCAAGGCCCACCTGCTCGGCCCCCAGGGCGGGCCGCTGCGCGTCGTCTATCGCGCCGCGACCGTGGCGCAGCTGGCCGGGGTGCGGGCACTGGACCGTCTGGGGGCCGTGCAGGGCGGCCGCGTGGATGCCGGGGAGCGAGCCGAGAGCGCCCGGCGGGTGACCGTCATCGCCAAGACCTTCGAGCGTCCGAAGGTCGCGGACCGCCTGGTGCGCACCCTGCGTCGGGTCTTCGACGGTCGCATCCTCATCGCAGACGACTCCCGGACCCCGATGACCTCCACCGACGCGCTCGTGGACGTGATCCCACTACCGTTCAACTCCGGGGTGGCGATCGGGCGCAACGCCGCGCTCGATGCCGTGGACACCGACTACGTCCTGGTCACCGACGACGACATCGTCTTCACCGCAGGCTCCGACATCGACGCCGCCCGCCGCCATCTCGATGAGCACCCGGAGATCGACATGATCGGCTTCCTGCTGGTGGAGGTGCCCCGGTGGCGGGCCATCGACACGGGGCCGGATGCGCTCTTCCCGGGCCACCGCGAGCCGCTTCGCCGCTGGGGTGAGCTCGTCGGCGGTCTCCCGGTGCGCTACAAGATCGCGCAGGTCTACCTCGCGCGGACCGAGGCGGTGCGACGGGTGAGGTGGGACCCGGCCATCCGGATGGTCGACCACCGGGACTTCTTCAGCAGGGCCGCCGGCGAGATCGTGGTCGTGGTGGCCCAGTCGATCCGTGCCTACCACGCGCGGACTCCTTTCGACGCGCACTACACCTCCTACCGAGACGACACCGCCGCAGACCTCCGGTACCTCGGACGGGTCTGGTACGGCCAGGGAGAGAGCCCTCGCCAGGAGTAGGGGGCCGAGCGGCGGGCCCGACTGGGTCCGGGTGGGGAGCCCTCCCCATTGCGGGCTCCCGGACCACCCCGCAGACTCGTGGCACAACCGAGGGGAGCATCCATGGACATGGACACCGAGCGCCTGTACGAGGCCCGCGAGGAGATGGACCGACGCCAGCAGCGACTGGAGGCGATCCCGCCTCGCACCCAGGAGATCGAGGCACAGGATGCCGGCGGCGTGGTGCGGGTGCGGGTCGGGGCCGACGGGGTCGTCCGCTCCCTGGTGGTCGACCACCGGTGGCAGGACTCCACCGCGCCGAGTGCCCTCGCTGACACGATCGCCGCCGCCTTCGCGGCGGCCGGCGCGGAGCACCTCGGGAGCTGGATCGGGGACGTGGAGGACGCCTTCGCCCTTCCGGAGCCGCAGACCAGGCCGATGCCCGTGAGCGTCGAGGACGTCAGGTCCGCGATCCCTGGCTCCGCCTCGTTGACCGAGGAGGAGCTGATGAGCAGGATCGCCGCGCTCTGGGCCGAGGTGGAGACCGAGATGGACGGTGCCCTCAGCGACATCGAGGAGCGCACGACCCGTGTCCACCGCGTGTCGAGCCCGGACGGCAACGTGCACGTCGAGGTCACGGCCAGCGGTGGCCTCGCGCACCTCGAGCTCCGTGAGTCGTGGCTGCGCAGTACGCACCCCGCGAACATCGGGAGGAGTGTGCTGGCCGTCATCGAGCAGGCGCAGACGCGCGCCGTCGCGTCCTTCGCCGCAACGCGCTCGGATGCCGACGCCAGCATCGCCCGACTCACCGACCTCGGGAACCCGGCGAGCATGGCCCGCCGCGTCGGCCTGGACAGCTGAGGAGACACATGTCATTCGAGGTGCAGAAGCAGGCCCTGGAGCACGACGCCAAGATCTGGGAGGTGACCAGCGAGACCCTGTCCGGGGCGAGCACCTCGGCCTCCGGGCTGCACCTCACGACGACTGCGCTCTCGGTCGTCGCCGACGCGACGGGGTTCGCGAGCTCCTACGCGAGCATCCAGCAGTTCGTCGTCAGCCTCCTCGCCGACGGGTCGAGCGCGACGTCGAACATGGCGAGCACCTTGCGCAGCGTGAAGAAGCAGTACGAGGCCGACGAGGACGCGGCCGTGACACGGATCGGCGCCCAGTGGTCGCCGGTCGAATGAGGGGACTGACATGACCGCCGAAGAGATCATCGAGAAGCTGAAGGCCAAGTGGCTGGAGGTGCAGGAGAAGGCGGCACGGCTGTTGGAGGGCTTCAACGCCACGTTGCAGAAGATCGCCCGCTTCGCGGGCTGGATCGCGGAGAAGGCCGCCGCGTTCTGGAACGACAAGGTCGTGCCGGCGTGGCAGAAGGCCCTGGACTGGATGTCGGAGCACCTGAACGTCTTCGGCGCTCCATGGTTGTGCTTCGGGGCCGCCGGCGACTGGCGAAGTCTCGTCGGCCAACCGGTCTCGGAACGTGCGGGCCTGGCGACCCGCGGTCAGCTCGACGTCGACAGCACCTGGAAGGGGTCGTCCGCGCAGCGCTACAACGACCGGCTCGGGGAGCAGGAGAAGGCGCTCGGGGCGGTGTCGGAGCAGTTCGCCGAGACGATCGCCACGAGCCTGACCAAGGTCGGCGGCGGCATCATCACCTGGTGGATCGGCATCGTCCTGGGGATCGCCACCCTGATCATCTGCCTCAACGTCGCCATCGGCGCCGCGGTGTCCGTCTTCGGGTTGCCCGCGGCCCCGCCGGCGGTCTACCTCGGTTGGACGGCCTTCGCCACCGGCCTCATCGTGGGCACGGGGACGCTCACAGTGCTCTGCCTGCTCGCCAAGAGCGACCTCGAAGGCGCCCAGGCCAAGCTGTCGAAGTTCCCCGGCGGCGGCTGGCCCGCGTTCGGGTCCTAGGCTGCGCGTCGTGGCGATGGACGAACGAACAGCCCGAGAGGCGGCTGCCATCAGGGGACGCGGTGCCCTGGGCGCGGCTGTGCTGTGCGCGATCCTGGGCCTCCTCGCAGCGGTCTTCGCGACAGCGGCACCCCAAGGCGCGAGTGCGCTGCTCTGGGCGGCCGCCGCCGTCGCCGGGGGCAGCGCACTGGGCTGCGTGGCGGTGTTCCGGGCCAACCGCAGGCTGGCAGCGGCGCCGAGCGATCGGGGCCCACTGGGGATGGTGCTGGGTGCATCCCTCGGCGTGCTCGCCGTCTGGGTCGTGGCGGTGCTGCTGGTGCTCGCCGTGACTCACGAGGTGGCCTGGGTCATCGCTGCCCTGGGGTTGATCACCCTCAGCCTGCCGACGCTCGCGCTGTCGCTCATCACGTACAAGGGTCCGCACCCCACCGCGGCGGTCGCACCACCGACGTGAGCGTTGGTGTCAGGCGATGTGCAGCTGCCTGAGAACGGCGGGTGGTGCGCTCCAGCGCATCTCCATCCGGGTGCGCCCGTCCGCGCTGGTCACCGGGACCCATCGCAGGACCAGGCCGTTGGCGTGCGTCGTCGAGCCAGCCTTCTTCATGCCGGGGACCCCCTTAATGATTCGGATGCGTTCATCGTGCGTTCACCCAAGAGTAGCCGGTGCTGTGCTCGAAGATGAACAACAGGTGAACGGATGGGCTCCTCTGGCGACCTGGCAGCCGCCTCGGCGCGTGCTGGGATGCCGTTCCGGGCGCTGTGCGGGATCACTAGAGTCAGGGTCATGAGCGTGTTGAAGGTCTCCGTCATCGGCGCCGAGGGACGGATGGGCTCCACGGTGTGCCACGCGGTCGAGACGAGCGAGGGTCTGCAGCTGGTGGGCCGCTACGACCAGGGCGAGGACCTCGGCGACCTGGGAGGCGCAGACGTCGTCGTGGAGTTCTCCGTGCCCGACGCGTCACCGGCCAACGTCGCGCACTGCGTCGCTCGCGGGGTGCACGTCGTCGTCGGCACCACGGGCTGGTCCGCAG
>JBDSNZ010000117.1:0-15166 GCA_039915055.1 Ornithinibacter sp.
CTAGGCAGATCGTTGAGATCAGGTACGAGAATTGTCGCGGCTTTGGGGTGGGTGGGAGCGGGGCGCCACCGAATAGATGGCGCACCCCGTTGTTGTAGATGAGGTCGATCACCATGGCGCGCGGCACGAGTGCCCCACTGAGTGCGACGAGCGCCATCGACCCCAACCAGAGGGGCGACTGCAGAACGAGTCCGACTGCGACGAGAGTTGTCGCGACGCCGGGGGTGAACCGCAGGGGCCCTGCGAAGCGCGATTTGGCGTCGGCATCAAGCCCTCCGAAGCCCTGCATGTCCAGGTTGGCGCTGGTGGTTGTACTACAGGTTGTCATCATCCAGATCCTCTCCGTGCACCGCGACCGATCTTGCTGTGTCACAACCGTCTTCCCGCATGGCGCGGGCCGATTCGAAATGATCGTCAGCTGGCTGCATCAGTCTCAACTCTCGCGTGCGGTTGTGCTGATGAAGGCGAGGAACGACGAAGACCTGACGAAGATTCGAATCGCGAGGGCCACGACCCGGGTCGTGGCCGCTGTGGAGCTGCCTTGTAGCGGGTCCGCGTGTCATACCCCGGGGGCTTCACCCAATCTTCATGAAAGCCCTGGGAAGTCCCTCATGCAGCAGCTTCACACTGGATAGTGATGCGGCACAGGGCCACCGGGCCAGCCGCACCACCGGAAATGAAGCGGGGCCGCGCCACGTAACGCCGGCCTCAGGAATGGAGATCGACATGATGGGTTGGTATGGACCCGGCGGATGGGGCGCCGCGGGCTGGGTCGGGATGGGCCTTGGCATGATCGTGTTCTGGGGCCTGGTCATCTTCGCCATCGTGGCCTTGCTGCGCTGGAGCAGCCACCCGCGCCAGCGCGGCGGCTACACACAAGTGCTGGCTGCCGACGCGTCCGACGCGCTGCAGATCTTGGACGGGCGGTTCGCGCGCGGCGACCTCACCGAGGTGGAGTACCGGCACAACCGCGAGACCCTCCTCGCCCGGTGACCCGATGGGGACCTACGTCCGGGTACGTCCACTGCAGTCAATAGGCGTCGCAAGAACGAGCGTGCTACCGGGCCGCCTCTCAGGACCAGCTGATGTCCGAGAGGAACATCGGCCAGCATGCGTTCGCGACCCCTGACCACGAGGGACCGAGACAGCTTGGGCTTCGACCGTGCTTCACCAGCCAGGCATCCATCAGTCGATGCGAAAGTCGACCGCAGCCGCCAAGCAGTGGGTCGTCAGGCGACGACAGGGGCGTGTCTGGTTTCAGAGCATCGAGCCGAGGTCTGATCCGACGGTGGGGTAGGCCGCGGTCAGGGACTTCAACTGTCGGGTGGTCAATCCGAGCTTCATCGCGAGGCCAAGGATGTTGATCAGCTCGGCGTACTCGGGGCCGAGCAGGTGCGCGCCGATGATCCGGTCGGTGGCCCGGTCGATGAGGATCTTGGCCGCGGCGGTGGTCTCCCCGATGCGGTAGTTGGAGTACCAGCCACTGGTGTCGTGGTAGCGGACCTCGAGGTCGATGTCCTGGTCTCGGGCCTCTTGTTCGAGCATGCCCACCCTGGCGAGCTCGGGGATCGTGAACACCGCGGTTGGGATGGCGGCGTAGTCGGGGACGGTCGTGGTGGCCTTGAGCATGTTGGACGCGGCGACCTTGCCCTCGATCACGGCGACCGGGGTCAGCGGCATCCCGGCGGTGTTGGCTGAGTCGCCGGCGGCGTACACGGACGGGTTGGTGGTGCTCTGTAGGTGGGGGGCGACGTGTACGCCGCGCTCGTCCCGGTCCACGCCGGCTCGGTCAAGGTCCAGGTCGCTCAGATCGGGTGTCCGGCCGGCGCCGTGCACGATCAGGTCGAACTCCATGATCTCGGTGTGGCCAGATCGTTCGATGGTGGCCTGGTAGCCGCTCTGGGACTTCTCGATTGCGGTGATGGTGGTGGAGCGCAGCACGTCGATCCCCACCTGTGCGCCTCGGGCAATGAGGAGTTCGACGAGGTCGGGGTCGAACCCCTTCAGGGGGCGCGGGCCGCGGTCGATGATGGTTGGGGTGCTGCCGGCACGGGCCGCGATGTGGGCGAACTCGAAGGAGATGAAGCCGCCGCCGACGAACAAGATCCGCGGCGGGAGCACCGGGAGGTCCAGGAAGTCGGTGCTGTCGACCAGGTGCTCGTGACCTGCGAAGTGCAGCGCGCGCGGTCGGGCCCCGGTCGCGATCAGGAAGTGCGAGGCGTCGTATCGGGTGCCCCCGATCTCGATGCTGTCCCTGCTGGTGAACCGGGCCGGTCCGTGCAGGGTGTCGACGCCGTTGGCTCTGAGGCCGTTCTCCATGTCCTGCGGTACAGGATCGGTGAAGCCGTGCTTGTGCGTCATCAGGTCAGCCCAGTTGATCGCCAGGCCGTCGTCGTCGATACCTTTGCCGCGCATCAGTCGGGCGGCGTCGATGACCTCGGCGCCGCGGCGCAGGATCTTCTTCGGGTCGCACCCTCGCAGGGCGCACGTGCCGCCGTAGGGAAGTGCGTCGACGATGCCGACGTTCCAGCCCCGTGATGCGCATTTGTTGGCTGCAGCGACCCCGGCCATGCCGGCTCCGATCACGATGAGGTCGTAGCTGCGGCTCATCCCTGGTCCTCGTGCGCCAGAGCGAGCGCGACCCGGAGCTGCTCGAGAGTGGGCGCCCCAGCCAAGCCGTCGGGAGTGCGGTAGACCCGACACGAGAACCCGACACCGGCGCCCGGTTCGGCGAGAACATCGACGCCGTCGACCAGGATGCTCGGCGAGCCGTGGAAGCCAAGCCGCTCGGCTTCCTCAATGGTCTCGACCCGGTGACGCCTCACCGTGACGTCGGGGCGGTCCGCGGCGATCGTGGCAAGGTGTTGCTCGGCGATCTGCCAGTTCGGGCAGTCTTCGAAGTACAGCAGCGTGATGTCCATGAGCACGACCGTAAACGTTGTACCGTGGTGCAATGTCAAGCGTGGCGGTAGCGCAGTGCTGATCGGACAACTCGCCGACGCGGTCGGCCTGCCCACCCAGACCATCAGGTTCTACGAACGCAAAGGCCTCATCCCTGACCCCGAGCGCGCCGCCAACGGCTACCGGCACTACGACGGGTCCACGCTCATCCGGCTGCACTTCATCGGGGCTGCACAGGCAGCAGGCCTCACGCTCGCCGAGATCGGCAGCATCATCGAACTGCGTGACGACGGGACCGTGCCCTGCACCCACGTGACAGGACTCGTCGAGAACAAGCTCGCCGCGGTACGGGCACGGATCGCAACCCTCGCCGTCCTGGAAGCACAGCTCGAAGCTCTCATCGAACGCAGTCACCGTCTCGATCCCGCTGAATGCTCGGACACCGAGATCTGCCACATCCTCTCGGCGCCGCACTAGCAGGTCCCCGAGGTCCCGTCCTGGACCAGCACCAAGGGGTGTCGAACGAACAGGCCCCGTGCGTCGGCGCCGCTCACCTCCCGAACTCGCGACTCCTCCTGCTCAGCCGGTGGGCGCTGGGCGATGATCGAAAGAGGAGGTGAGTTCACCTGCCTCGTGACCAAGTTCAGCACCACAATTGGGAGACGGCCGTCCCGGACCCGCTGCCTCCACCGCCGAAGGACTGACATGCTCGATCCACGCACCAGCACCATCGATGGCATCGCGCGTCGCAGCGCACGAGCATTCCCGGAACGCCCCGCTCTGCTCTTCCGGGACCGCACCTGGACCTACCGCGAGCTCGACGACGCGGTCAGCAGGGCCGCTGAGTTCCTGCTCGGACACGGCCTCGTCAAGGGGGACCGGGTGGCGGCCTTCGGGAAGAACTCCGACGCTTACGTCATCGCCTTCCTGGCCTGCGCCCGTGCCGGGCTGGTGCACGTCCCGCTGAACTACAACCTGACCGGCGCTGAGTTGGACTACCTCATCGGCCAGTCAGGATCGGCGGTCGTGCTCACCGATCCTTCGCTCGGCGAGCGACTGGACGCAACCCTGGGGACCAGCCCGAGGGTCGTGCTCCTGCGCGACGGCGACGGCTCGCTGCTCGACGCGGCGTCCCAGGGGCCCGTTCCCGATATCGATCGTTCGGTCGCGGACGGCGACCTGGCCCAGCTGCTGTACACCTCGGGGACGACCTCACACCCCAAGGGGGCGATGATGACGCATCGCGCCCTGATCCACCAGTACGTCGGAGCTCTGGTGGCCCTCGACCTGGCGGCCGATGACAACCCGCTGCACGTCATGCCGCTCTACCACTCGGCACAGATGCACGTGTTCCTGCTGCCCTGGCTGTCCATCGGTGCGCGCAACACGATCCTCGAGACCCCCGACGTCGGCGACATCTTGACTCGAATCAGCCGCGACGGTCACCGAGCCTTCTTCGCGGCGCCCACACTCTGGGTCGCGCTGACCAACCACCCGACGTTCCCTGCGGCAGACCTCGCGGGCCTCGGCAAGGCCTACTACGGTGCGTCCATCATGCCCGGCCCGATCGTGGAACGGCTCCAGGACAAGAACCCAGGACTCGGGCTGTACAACTGCTTTGGTCAGTCCGAGATGGGACCGCTGTGCACAGTCCTCGGACCGGCGGGCCACAAGGCCCGTCCCCAGTCCGCCGGCCTTCCCGTCCTGTTCACCGAACTACGGGTCGTCGACATCGACGGGAACGATGTGCCCCACGGTGTGCTCGGCGAAGTCGTCTACCGCTCACCCCAGCTGTGCCTCGGCTACTGGGACAAGCCCGAGGCGACCGCCGAGGCCTTCAGCGACGGCTGGTTCCACTCCGGGGACCTCGTGACCATGGACGAACAGGGCTACATCACCGTCGTCGACCGGATCAAGGACGTGATCAACACCGGCGGTGTCCTCGTCGCCTCACGAGAGGTCGAGGATGCACTCTTCACCCACCCATCCGTTGCCGAAGTCGCCGTGATCGGCACACCCGACGACACGTGGGTCGAAGCCGTCACCGCATTCGTCGTCACCAAGGCTGACGTCTCCAAGGACGAGCTGCTCGCTCACGTGCGGACCCGCCTCGCCACATTCAAGGTTCCCAAGGCCATCCACTTCGTCGACGAGTTGCCACGCAACGCCTCGGGCAAGATCCTCAAGCGCGAGCTGCGTACCCAGACCACCTGAGACGCCCCCGTCGGCGAGCTGCCTCAGCGGCGGCGCGAACGCGTCCCCAGCGGCGGCGCCCGACGAGCAAACCGGCTGTGTCAGGGTCCGCGGAGCCATCGAAGACCGGGGCGGGGGAGAGCCAGGAATGCTTCCGCCTCCAGGGCCGCGACCGAGATCCGAGGGAGGTCCCTCCCGCTCGGGAAACAGACGTACCGGGGATACCAGTCCGGTGCGAACTTCGCATTGAAGTGGTAGAGCGAGTCGATCTGCCACCAGCGGGATGCCCAGACCAGAAGCTTGCTCCACACCCTCGTCACGGGGCCTGCGCCCAGCCGTTCCCCACGCTCGAGGGTCGAGCGGAAGACGGCGAAGTTCAGCGAGACCTGACTGACCCCGAGTGCGGGAGCTGCCGCGACGAGCTCGGTGATGAGGAACTCGTTGGTGCCGTTGTCGGCCTCACGGTCGCGGGTCATCAGGTCCAGGGACAGCCCACCGGTGCCCCACGGCACGAAGTTCAGCACCCCCATCACCCGCCCCGCCAAGTGGGCGCTCACGACGACGCACTCATCGTCCTCGCGCTGGGCGAACCGGGACAGCGCCATGGAGAAGCCACGCTCGCTGCCTCCGCCACGCCATCGAGCGACCGCGCTGCTCAGCTGGACGAGCTCGTCGTCCGGGATCTCCGAGAGCCGTCGGACCCGGACGAGGTATCCCGCGCGGACGGCGCGCCCGGCGGCCTGGCGCACGTTGCGCATGGATCGCCCCTGGAGACTGAACCGACCGACGTCGAGCACCGCCTCGTCGCCGAGCTCGAGGGCATCGAGGCCGACACGTCGCCACGCCTTGCCCCCGGCCTCGCTGCAGCCCAGCACCGCCGGGACCCAGGCGTGGGTGCGGGCGCGCTCCAGGAAGACGTCGAGGGCGCCCGGCCAGGCTTCGGGGTCTCCGATGGGGTCGCCGCTGGCCAGTGCGATGCCGCTGATCACCCGGTAGGCCACAGCCGCCTTGCCGCTCGGCGACCACGCCAGGACCTTGTCGTCGCGAAGGGCGAAGTATCCGAGTGAGTCCCGGTGCCCCTGCGTCGCCAAGAGGGCTCGAAGTCGTTGTTGGTCCTCATCGGTGGACGCCGAGGAGGAGTCCGCCGGGCGAAGCACGAGGTATGCCGTGATGAAGGCGATGAGCAGGCCGAAGGCGATGAGGGTGAACGACACGACGTCGTCGGCCCGATCGGTGCTGAACGAGACGGGCCCGGTCACGCCGATGAGCCCCAGCACCACGTGCTGCACCTGCTCGAACCAGGAAGGCTGCCCGAGGACCTCCCGACGGTAGAGACGGATCAGCAGCATCCCCGAGGCGAGGGCCACCGTGAGCAGCACGAGGAGGACCCGTAGTGCGCCCCGCTTGGTCGTGGGGTCGCCGAGTGCGTAGAACTCCCGACGTGCGAGCACCAGCACACCCAACACCACGACTGCCACCACGGCGTGGATGATGCGCCGGTCGAAGACCTGGACCGCGAGCAGGAGGGCTATCGCGGCGACGGCCACGTGCCAGGCCCTGGCCTTGCGCCGTCGCAGACCGTGGGCGAGGTAGACGAGGAGCAGCCCCAAGGCCGCCGTGGCCGCCTGGGCTGCGGCGGTCGCGGGCTCCGGCACGAAGAGCGCGATGTCGTTGAGTCGCTCACGGCTCCGGGGGACCAGGGCGCTCACCAAGGTGGCGACACCGAATGCCAGGACGAGCCACCCGAGTGCGGTGGGGGCGAACCGGCCCGGTGAGCTCCAGCGCGTGGTGACCGCCGGGGCCTTGGCCTCGTTGGTCGGCACCTTTCGAGGAACCGCGGCGGCGGCGGGCACAGGGACCCGTGCCGCGGTCGCTGGAGCAGGCTTGATGAGGGCCGCCTTTCCGGAGCTGCTCCCCACGTCCCGCACCACATCATCCCCGGACGGCCCGTCTGGCCAGTTCGCGACCACGCGGACTGCGTGCTCGGCAGTTCGGCGTCCGATCGTGACGAGACGCTCCAGCCGGGTCGCCCCGGGGAGGGGCTGGCGACCGAGCAGAAGGCGCACCTCGAGCCGCTGCGTCACGGCGCACTCGACCCAGCAGACCTGGTGGGTCCGCAGGTATGCCGGTGGGAGGCGGAATCTGGCTCGCACGGCCTCGACCACGGCAGTTCCGGACCCGGTGTTGGCGTAGAAGCCAGCGCGCACGGAGTGGAGCTCGGCGTGGTGGGTGTGGCCGGTGATCATTCCGGAGTAGCCGGTGTCCATGAGCTGGAGGGCGCGCTGTCTGGCCTCGACGTTCTGGCCGCTGCCGCGCTCCCCCAGCCCGAGGCTGCTGAGCGTGCGCCAGGTGCGCCGCAGGACGAAGGACACCACCACGAGCACCAGCGCCAGATCCAGGAGCGCGCCCATCGCCAGTGGCTGGGCACGCCGTGACCATGCCGCCGCCTCCGAGTGCGCGGAGAGGAGCTCGACCACCTCCGGCGTGCGCAGCGCCAGGATCGCCAGCGGGAGGAGCAGCCACCAGAGATGACGGCCCATCCTGCGATAGGTCAGTCGTGACGCGACGTAGGAGGGGAAGCCGCTCGCATCCGCCAGCTCATGGGTGTCCTTGAGCCACTCCGCACCCACCGTCTCCACCTGGGGCAACACCTGCCGGACGACGTGGTGGCCCAGCGGTGAGTCGAGGGCGTTGCGTTGGTCCACGAAGCTGTTGAGGGGGTCGAGCTGGTGACCGTGCTCCACCCACACCCGATGCGGCGGCTCGTGCGGCGCGCCCTCGAAGAGGATCTCCGCCGCCAAGCAGAGCCTCACCTCCAGCCGGGTGAGGATCTGGCCCGCGGCTTCCTCGTCCCAGGCGAGGGCCCCGTCATGGTTGCCCACCACGTAGACCACCTGGCCACCTGCGGCGATCACCGCGGCCAAGGCGTCGACGAAGCGGGGGTGGGCGTCGAGGACCTCTCCCGGTCCGGAGTTCGGGAAGGCGAGCAGCTCGAGGATGTCTCCCACGAGCAGCACGGTGTGCACCGGCGCCCGCTCCAGCCGCTCGACGAGTGCATCCGTGGTGCGCGTGAAGAGCTCGCTGGCAGAAGGAGGAAGGTGGAGGTCGCTCGTCGCCACGAGGACTCCATGGGCGGGCACCACGACGGTGAGCTCATCGGGGCAGGTCTCGGAAGGGGTCGGTGGGTCGCATCGGTCCATCGCCGGGTGGTGGCCACCACGAGCAGACCCCATCGACACCTCCATGCGTTCCCGGTGAGACGAGCTCACAGCCAGGTCCGGTCGGTTCACTGTACATAGCCTGCGTGACGCGACCGTGCACTCTGCTGGGAGGATCGGGAGGTGATCCCCGGGCTCCTGGGCGCGTTCTCGGCAGCGCTCTTCTACGGTGCCGCCACCGTGCTCCAGGCGGTGGGCGTGCGCCGGGTTGCAGCGCTGCCCGAAGGTTGGCGGCTGGCTCGCCGCCTCTGGGCGGCACGGTTGTTCGCTGTCGGGTTGCTCTTGGATGCCGTGGGATTTGCTGCCTCGCTGGTGGCGCTCAGGACGCTGCCCCTGTTCCTGGTGCAGTCAGTCATCGCCTCGAGCGTCGGGGTGACGGTGGTGCTCGCCATCCTCTTCCTCGGAGCCCGTCTGCGCGCCGGTGAGGTCGTGGCCCTGGTCGTGATCGGGGCCGGACTGGTGGCACTGGCTGCCAGCGCGTCAACCAGCGAGTCAGTGGCGTTGAGCCCGCTCCGTGGGTGGCTGCTGCTCATCGGGGTGGTTCCGCTTGCGCTCGTCACGGGGGTCGGGGCCTTCAGGGTCAGTGCCATCGGGACGACTGCCGTGGTGGCACGGTTCCGGGTCCTCTCACGGTCCCGCCCACCGGTCGCCCTCCTGGCCGTGGGTGCCGGCCTCGGGTTCAGCGGGGTGGGCGTCGCGGCGCGAGTCATCGCCATCCCACACCCGTGGTGGTCGGGCGCCCTGGACCCGGTGGTGTGGGCCCTGATCGGCTACTCGCTCATGGCGTTCCTCTGTTACGCGCTCGCGCTCACGGCCGGACCGGTCACGGTGGTCGCCGCCGTGACGTTCGGTGTGGAGACGGTCGTCCCCGCGGGGATCGGGCTCGCGTTCCTCGGGGACAGCGTCCGCGCGGGTCTGGGAACGCTCGCCCTCATCGGGTTCATGGCCACCGTGGGTGGCTGCATCGCCCTGGCGGGACGAGCCGAGATCGCGGACCCACCCCCCACCTGAAGCGCGGCTGAGCGCCGTGTGACACGAGTCGCTCTGCGGACCTACGGTCGAAGGATCATCCACAGATCCGGGAGGACGCCGTGCTCGGGCTCACCGCACAGCCGCTGCTCATCATTTTCGCCCTGCTCACGGTGATGATGGTCGTAGGTGCCGTGGGGCTGCGGTTGAGTCGTGGTCCCGGGAGTCGGGTCCGCGAGCTCCTGACGCGCGGGGCGCTGGTCGTGACGGCTCAGGTGTTGGCGGTCGCCACGGTCGCGCTCGTCGTCAACAACCAGTACGGCTTCTACGCGTCGTGGCAGGACCTGCTCGGCCAGACGCCTCAGGCCGCGCCCATCGTGGCCGGCGGAAGCACACCTGCGATGCAGGGCTCGGTCGCCGTGTTCGCTGGTCGGCCCGGGGGGCGTGGGTCGGGAACCATCCAGACCATGACGGTGCGGGACGGCTACTCCGGGAGCCCGCTGGACACCTTGGTCTGGCTCCCGCCCCAGTACACCGCGAAGCGATACTCGACCACCAAGTTCCCGGTTGTCATGTTCCTTCCGGGACAACCCAGCTCGCCCGCTCACGTCTTCCAGCAGTATGACTTCGGCTCCGTCGCCAGCCGGGCCATCGCGGCCGGGAGGGTCAAGCCATTCGTCGCAGTCTTCCCGCCGCTGATGACAGACCGGCCCCGGGACACGGAGTGCACGAATGTCTCGGGTGGCCCGCAGGCGCTGAGCTGGCTGACCAAGGACGTCCCCACGGCACTCGTCGCGCACTATCGCGTCACTCGTCCGGGGCAGGCATGGTCCGTGATGGGGTGGAGCACCGGAGGGTTCTGCGCAGCGAAGGTGCTGCTCACCCGGCCCAACGAGTTCCACGCCGCCGTGTCGCTCGGCGGCTACTTCGATGCCATCACCGACAGCACGACGGGTGACCTCTTTCACGGCAGTGCCGCACAGAGGCAACTGAACTCCCCTCGTTTCCTCTACGGGGAGCACGGGCTGCGCGGCGGACGACTGCTGGTCATCGTGGGCAAGCAGGACAGGGAGGCGTGGGGCTCCGCGACACCGTTGCTGGCTGCGAGCGGTTCCGATCCGGGTGTCAGCCACGTGGCTTTCCCGGAAGGTGGACACAACTTCAAGGCGTATCGCACGTACCTGGTTCCCGCGCTGCAGTGGCTCGACCAGTCCGGCATCTAGTGCCGGCTCGACGGGTCGCGCACACGATCGCCCTCTCGGTCATCGCGACGGTGGCTGTCGTGCTGGGGGTGCTCGGGGCACAGGCCCACACCGTTGACCCGGCTCCCAGGTCCTCGGCGTCGGCCACCCGCTCGGCGTCGGCGTCGGCGTCGGCGTCCGCCCCGGTGATCCCGACGACCCGGGTCGTCGGGATCGGCGACTCCGTGATGTCTGGCACTGCGTGCGACTGCGACGGCATCCCCGCCGTCTATGCGCGTGAGCTGGCCGCGAGGTCGCGCGGTCGGGTGACCGCCGTGAACCTCGGACAGGGTGGCTCGACGGCGGACTCCACCGAGGCCGACCTGAAGGGGGGGCTGGTCGACCGTGAGGCGGTCGCCTCCGCCGATGTGGTCCTGGTCATCGTCGGTGCCAACGACCTCGGGCCCGCGGATGATCGTTATGAGGCCGGAGGCTGCGACGCAGGCTGCTACGGGCCACTCGTCGACGCCATGCGTGGGCACCTGACAGCGCTCCTGGGCGACGTGCGGCGCCTGGTTGGTCCGCATGCGCAGATCCTCGTCGGGACCTACTGGAACGTCTTTCCGGATGGGGACCCCTCGATCGTGCCCGGCGGGGACGCGGAGCTCGCGTGGAGCAGGGCATTGACCGCCGACGTCAACGAGACCATCTGTCGAGCGGCCGAGTCCGCACCTGCCAGCTGCGTGGATCTCGCCGCACCATTTTTTGGGCCAGCCGGCGCGGCGCCGCTCCTGGCCGATGACGGAGACCATCCCAATGGCAAGGGGGTCGACGCGATCGTTGCCCAACTCCTCGACGCCACCGACGTCCGCGCACTCGGGAGGACCACCTGACCGCAATTGCCCGAGGGCAGTTCCGGGGCGCTGTCACGACATGTCGTGACACTCAGGATGCGTTCAGGACCTGTGCTCGATGCTGGTCCCATCCAGCACCAGCTGGAGCCATCACAGGAGGACGGCATGACCGCGACCGCAGCGCCCGGAAGAGGCATGCGGCTCGGACCGCTGGCCCGGTCGGGGACCGCGGTGCTGGCCGGCGCCGGTGCGTTGTGGTGGTTGCTGCCACGGGCCACCGGTGTTGCCTGGTCCGCCATCGGCCCGGTCCTCAACGGGATCGGAGCGCCCCGTCTCGCTCTCCTGGCGCTCTTGTGGGCCAGTGGCCTGCTCGCCCACTCCTTCGTCCTCACCGGTGCCCTGCCCGGGTTGAACCGGCGGCGAGCACTCACCCTCAACCTGACCGGTAGTGCGGTCTCCAACGTCGCGCCGATGGGCGGCGCACTGGGGGTCGCGACGAACCTCTCCATGGCCACGGCCTGGGGGTTCACCAGGTCGTCCTTCGCGGCATTCACCGTGGTGTCGAACATCTGGGACGTGCTGGCCAAGCTGGCGGTCCCGACCATCGCGCTGGCGGCCCTCCTGACCCTCGGCGTGGTGCCCGGGGGCGCCCTGCGCACGGCGGCCACCGTCGCCACCGTGGCCCTGTTCCTGCTCGGTGCCCTGTGGGTGACCCTGCTCTCCCACGACGGGACAGCTCGCGGACTGGCGCGACTGGTACGAACCACGACTCGAAGGTGGCTCCCTGTCGGGGCGGCTCGTCGAGTCGACGTCTTCGTGGCCGGTGCTCGTGACGCGAGAGCCCACAGCCGCACCATCATCAGCACCCGTTGGCCACAGCTCACGACGGGGATGGCCGTCTACGTCGTGCTCCAGGGCGCCCTGCTCTGGTCCTGCCTCACGGTGAGCGGCGCGAACGCTCCCCTGTCCGCCGTGCTCGCCGGCTTCGCGGTGGAGCGCATGCTCAGCGTGGCCGTCCTGACCCCGGGCGGTACCGGCATCACCGAGGCTGCCACCGCGGCGACGATCGTCGCGCTCGGCGGGGCGCCACTCGGAGTTGCCGTCGGAGTGCTGGTGTATCGCGGCTTCACGTTCCTGCTCGAGATCCCCGTCGGTGGGGTCTGGCTGGCCTGTTGGCTCACCTTGCGCGCACGACGTGCCGGGACGCCGTCATGAGGATCCTGCACGTGAGCGACACCTACGCTCCGACGGTGGGAGGCATCGAGGTCTTCGTCCACGACCTGGCGCAGCACCAAGCCGCGCAGGGTCACCACGTCACCGTGCTGACCCGTACCCCCTCGGCCGCGTCGGAGGAGCGCGATGGCGTGACAGTGGTCCGGGACCGGCACCGCGTCGGCGCGCTGGTTGCTGAGTCGGATGCCGTGCACGTGCACGTCTCCGCGCTCTCTCCCTTGGCAGTTCGCGCGGCGGAGGATGCCGCTCGCCACGGCACACCGGTCGTCGCGACCGTGCACTCCATGTGGACGGACATGTGGGAGCTTGCCCGGGTCGTCGGATCGACCCGCGGCTGGGACTCCTTGCCGATCCAGTGGGCCGCGGTGAGCAGCGCTGCCGCAGAGCCGGTGCGCCGGGCGGTGCGCCGACCGGTCATGGTGCTTCCGAACGCGGTGCAGAGCTCCGACTGGCTGCCTCGCGAGCGGCCTCGAGGTGATGGTGTGACGATCGTGGCGGTGCTGAGAATGGCTCGGCGAAAGCGACCGCTCCACCTCGTCTCCCTGCTCGCCCGGGCGCGAAGCCTCGTCCCACCCGAGGTGCCGATGAGGGCAGTTCTCGTGGGTGACGGCCCATTGCGCGCAGCGGTCGATCGCGCCATCACACGATCGAACCTGGACTGGGTCGCGACCGTCGGTGCGCTGACCCGCGCGGAGATCGCACAGGTCTACCGCTCCGCTGACGTCTTCGTGGCACCCGCCACCATGGAGTCCTTCGGCATCGCGGCGCTCGAAGCGAGGACCGCGGGGCTGGCGGTCGTGGCTCGCTCGGGCACCGGGGTCGAGGAGTTCGTCCACCACGGGGTCGAGGGGATGCTCGTCGACGGAGACGGTGCGATGGCCGAAGCCCTCGCGCAACTCTGCACCGAGCCAACCACATTGGACCGGATCAAGGCCCACAATGCCCACCACGTACCCCCATTTGACTGGTCAGATGCGTTGTGGCGCAACGAGATGGCCTATTCGGCCGCAGCTGCACTCGTGGTTCGCCCAACGCAGACCGGCGGGGTGCGGCTCGCTCAGCGTGGCCTCAGCGTGCACGACCTAGCGTTCGAACCATGACCACATCTCCAGCCGCGGTCGCGGCCACCACCAGGGCCACCCAGCGGGTCAGTGACCCCCAGCGGGAGATGCTCCGTGGCTGGGGCCGGACGCACACGGCGTCCTGCCAAGTGCTCCGACCGACGGAGCTCGGGGCCCTCTCCACCACGGTTGCCGACGCGAGGGGGGTCATCCTCCCCAGAGGTGCCGGGTGCGCGTACGGAGACGCGGCGACGCGCCGAAGTGGCACCGTCATCGACGTCAGTGGCCTCAATCGGCTCGTGTCCCTCGACGACGACCGGGGCATCGTCGTCGTCGAGGCCGGGATGACCCTCGGTGAGCTGGTGCGGATCCTCGCCCCTCGTGGCTGGACGCCCCCGGTGCTCCCCGGCACCCCACACGTCTCGGTCGGAGGTGCCGTGGCAGCGGACATCCACGGCAAGAACCACGTCGGCGTCGGGTCCTTCGGTCGGCACGTGCGCTGGCTCGTCGTCGTCGATGACGACGGGGAGTCGCGCATGCTCACCCCGGGGCGCGACCACGACCTGTTCTGGGCGACGGTCGGCGGAATGGGCCTGACCGGCATCATCACCACGGTCGCACTCCAACTGCTCCCCACGGGCCCCGGGGCCGCGAGCACGATGCGCCGGCGGGCCGGGGACCTCGGTGCGGTGCTCGACCAGCTCGAGTCGATCGCGATGGATCAGCGCTCGGACCCGCTGCTCCACTCAGTCGCCTGGTTGGAGGGAACGGCTCCGCGTGGCGTTCGAGGAAGGGGGCTGGTGCAGACGACCAGGGTGCCCGGCCGTCAGGTCGGTCCCGGGACTGTCGGGACCCGGCCGGTCGCCGGCGCCCTGCGCCGACCCGCACGGGCTGGTCATTCCCTCCCGGGCGTCGGTGTCGTCGGTCGTGCCAGCATCGTCCTCGCCAATCGAGCGCGGTGGGCCGTGCCGACCCCCCGCCTGCCCCGGACCTCCTCGATCCCCTCCGCGCTCCAGCCTCTGCGGCGAGGCGAGCTGTGGCCCGGGCTGTTCGGTCGTCAGGGGCTGGTGCAGTATCAGTTCGTCGTGCCCACGACGTCGGCGGAGGTCATCGGTGTGGCGCTCGACGTGCTGGCCGAGCACCGCACCCCACCAGCGCTGAGCGTCCTCAAGCGACTCGGCCCCGCCGACCCGGGACCGTTGACGTTCGCGATGGAGGGGTGGACCCTCGCCCTGGACCTCCCGGCGAGGTGGCCCGGGCTCGAGCTGGCACTGGGGGACCTCGACGAGGTCGTTGCGGCGGCCGGCGGGCGGGTGTACCTGGCCAAGGACTCCCGGCTTCCCGCCGAGAGCCTCGCCCTGATGTACCCGCGTCTCGGCGAGTGGCAGCAGGCCCGCGCCGTGCTGGATCCCCGAGGGGCGTTCGGCTCCGACCTGTCTCGTCGGTTGCGGCTCGACCCCCGGCAGGTGGCGTCATGAGCGCCTCCGGCCGCGTGCTGTTGGTGGGGGGTTCCTCGGAGATCGGGCTCGCCATCGTCGAGTCGATCCTGGAGCCGG
>JBDSNZ010000121.1:0-16328 GCA_039915055.1 Ornithinibacter sp.
CCGCAGGCGCCCACGCGCGGACGGCCTCACCTCGGGGGCTGGGTGCGCGGACGGTCGCGCGGCTCCGGAATGTCGGTGTGGCTCTGGCTGAAGCTCGAGACGACGTAGGCATCGCCGCGAGTGATCGAGTCGATCACCGAGTCGAACCAGGACCCGGGCATCTGCGGGAGGTCCAGACCGGCGAGCTCCTCGCGCAAGCGGTCGGCCACCTGGGCCTCGCTCTGCCCGGTGCATTCCTGGACCAAGGCGTCGATGACGCGTTGCAGCGCGATGTCCCGCTCGCGACGATGCTCGAGCTGGTCATCTCCTTCGATCTCCATCAGCGTCCTTCCTTCGTGGTGGTGCGTCGCGGCGATCCTTGCATCCTGCGCGCGATCTCCGACGCCCGCTCTGAACTCATCGATGCCTACCGGTCACCCGTGGTGAGGACGACGTTGTCAGTGTCGCTGGTGTCGCCCATTTTGGCCATGGATTCTTCGGAGCGGTATCGGCGGTCGAGGGTCGTCCACTCGTCGTGGGCCGTTCACGCCCTCGCGGATGAGGTCGGCGCCCTCCCCCGGTGCACCACCTCGAGCCTCGGGCACGGCAGAGCAGGACATCGCCAGCGGTGCCCGCGTGCCTCCTCCCGGCACGTACGGTCATGGCATGTTGCGACACCTCCGGCACTCGGGTGACACCCTCATGGCCACTGCCGGAGTGCGCTCCCGTGCCCGACAGTGCACGGACGCCGAGTCAGTGGCTCGGCCGGCTGGGCCCCCCTCCACGTGGACGACTGTGGGCGAGCTCGGCTCCGCACTCGGCGCTGTTCGCCTGTTGGGAGCGTGGCCGCGCCTGTCGCACGCTTCGCGTGGCGATGGTCACCTGGTGGTCGATGTCCCTGGGTGGCGTGCTCCGGAGCTGTCCGGAGCGCCGCTGCGGCGCTACCTGAGCCGGCTGGGATACGACGCTCGCAGCTGGGGCTTCGGCACCAACATGGGAGATCCGAGTCGCGACGTCGAACGCTTGGCTGAGCGAGTGCGTCAGCTCACTGAGGAGAAGGGCTCACCGGCCTCGCTCATCGGGTGGAGCCTCGGCGGGGTGATCGCCCGCGAGGTGGCGCGCCGCCATCCAGAGGCGGTGCGCAGGGTGATCACGTTCGGCACGCCGGTGTCGGGCGGAGCAGCACACACCTCGATCGCTCGCGCATCCGGACGCCGCGCCGACATCGACGCCGAGAGGGTTGCTCGACGAATCGACGCAGAGGTACCGATCCGGGTGCCGCTGACGGTGATGTTCTCCAAGCGGGACGGGATCGTGGCGTGGCAGGCCTGCCTCGACCACTCATCCCCGTTCGTGGAGCACATCGAGGTGTCATCGACTCACCTCGGCATGGGGACCGACCCGGACGTGTGGGCGATCGTCGCCGATCGGCTCGGGATTGCTGCGCCGAAGCCACTCTGAGGTCGCCAGTGCCCGCGTCAGGAAAGACAGGCATCCGCCCGTGGTCGTGAGTATTCGTCCTCAGGATCGGTGACTCGCGCCCTTCGCCCGACCAGGGGGCACGTGTCACGATGGGTTCGTCCGCAGCTCATGCACCAGCCGAGGGAGTTTCGATGACGACGTCGTTCTCGGTCGGCGACCACGTGCGCTGGAACTCCGAGGCAGGGTCTGTGACGGCCACGATCACCAGGATCCACACCGAGGACGTGGACTACAAGGGACACACCCGTCGCTGCAGCGCGAAGGACCCTCAGTACGAGATCAAGAGCGACAAGACCGAGCACGTGGCGATGCACAAGGGCGCTGCCCTCACCAAGATCAGCTGAGGTCGACGATGAGAACCACGCCGTCGCCGGCTTGCTCGCTCGCGACTGGCGCACCGAGCACGTCCGCGAGTCGCACCCTCCGCTGACAGTCGCACGCGTGGTTGATCAGGCGCAGGTGCCGGCTCACGCTCGCGACGCCACCCCTCGCTCCGCCGCCTGGCGGTGTAGCTCGCGCAGCTCGTCGGCCAGCTCGGGGACCGGACCTGAGACGGACAGGCCGGGGGCCACGGCATTGATGGGCAGCGGCGCCACTGGCCCGTCACCCAGGCCCAAGTCGTGTCGCCACGTGGTGAGCTGAGCAGTCGACGCTGCGTACACGATCCGGCCGAGCCCGACCCAGGCATGTCCGGCTGCGCACATCGGGCAGTGCTCGCCCGACGTGTACACCGTGCAGGCCGGCCGCACTTCCGGTGCCACGTGCTCCGCCGCCCACCGGGCCAGCTCGAGCTCTGGGTGGCGCGTCTGATCGCCACCGGCGGTGCGATTGCGATCTTCGTGCAACACCGCGCCACAGGGGTCGACCAGCACCGACCCGAACGGGTCGTCACCCTCGCCGAGCGCTTCACGAGCCAGGTCGACACAACGCCGCAGGTGGGTGAGGTCCTGCACGGTCAGTTCCGGCGTCTCGCTCATCCGTCGACACTACGGCCCCGGAGCTCGGGATCAGCGGGCGCAACCGCGGCTCGACGCAGGGGTCGCGATCACGGAGTGACGCGGAGGATGCCGTGGACCCCCTTCTCGGCGTTGGCCATGACGTGGTCGACGAACGGGTAGTGCCCCGGCTCGGGCAGCGAGAGCTCGACGAAGCCACCCTGGGCCGTCGACAGACCCAGCACCTGGCTACCACCGACGCCCTCGCCCGATCCCGCTGCGCCGGGCCGCAACCGGTAGGAGCCCTCGCTCCAGACGGTGTCGAACTGACCACCAACCACGTGGAAGCTCGTGCCCCGGTTCGGACCGGCTGCCAGCACCCAGAAGCGCACCCGTTCACCGACCCGCGCAGTGAGTGGCCTCGCGTCGTACTGGTTGGCGACCCCGTTGAAGACCACCGCGTCCGGGGTGTCTGCGGCCGCCGATGCCGCGTCGACCTCGCGCGCCGGGTCGACGCCGTCGCCGTCGACGTGCACCTCGGACTGCACCAGGACGTAGCTGCGGTCGACCTCGGGCAGTCCGTCGGGCTCGATGACGACGGCGCCGTGCATGCCCGCAGCGATGTGCGCGCTCATCGGCATCGTCGAGCAGTGATACATCCAGATGCCCGCGCGCGTGGCGGTGAAACGATAGGTCAACGACGCCCCCGGCGGCACGGTGCGCATCACCTCCTCGGGTGCTCGCTCCCCGGCGTGGAAGTCGATCGAGTGGCCCATCGATCCGTGGTTGACGAGGGTGACGACGAAGGTGTCACCGATCCGCCCGTGCAGGGTGGGCCCGGGCACCGATCCGTTGTAGGTCCAGCGCTTCTGGTGCACCCCGGGCGCCACCTCGAGGTCCACCTCCTCCACGGTGAGCGTGATCTCGTGCGTGCGTTCGGCGGTCAACGGCGGCAGGGCGGCGTCCACCGCCCGAAATCCTGTGGGTGCGGCCTGACCGAGCCGGATGCCGGGGGCACTCGGTGCGACGGCGGCGGCCGAGGTCGTCGGTGCCGCACCCTTGTCGGGGGCCCCTCGAACCACGACATCAAGGACCATGCCCATCTGCCGGTGACCGACGATGGTGCACCAGCCCTGGCCACTGGACCCGACGACCCCGACGTCGAGTGTCGCGCTCTCGCCCGGCATGATCCGGCGCGTCGTGAGGTCGTCCCCGAAGGACAGGTCGTGGGGGGAGCCCGGATCGACGTTGACGAGGTGGATGACGAGGCGGTTCCCGTAGGGCACCTCGATGCTCGACGGCGAGTAGCTCATGTCATGGGCTTCCACGCGCACGCTTGTCGTCTCGCCCGTGGCAGCCACCGGGGCGGAGGCCGCACCAGCAGTGAGCGACCCTCCCCCCGAGGCACTGACGAGACCGACGGATGCCGGGTCGGCCGCCACCCCGAGGGTCACGGCGAGCGCGACGGTGGCCACACCCGCGACGAGCTGACCCGCGGACCACACGCTCGGCTCGGGGTCCAGGCGCGCGGGGCGGGAACCGGGCTCGGCGACCGCGGCCAGCAGGGCCCGCCGGGCCGAGACGGCGGCCCGGATCGCCCCGAACATCAGCGGGATGAAGGCGGCGAGAGCTCCGAGGACGAGCACCGAAGCGGTGACCCGGACCCAGCCCGTCACGAGGAGCGTGACGAGGAGCCCGAGGTTGACGACGGTGACCCGCCAGACGGCGCCCCGGTTGAACCACGCCGACCCGGCGCGCACCACGGACGGGCCGCCGCCCAAGACGGTGGGAATGAGGTGCGACAGTGCGCCACTGAGGAGCTGCGCGGCGAAGCCCACGGCCAACACGGTTGCGACGAGGCCGTATCCGTCTCCGACCTCACCCCACGACCGAGCCCGGGCGATGCGCCACGCGACGAGCGCGAGCCCCACCACCGCCCACCCCAGCGCGGCCGTCACCGACCAGGTCGCGAAGTGACGCGGCGGGGCCTGGCGGGCGGGCGCCACCAGGGCGCGTCCCCACCAGACCAGCCCACCGGCATACCCGAGGATCCCGACGAGCGCGCCGGCGCGAGACCCGAGGGCGGCCGCGAGCGTCAGCCCGCTCACCGCGATCACCAGCACGGGAAGCGCTTGGCGGGCGAACCGCTCCGCTCGGTCATCGATCCGTGTGCGCAACATCGTCGGCCACAAGGTGATCAGGGTGCCGGTCACGGTGAGTCCGACCCACCCGAGCACCATGACCATCGAGTGGGCGACGATGACCCGACCGTGCATCTCGTCACTGAGCCCACGGGCCAGCCAGGCCCCGAGCCCGGCCCCGACGGGCACACAGGCCGCAGCAGCCAGGTAGTAGCGCACCGTGATGCGGAACCGGCCGGGGAGGGCCCGGCGCAGCCGGCGCCACAGCTGCACCCCGTGCCAGAGGATCGCCGCGGACACCGCGCTCGCACCCACCACCGTGAGCGGCCACAGCGAGGTGGGCACCCCGACGAGGACGGCGCTCACACCTGCGACGAGCAGCCCGATGCGCCGGTTCTGCTGGGTGCGGTCGTCGATCGAGGCGGGAGTCTTGAGCAGCGCCTGGGTGAAGTGGGTGCTCCAGACCATGGCGGAGTGGGTCAGTGCGCCGAGCAGCACCAGGTGCACCATGAGCCACTGGGAGCCGGGCACGAACGGGTGGACGAGGGCGAGGAGCACGGCCAGCGCGAGCCAGAGCACGCCGGGTCGGTCGCGCAGCGCCCAGGTGCCGCGGGGGGTGGTCATCGGTTGACGCTCCGGTGCTCGGCTGCGGGAGTCTGGTCGTGGTGTGGGGGGTGCAGTCCTGCCGTGGTCCGCGGCGGAGCGGCGAGGACGCTGAACGCCGCGGTGAGCGGCAGGAGGAGGAGGGCCACCACGGTGACCACGCCCCCGGTCTGCCACAGCGTCGTGGCACCGGTGACGTCACCCGCGACCCGGAGCAGGAGCCCGGTGTGGAGCACCACGAGCGGCGTCCACAGGAGCCGCCGGTACGGAAGGGGCCTGCGGATCACGGCGGGGAGGATGACGGGGGCGTGCGCGATGACCATGCTCATGGCGAAGCCGAGGAACAGGGTGTGCACCACCAGGTCGTAGCCAGCGGTGCTGCGGGGCGCCCCGAGGACCAGCCAGGCGAGCCCGCTCACCCCGAGCCAGGCATAGCCACCGAGCATCGCCGCGGCGCTGAAACGCGGGAGGCCGCTCGTGCGCACCATCCGGCGGGCGACGTCGCGAGGCGCGAGCCACACCACGAGGGCGAGCAGCACCAGGCCGGTGAGCCTGGACCCGACCCCGGGTGCGAGCAGCGCGGTGGTCGCGGCCACGGCATACCCCAGGGCAAACCCGATCAACACCCGAGTAGCGTTGTGCGGTAAGTGGATCCGAGCGAGCTCGACACGTTCAGCCGCGATGGTCAGCACGACGAAGCCGCCAAGCAGCGGCACGACCACGGCCGTCTCCACGCGCATCCAGAGCAGCGCCGCCATCACCGCGAGCGCTGCCCCGAGTGCCTCGACGAGCACGGCGTCGTCACGACGCCGCCTCCAGAGGGCGGTCAGCACGGCGAGGAGCGCGACGGAGCCGTCGACGAGGAGCACCTGGCCGACGGTGACCGGGAGCTGGCTCACCAGAGCCAGGGCCCCGCCACCGAGGAGTGCCGGCGCGGCGTATCCCCACGGGGTGCGCAGCGCGACGGCCCGCTCGAGGGCCACGAGGGTGCCCAGGAAGCCCAGGACCATCAGGATGCCGTGGACGTCTGGCAGACGAGTCGAGCCCACCGGGGCCCACACCCCGAGGAGGAGCAGTCCGGCGTCGAGCCCGGCGAGCAGCCCGACTCCCGCTGGAAGCAGGAGCCAGGCCCGGCTGGGTCTGCTCATCGCCGGCGTCAGGCCCCTTCGAGCACTGCGTCGGGGGTGAGGTCGGCGACCCGCTGCCACTCCACACCGGCGAACGCGATCGCCGCTGCCGGGAAGAGGCCGTTCTCCTCCCGGTCGATGTGCACTCGCAGGGCGCGGTCGAACGCGGCGAAGGACCCGTGGTCACCCGTCGCGATGGCCTCCAGGCGCTCGTCGAGGTCGATGTGCTCCTCGCACAGGCTCCGCACGTGCGCGGTGAACTCCTCGTCCTCGGCGAGGACGGTGAAGATGCCCACCTCCTCGGCGGTGGTGTGCGGACGCATCAGTCGGGATAGGTGCGTCGCGGTGCCCGCGACCAGAGCTGCGTCACCCGCCTCGCAGGCGCGGCGCAGCAGGTCCGAGGCATTGATGATCTCGACGTGCTCGGCCATGAACCGGCCGACCACCTCGATGTTCTCGCAGCCGCAGTAGGAGCACATCGACGCGTCGCCCGCCTCAGGCGCGGGTGAGCCGCAGGCGCCAGGCCTCGGGGCCCTCGTCGAGGTAGCGCACGCTGAACGCGCCCTTCTCACGGTCGGCGATCTGCGCCAACAGGGGCTTGGGGTCGTGCGGCGCGACGAGGTCCAGGGACCCGCCGGACGGGATCGCGGAGAGCGCGCCGAAGACGGTCGCGTGCCGGATCGCGTGGGGCACGGCACGCACGTCGAGCTCGGGCACGCCGTGGTCCTGCTCGCCGCAGGCGCAGGAGTGCTGGGCCTCGGTCACGGGGATGGTGGTGCGCTCCATGTGGTCCTCCTCGGAAAAGTTAAATACAATGACATTGTGAAAAATACTCCACCCTTGGGCCCGGCTCCAACTCCGGGCCCCGACGAGACGCTGGCACCCGACGCCCCGCGCGCTCGGGTGCTTCGTGCGGTAGCAGGTCTGGGGGGTCGGGCATCGGTCGCGGAGATCGCCGCGGCACTGGGGGGGCACCCCAACACGACGCGCCACCACCTGCGGATCCTGCTCGACGAGGGGCTCGTCCAGGTCGAGCCGGCGGAACCCTCCTCGACCCGCGGCCGACCAACCCTGCGGTATGCCGTGTCAGCCTCCGGTCGGCGCGCACTCGCCCCACGCCACGGTGGGCCCGAGGCTGCCCAGTACCTCGCCCTCGCAGGGGCTTTCGCGGATCGGCTGGCGGCAATCGGCGGCGACCCGAGGGAGGACTCTCGCGCGGTCGGTCGGGCCTGGGCGAGCGTGCTCACGGGGCCCTCGCTGGGCTGGAGGCCCGGCTCCGGGGTCGGCCACCGGCACGACCCGGCTCCCGGACCGGGGCCCCGCCAGGGCGTCCTCACCCTCCTCGAGCGACTCGGCTTCTCACCCGAAGAGGGCGCGCCCGGACCCGGAGGCACGGCGGCGTCCGAGGCACCGGATGTGTTGTTGCGCACGTGTCCGCTCCTGGAGGCGGCCACCCGGCATCCCGAAGTGGTCTGCGAGGTGCACGCCGGTCTCGTGGCCGGGGCCCACGCCGCCCACGGCGGTTCCGGCGAGGGTGTCGTGCTCGAGCCCTTCGCACTCCCGGGCGCCTGCCGCCTCACCCTCCCCCCGAGCCGGTAACCTCACGTGCATGTCAGGTGCGGCCATCTTCGACCTCGACCGCACGCTGCTCCAGGGCGGCACCGGTCCACTGCTCTCTCGCGCCATGTACGACCTGGGGGTGGTGACCCGCAAGCTGCCGGGCGAACGCTTCCTCTATGGGATGTTCGACCTCATCGGTGAGACGCTCCCCTCGATCTTCCTCGCGCGACAGGCGACGCTGGTGGCCAGGGGCAGGGACGCGGGCACGTTCGAGGCCGCCGCCGAGGCAGCCGCGGAGGCGATCACGGCCGTGGTGCACCCCTTCGCGCGGACCCTGATCGAGCAGCACAAGAAGGCCGGGCGGCCCGTGGTCCTCGCCACGACCACCCCGTTCCACCTCATCAAGCCGCTGGCAGACCGGCTCGGCTTCGACCACGTCATCGCCACCCGCTACGCGCTCACCGACGACGGCGCGTTCAGCGGCTCGATCGACGGCCCGTTCGTGTGGTCGAGGGGCAAGCTGACGGCCGTGCGGGCGTGGGCGCAGGAGGAGGGCATCGACCTCGCCGAGAGCTTCGCCTACTCCGACTCCATCTACGACGTGCCGCTGCTCTCGGCCGTCGGCAACCCCTCGGCGGTCAACCCCGACCCTCGGCTCAGCGTCTATGCCCTGGCCCGCGGGTGGCCGATCGTGCACTTCGACGTCTCGCCGGGCGTCGTGAAGATCCCCGTCCTGGGCGTGGAGCTGCAGCGGTTGATGTTCCTCGCGAGCCCGCCCTATGCCTGGCCCTACGCCCGGTTCGACATCTCGGGGACGCAGAACATCCCGCGCCACGGTCCGGCGATCCTCGTCGGCAACCACCGCTCCTACTTCGACGTGCCCGCGATGATCCAGATGATGCGGCCCACCGGACGCACGGGTCGGGTGATGGCCAAGAAGGAGCTCTTCGACGTCCCGGTCATCGGCGCACTCGCCGCGGCGATGGGCGGCATCCCGGTCGATCGGGTCACCGGCGGAACCGACTCCTTCGAGACCGCCGCGCTCGCCCTCGAGGGCGGCGAGCTGGTCTGCCTGCTGCCGCAGGGCACCATCCCGCGAGGCGAGAACTTCTACGACCCCGTGCTCAAGGGCAAGACCGGCGCCGCCCGGCTGGCCGCGATGACCGGAGCCCCGGTCATCCCGTTCGGCATCTGGGGCACCGAGCACGTCTGGCCCCGCTCCTCCCCCGTGCCGCGGATGTGGGGCGTGACCAACCCACCGAGGGTGAGCGTGCGAGTGGGGGAGCCCGTCGACATGAAGTACCGCTCGCCCGTGGCCGACACAAAGCGGATCATGACCGCGATCAGCAACTGCCTCCCTGAGGAGGGGCGCCAGAAGCGGGTGCCCAGCCCGGAGGAGATCCGGTCGGCGACCCCCGGCGGCTGATCCACCTCCGCTCGCCCGACGCCCTCAGGTGCCCGTCCCCTCGAGCAGGGCATCGAGTCTGCGTCGGGCTCGTGCGGCGGCCTCGATGGCCGCCCGCTCCTCACGCGTCGACGAGATCTGGGAGCGCCTCGCGAGGCCCTCTGCCTCGGTGGCGGCGACGACCTGCTCCTGGAGCTCCTCGACCCGGCGGTTCGCCGCAGCGAGATCCGACCGCAGCACCTCGTGCCGCAGGCGATCCGCGACGGCTCGCTGACTGTGCCTCGCACGCACCTCGCGGGCCACCGTGACGGCACCCTCCGCCTCGACCACGGCCTGCCGCGCGGCCGAGATGGCCCGCTCGGCGCGCTCCGCGTCGGCGAGCCCTTTCGCGGATGGCGCTCTCGCCGGGGCGGACCCGGCCGGACCGGGCCCAAGGGTGCCGAGCGCCGCCACCCGCTCCAGCGCGACGGGCTCGAGCCCGTTGGAGCTGAAGGTGTCGGTGAGCAGCCCCGTCGCGAGGGCTGCACCCGCGCCAAGGTCGACCATCGCCGATCGAAGTGTCTCCTCGACCTCGGCGACCACCTGGGAAGAGACCTTGCGTCCGGCATCCGTGCCGATCCCCACCGCCTGCCGGGTCACCGTCCGGGTCAGGGTGCGGCGCTGCTCGTCGAGTGCGCGAAGAGAGACGGCATCGAGGGTGCCCTGAGCCGCGCGCAGTCGCACGCCGAGCTCGAGCACCTGCTCGACCTCCCTGCGGTGCTCTCGAACCAGCTGGTTCAGGAGCCACGCCCCCACCGTCGGCCTGCGCAGCACCCGAAGTGCTGCAGCAAGCCCGGGGTCACCCGAGCCGGCGGCGTCCTTCGCCCGCGCATTGCGGGCCGCGGTGAAGTCTTCCGGCGGGAGCCCGTAGAGCTCGGAGGCGACCTCCTCGATCAGCATCCGGCCATCGTGCCAGCCGGGGTCGAGCACTCACGAGGACCCCGGTGCGCTCGACCCGCTCGACGGCCGCTGGGCTAGAGCTTGGTCATCTTGCGGAAGGGCGTCGCCACGCGCACGGTGGCGCTGCTGAAGTCGACCGTCAAGCCGCCTGCGTCGACCCCGATCACCTTGCCCAGCCCGTACGAGTCATGACAGACCCGGTCGCCGAGCTCGAACTCTTCGATGACCGGCTCGGGATGCGGCTCGAAGGGGCTGCTCGCGTGACGAGGACGCGGATGTCCAGATGAAGTTGCCATTGGACCAAGTATGCGCGATGGACGAGCATTGAGGAACCCCGGGACGCCCAGACCGGGCCCGCAGCCCCCGACCGGTCGCGACTACCTGCCGACGAAGAGCTCGAGCGCCGTGCCGTCGGGGTCCTTGAAGCTCAGGGCGGTGCCGTAGGGCGCATCGCGAAGTCCGCTGTGCTCGATGCCCGCGCCGGTGAGGTGCTCGGCCCAGGCGTCGAGCTCTTCCCGGGTGTCGACCGCGAGTCCGAGGTGGTCCATTCCGGGACGGAAGGGCGTGAACGTCTCGGTCGTGCTCGGGCTGTGTTCGGTGAGGCCGAGGTTGGTGCCACCCGGCAGGGTGAAGAGCCGGCGGTGCAGACCCTCGCCCTCGAGCTCGCTCTGGGGCGGGAAGCCGAGGACCCGCTCGTAGAACGCCGTGCTGGCGTCAAGGTTGCTGACGGTGATGGCCAGGTGATGGATGCCGGTGACGCGGGGCATGGGCTCGCTCTTCTCTCGTGGTGGTCGACCCGTCGACGCCTCGTGCTCCGTGGCGCGGATCACTCCGATCCTCGCACTCATCTGTTGACGTCGGCCGCCACCTTAGGGTTACCTAAGTGATGTAAGCCTTACCTCTGGTGGGACCAGCGAGCCGAAAGCCGAGCGCATGTTCGTGAGCAATGCCCTGATCGGGCTCCGTGAGGGGTTGGAGGCTGCCCTCGTCGTCGTCATCCTGCTCGCCTTCCTGGTCAAGACCAACCGGCGTTGGGCCATCCCCTACGTCTGGCTCGGCGTGGGCACCGCGGTTGGCCTCTCCATCGTCCTGGGGGCGGTGCTCACCTTCGGCACCCGACAGCTCTCCTTCGAGGCCCAGGAGCTCATCGGCGGCACGGCGAGCATCATCGCGGTGGCCTTCGTCACCGTGATGGTCTTCTGGATGAAGTCCGCGGCCCGCACGATCTCGGGTGAGCTGAAGGGCAAGCTCGACAAGGCCCTGGATCTGGGCCCCCTCGCCGTCGCCCTCGTCGGGTTCCTCGGCGTCGGCCGCGAGGGCCTGGAGACGGCGATCTTCTTCTACGCGACGGCGCAGGCCGCCGGAGCCGGCAACAACCTGCCGCTCCTCGGCTGGGCCGTCGGTCTCGGCGGCGCCATCGTGCTCGGCTGGCTGATCTACCGTGGCGCGCTGAAGATCAACCTCGCGCGCTTCTTCCGGTGGACCGGGGTCGCCCTCGTCCTCGTCGCCGGCGGCATCCTCTCCTACGGCATCCACGACCTCCAGGAGGCCGGCTTCCTGCCGGGCCTGAACGCGTTGGCCTTCGACGTCTCCGGAACGATCGAGCCGGGCAGCTGGTATGGCGTGCTGCTGAAGGGAACGCTGAACTTCACCCCGCAGACGACCTGGCTCCAGGCGATCGCCTGGGTGCTCTACGTCGGCACCGTGATGACCCTCTTCCTCCGCCCCGCACGCCAGTCCCCGGCCGTGCCAGCCGGGCCCGCCTCGCCCTCCGCGGACACCCAGCCCATCCAGCAGCCCCAGAAGGCCCTGCCGACCTCGGCCTGAGCGCCGCTCGACGCCACACCCCACCGACGCACCACGCCGATGCACCACGTCGACACACCCACGACCCAGGAGAACCCGATGCGCACCCGCGCCCTCGTCCTCACTCTTGCCCTTCCGGCCGCACTCGCCCTCACCGCCTGCTCCTCCAGCGAGAAGTCCGCGCCGGCCGCCGGAGGCACCGTCACGGTCACTGCCACCGACACCACGTGCGAGGTCTCGCGCACCGAGGCGGACGCGGGCACGATCCAGTTCGAGGTCACCAACACGGGCAGCAAGATCAACGAGTTCTACGTCTACGCGCAGGGCGACCGCATCCTGGGTGAGGTCGAGAACATCAGCCCCGGGCTGACCCGCAGCTTCCACGTCGAGGTCGCAGAGCCCGGCACCTACCAGACCGCCTGCAAGCCCGGCATGGTCGGCGACGGCATCCGCGCCGACTTCACGGTGACCGGTGCCTCCACGGCGCCGAAGAGTCAGGACCAGAACCTCCGGTCCGCGACCGCGGAGTACCAGCGCTATGTCGGCTCGCAGGCCGACGCGTTCCTGACGCGCACCGCCGAGTTCGTCGCGCTCGTCAAGGCGGGCAAGGTCGAGGAGGCCAAGGCGCTCTACCCCGTCGCCCGCTCCTACTGGGAGCGCATCGAGCCGGTGGCTGAGTCCTTCGGCGACCTCGACCCCAAGATCGACGGCCGCGAGGAGGTCACCGAGGAGGGCATGGAGTTCACCGGCTACCACCGTCTCGAGAAGGACCTCTGGGAGAGCGGGCTGCAGGCGGACTCCTCCGCGATCGCGGACCGGCTGATGGCCGACGTCACCGAGCTCGTCGGCAAGGCCAAGACCGTCGAGCTCAACCCTCTCCAGCTCGCCAACGGCTCCAAGGCCCTGCTCGACGAGATCGCCACCGGCAAGATCACCGGCGAGGAGGAGCGCTACAGCCACACCGACCTCTACGACTTCGAGGCCAACTTCGAGGGTTCCAAGGCCGCCATCGCGGCCCTGCGTCCCTACCTGGCCGAGAAGGACCCCGAGCTCGTGGAGACCATCGAGACGCGCGGCGACGCATTGGGCGCCCTGCTCGAGACCCACCGCGAGGGCGACGCGTTCGTCCTCTACACCGACCTCACCCCGGCTGACGTCAAGGCGCTGACCGAGGCCCTCGACGCCTTCGCCGAGCCCGTGGCCAAGGTCGCCGGCGTGGTCGCCGGGACCTGATGGAGACCTCCAGCCGCCGTGCGGTGCTCGCCAGTGGTGCGGGCGCTGCGATCGCCGGCGCCGCTGCGGGTCTGACGTATGCCGCCCGGCCGGCGTCGGCGTCCACGCCGCCGGCCGCTGCCGGTGACACCGAGGGGATGGTGCCCTTCCGCGGCGAGCGCCAGGCCGGCATCACCACCGCAGCCCAGGACCGCCTGCACTTCGTCGCCCTCGACGTCATCACCACGGACCCGGGCGAGCTGCGCGACCTGCTCACCGCGTGGACCCGCGCCGCCGAGCGGATGACCTACGGGGCGGAGGCGGCTCCGGGGGGCGTCGTGGGGGGTGGCCCCTGGGGGGTCCCGCAGGACACCGGCGAGGCGCTGGACCTCGAGCCGTCGAACCTCACGGTGACCATCGGCTACGGCCCCTCGCTCTTCGACGGCCGGTTCGGGCTCGCCGACCGGCGGCCGGAGGCGTTGCGCGACCTCCCGGCATTCGTCGGGGACGACCTGGACCCCGCGACCAGCGGCGGCGACCTGTGCATCCAGGCGTGCGCCGACGACCCGCAGGTCGCGGTGCACGCCGTGCGAAACCTGGTACGGATGGGTTTCGGCGTGGTGTCGGTGCGGTGGAGCCAGCTCGGCTTCGGGCGCACCTCATCGACGACCGCGGCGCAGGTGACGCCACGAAACATGTTCGGCTTCAAGGACGGCACCGCCAACCTCCATGCGGAGGACACCGACGCGCTGGATCGGCACGTCTGGGTCGCGGCCGAGGACGTCGCCGGGCCCGCGGCGTGGCTGACGGGTGGCTCCTACCTCGTCGCGCGACGCATCCGCATGCACGTCGAGGTGTGGGACCGCTCGCCGCTGATGGACCAGGAGCAGACCTTCGGGCGGGACAAGAAGGTCGGGGCGCCCCTGGGTCGCAGCGGTGAGTTCGACGAGCCCGACTTCAGCGCGATGGGAGCCGACAGCACTCCGCGCATCCCGATGACGGCGCACGTGCGCCTGGCTCATCCGAGCAACCTCGGTGGCATCGAGATCCTGCGGCGCGGCTACAACTTCACCGATGGCACGGACGGGCAGGGCCACCTCGACGCCGGCCTGTTCTTCATCGCCTACGTGCGTGACGCGCACCGCCAGTTCGTGCCGATGCAGCAGGCGCTGGCGCGCGGTGACGGGCTCAACGAGTACATCGAGCACACCGGGTCGGCGCTCTTCGCCTGCCCGCCCGGGCTGGCTGCCGACGGTGACTGGGGCAGTCAGCTCTTCGCCTGACGCGGCCCGTCACGGGTGGGGCGTGCCAGGTCGTGGGGCCCGGCGGTCACCACGTCCCCGCCGAGGCTGGGCCGCCCGCGTCGTCGTTGCCCGTCGCCGGTGCGGTCCCCGCCTCGCTGATGGCGCGCTCCGTCTCGGCGCGGCGCTCCTCGGCCGGGATCTCCTGCCACTGCCGGGCTGCGTCGTCGATGCGGGCATCAGCCATCGACCGGAACTCGGGCGAGCGCACGAGGGCACGCAGGTCACCGCGGCCGTCGAGGGTTGCCTGGATCCGGTTCCTCAGGGCCTCGTCCTCGGCGGCGTCACGCAGGATCTTCAGGGATTCCCGCAGGTGGTGCGCCAACCGGGGCTGGTCTCGCAGGCTCGGCAGCAGTGGCTCACCCTCTGGCGCCCCCGACATCCCGGTGCTCACGAGGCCACCTGCCGGTGGTCATAGGCCCCGGGCAGCTCCACGGCGCTGAAGCTGGCGATGCCGGCCAGCGGCAGGGTCGCCAAGCCCATGAGCGCCTCACACGCCGTCCACACCTTGGCTCGGACCTCCAAGATCTCCGTGACCACCTGGGTCCCCTTGTAGATCGAGAACCCGGCCCCGGCAGCTGCACCCCACCCGAACGGGTTCCAGCTGTTCGCTGCCGCTGCCAGCAGCGACACGCCCGCCGCGATGGCCCAGTCGATCAACGACTCGACCATCGAGCCCACCGCGTTCGCGAGCTCCTTCACGCCGAATGCCACGCCGTCGTACTGGCTCGCCAACTCGGTGAAGTTGCCGCGTTGCTCCTGGAGCCGGTCGGCGAGCGCGAAGAAGTAGGTCGAGGCGTCGGCGGCTGCATTGCCCGACCAGTGCTCCATGCACACCTCCGCGTCGCCGCGCACCTCCTCGGCCGCTACGACGCAGAAGTCACCGAGGTTGCGCAGGGCGTCGGCAGACTCGGAGACCTCCGACCAGTCACCGGCGAACCACTCGCCGACCTCCTCGGCAAGGTTCGGACCACCCATCAGGTCGATCGCCTTCAGCGCCCAGTGCCCGAGGGAGATCAGGTCCCCCACGTGCAGGAGGGTGTCGAAGGAGGCAGGGATCGCGGGGGTCGCGACGGGGGCGGTCAGCTCGGCAGCCGGGTCAGCCATCTCGTTCAGTCCTTTGGGTATCGGGCGTCGAGACGCTCGGAGCTCGCCGCGTCGAGCTCCTCGTAGGTGGTGGCCGCCGCGACGAGCTCGTCCGCGGAGGCAGCGGTGATCGAGGCCAGGTGCTCGAAGAACGACTCGCACGCCGGGCGCACGTCCGCGCTGGAGTTGAGGAAGCGCACCATGGCGGAGAATCCGGAGGCAGGTGGCTGGGCGTTGGCGGAGTACACGGCGGCGGTGTCGCTCGCCGCGTCCAGGTCGTCCATCGCCCGAGAGAGCGTGCGCAACGCAGCCGGCCGGACCTCGAAGCTCATCTGGGGCTCCCTTCCTCACGTCTGGCCTCTCACGGTAAACGGCTCACGGCATCCGAGCCATGGGGAGCGGTCCCCGACGACCCGTCGGCCAGCGGCGCCGTGGGAGCCCCCGATCAGGTCGAGCAGTCGCTCGAGGGGCGGCTGTCCAGATGTCGCCGCAGGCCGTTTCAGCGGCGTGTCAGCAGCAGTCCGAGAGACGAAGTCGGGGAAGTCGGTGGAGGGTTGGCGAAGGCCGGATGCCGGGGGGAGTGGCGGTGGGGGCTCTCGCGCGACAGGGTGGGGCCATGACAGCGCCCACGACCTTCGTCCTGTTCGGAGCCACCGGTGACCTCGCCAAGCGCAAGCTCATCCCCGGGCTGCTCCACCTCTTCCAGTCCGGCCTGGTCGACGACCTGCGCGTCGTGGGCACCTCGCTCGACG
>JBDSNZ010000147.1:0-25151 GCA_039915055.1 Ornithinibacter sp.
CCCTTGATGGCGCTGTAGGCCTGACGGATCTGCGCGATGCGGCCGGTCTTCTTCTCGGGCTGGTCGGACACGGGGGGTGACGCTCCTGATCGGTGACGGCGACCCGCGGCGGCTCCGCGGGCGTCGCCGCTCAGGATACGGGGCGGGGCGCGCGCGCCACCAGTGACGCCGCCTCCTGGCGGGCCGGGTCGGAGGCGGCCTGCTCCAGGTGGGCGAGGTGGGCAGGGATCGTGCGACCCCAGCGGTGCATCGCCGTGGCCCAGAGGCGCCCGGCGCGGTAGGAGCTGCGGACCAGCGGCCCGGCCATGACCCCCTTGAAGCCCATCTTGTCGGCGACGTCGGACCAGTGCACGAACTCCTCGGGCTTGACCCACCGGTCGATCGGGTGGTGCAGGGGAGAAGGGCGGAGGTACTGCGTGATGGTGAGGATGTCGCACCCTGCGTCGTGCAGGTCGCGGATCGCGGAGTCGATCTCGTGGTCCTCCTCGCCCATGCCGAGGATGAGGTTGGACTTGGTGACCATGCCGGCCTCGCGTGCCATCGACAGCACCCGCAGGCTCTTGTCGTAGGTGAAGGCAGGGCGGATCCGCTTGAAGATCCGCGGGACGGTCTCCAGGTTGTGGGCGAAGACCTCGGGCTGGGCGTCGAAGACCTGGCTGACCAGCTCCGGGTTCGCGCCGAAGTCGGGCGGGAGGATCTCCACGCCGGTGTTGGGGTTGAGCTCGTGGATCGCCCGGATCGTCGCGGCGTAGAGCCCCGCTGCTCCGTCGGGTTGGTCATCGCGAGCCACCCCCGTGACGGTGGAGTAGCGCAGGCCCATCGCCGCGACGGACTCCGCGACGCGTCGCGGCTCGTCGAGGTCGAGGTCCTCGGGCCGGCCGGTGGCGATGTCACAGAAGTCGCAGCGCCGGGTGCAGGTGTCGCCACCGATGAGGAAGGTGGCCTCGCGGTCCTCCCAGCACTCGAAGATGTTGGGACAGGCGGCTTCCTGGCACACGGTGTGCAGGCCCTGCTCCTTGACCATCGAATGGATGGCGGTGAACTCCGGACCCATCTTGGCGGTCGTGCGGATCCACTCGGGCTTGCGCTCGATCGGGGTCTGCGCGTTGCGCGCCTCGACCCGCAGCATGCGGCGTCCCTCTGGTGCGACAGTCACGTCGACCACCCTACGCCGGGCACGAGGCACCCTCGAATCGTGTGCAGGGACCGGTCAGCCGAGCACGTCGCCCAGGTGCTTCTCGGCATGGGGAAGCACGTCCTGCACCCTGATCGGGCGACCGCTCTCGAGGGTCAGTGAGGAGACGCCTGCATCCGGGATGCCGCACGGGATGATCGCATCGGCCCAGGAGAGGTCGGCGTCGCAGTTCAGGGCGAAGCCGTGCATCGTCACCCGCCTGCTGACACGCACCCCGATGGCGCCGAGCTTGCGGTCCGGGCCCTGGTCGTCGGCGAGCACCCAGACCCCGCTGCGCCCGTCGACGCGCACCGTCTCGACGCCGAAGTCGCGGCAGACGCGGATCATCACCTCCTCGAGCCGGCGCACGTGGGCGACGACGTCGATGGGCACCTCGGTGAGACGGCAGATGGGGTAGCCGACGAGCTGACCGGGGCCGTGCCAGGTGATCTTCCCGCCCCGGTCGACGTCGATCACCGGGGTGCCGTCGGTGGGGCGCTCGTGGGGCTGGGTGCGCTTGCCCGCGGTGTAGACCGCCTCGTGCTCCAGCAGGAGCGTGGTGTCACGGAGCTTGCCGTCCACCACCTGCGCGTGCACGTCGCGCTGCGCCTGCCACCCGGCGAGGTAGTCGACGAGGTCGGGGGCGAAGCCGAGGTGGAGGAACTGCATGACCCCACCGTATGCCGGTGACCTCCCGGTCGGACAACCCTCCGTCCGGTCGGTCACGAAGGGGGCCCCGCTCAACCTGCTCCGCCGTCGGCAGGGCGGCCGTAACCTTGCGCGCATGAGCGAGCAGCCGCCACGCGGGGACGACACGTCGACGAGCAGTCCGCGGCTCGATACCCCCTCGGGTGCACGATCCGCTCGCCGCCCGCGACCAGCCCTGATCGGTGCCGTGGTGGTGATCCTGGTGTGGCTCGTGGTCGGCGGGCTGGGAGGGGCCGCCCAGGGGAAGCTCTCGGGAGTCCAGTCCAACGACAACGCGAGCTTCCTGCCCAAGAACGCCGAGTCGACCCTGGTCAGCACGGCCGTGGAGGGGTTCAACGACAGCACCGAGCTGCCCTACCTCGTCGTCGTCGAGCGTGCCGACGGTGGTGCGCTCGACGCGACGGACCTGTCGGCGGTGAAGGGCTTCGCCGAGTCGCTCCCCGCGCTGGCACTGCCCGCTCTCGGCTCCGGAAAGACGCTGGGGGACTATCTCGTCGGCAATAACACGCCGGTCGCAGTGCCCTCGCAGGACGGACAGGCGGTGCTGGTCTCGGTGCCCCTCGACGGCACGACCGGCACCCGGGCGTCGGGTGAGACCACCGCCCTCGCAGAGGGAGCTGACGCCATCCGCGCCGAGGCGGAGCGGGTGCTCGCTCCGGCGAGCCTGGACGCCTGGGTGGGCGGCCCGGGCGGGCTCATCGCCGACTTCGCGAAGGCGTTCGCCGGCATCGACGGCATCCTGCTCGGCGTCGCGCTCCTCGTCGTCCTCGTCATCCTGCTCATCGTCTACCGCAGCCCCATCCTGCCGGTGGCCGTGCTGCTCAGTGCGCTCTTCGGCCTCTCCGCTGCCTCGTTGGTGGTCTACCAGCTGGCGAAGAACGACGTGATCACCTTGTCGGGGCAGTCCCAGGGCATCCTGTTCATCCTCGTCGTGGGCGCCGCCACCGACTACGCGCTGCTGTTGGTGAGCCGGTTCCGCGAGGCCCTGCACGACGAGAGGAGCTCGTGGGATGCGTTGCGCACGGCGTGGCGGGCCTCGGTCGAGCCGATCGGCGCCTCGGCCGCAACCGTCATCCTCAGCCTGCTCTGCCTCCTGCTCGCCGAGCTGCAGAGCACCTCCGGGCTCGGCCCGGTGGGAGCCCTCGGCATCGCCGGCGCCTTCCTGGCCTCGTTGACCTTCCTCCCCGCGGTCCTGCTGCTCTTCGGCCGAAAGGCGTTCTGGCCGTTCTCTCCACAGATCGACCATGTTCACGCGGAGGACGTCGTCGGGTCCAAGAAGCTCTGGGGTCGGGTCGCGGGCATGGTGGGTGCGCACCCGCGTCGGACCTGGGCCCTCACCCTGATCGTGCTGCTCGCGGCCGCGGCCTTCGCGCCGACCTTCAAGGCTGGTGGGGCCACCATCGAGGAGACCTTCCTGAACGACGTCGACTCGATCACCGCCCAGAAGGTCATCGAGTCGCACTTCGCAGCGGGGGCGGCGAACCCCCTCCAGGTCGTCGTGCCCGAGGGTGATGCCGTGGCCGCACTCAAGGTGGTCGCCGCCGATCCCGGGATCGCGACGGCATACATCGGCCTGGTGCCACCGCAGCCCGGGCAGCCGGACCTCCCGCCGAAGGTCGTCGACGGGAACGTGCTCCTCCAGGCCACCACCAAGGGTGCGGCGGACAGCCAGGAAGGCGAGGACACCGTGCGGCGGTTGCGCGTCGACCTCGACGCGGTGAGCACCGACGCCCTCGTGGGCGGGAACGCGGCGACCAACCTCGATGCCCTCGACGCCAGCGGTCGTGACCTTCGTGTCATCGTGCCCACCATCCTGCTCGTCATCTTCGTGGTGCTCGCCCTCCTGCTTCGTTCTCTCGTCGCACCATTGGTCCTCGTCGTCGGCAACGTCGTGTCCTTCGCCGCGACGATCGGCATCTCTGCGCTGGTCTTCGACCACGTTCTCGGCTTCAAGGGTGGCGACCCGGCGATCCCGCTCTACGGGTTCGTCTTCCTCGTGGCGCTCGGTATCGACTACTCGATCTTCCTGATGACCCGCGTCCGCGAGGAGTCGATCGTGCGGGGAACCAGGGCCGGGGTCCTGGTCGGGCTGGCCGTCACAGGTGGGGTGATCACCAGCGCCGGAATCGTTCTCGCGGCGACGTTCTCCGCGCTGGCCGTGCTGCCCATCACCTTCCTGGTGCAGATCGCGTTCATCGTCGGTTTCGGGGTCCTCCTGGACACCTTCGTCGTGCGCTCGCTCCTCGTTCCCGCCATGGCCCACGACATCGGGCCGAAGGTGTGGTGGCCGGCACGGTTCCGATCCGACGACTGATTTTCGTTTCGGCCTGACAGCACGCCCACGCAGGAGGACCGTGGTCCCCGGGAAGGGTTTCCCGGCTGTCAAGACGTGGCGGCCCGCCCTTGCCAGGGGGAGGTCGTCATGGGTTCTCGGGTGCTGTCCGTTGCGCTTGCAGCCGTCGTCGTGGTGGGGATGGCCGGGCCGGCCGCTCTTGCCGACCCACCGGATGCCGGTCCATCCCGACCGCCGGGGGCCGTGGGGGACGGGCCCACGGTGCGCACCGACGCCGCAACGGGTCACACGAGGTCGGTCATGGCCGGCGTCGACACGTTGTCCGCAGCATCGTCCGCGAGTCCCGGGGACATCGCCCTGCGCTACGGCAGTGCCCAGGCCCGGGACTTCGGTCTGGCTCCCGGTCGCGCGGACACCCTCTACGTCGCGAAGATCCTGAGGCTGACCACCGGGGCCACGGCCGTGCACCTGGGGCAGCGGGTGGACGGCCTGGTGGTGCGTGACGCGAACCTCGCCGTGCTCGTCAGCGCGGACGGCAGCGTGCGTTCGATCGCTGGGAGCATCTCGCGCGGGGTGGCCCCCCGCAGCGCGGCTGCCAGGATCAGCGCCGGGCAGGCGCTCGACACGGCGGCCCACCGCCAGGGGGCGCGTGCCGAGCGACCCCCGCGCGAGGCGGCGGCGGTCCGCACCCGCGGCAAGCACACCTTCCCGAACGTCTACGCAGAGGGGACGTCGAGCACCCGGCCGGTGTCGGCCCAGCTCGCGTGGTTCCCGACCGAGCAGGGCAAGGTGCTCCGGCTCGCCTGGGTGGCCGACATCGAGTCCTCCGGCGAGGACTGGTGGGAGACGATCGTCGACGCCCAGAGCGGCGCCGTCCTGGCCCGCACCAGCCGCTACGCGCACGCGGGCCCGGAGGGCACCGTGACGAGGGAGCAACATCCAGAGGCGCCGGGCGCCACGCGCCAGGTGACCGCCTTCACCGGCCTCGACGGGGCGTGGGTCAGCGGCACGACCACGAGTGGCAACAACGCCAACGCCTACCTCGACCGCAACGACGACGACGCCAACAACGAGTACCAGCCGACCGCGGCGGACCAGCACTTCACCTATGCCTTCACCGACGCCTGGCGCACCACGGCGGACGTGGACTCCCTCGTGGCCCTCGACGCGGACCGTGATGCCGCCATCACCCAGCTCTTCTACTACACCAACGTCATGCACGACTGGCTCTACGGCCACGGGTTCGACGAGGTCAGCGGCAACTTCCAGGTCGACAACTTCGGACGGGGTGGCAGCGCGGGGGACCCGGTCCTGGCGGAGGCCCAGGATGGGTGGGACCTCGGCTGCGTCGACGACCAGGGCACGCCCGCCCCGGGCGACGACGTCGCCATCCGGTGCCTGAACAACGCGAACTTCGGCACGCCGGGCGACGGAAGCAGCCCGCGCATGCAGATGTACATGTGGGCGCCGGGCCGGCCGTTCCGCGACGGTGACATCGACGGCGACGTCATCGCGCACGAATACGGCCACGGCGTCTCCAGCCGGCTCGTTGGCGGAGGCACGCTCGGCTACAACGACGGAGACCAGCGGGGAGCTCTCGGAGAGGGTTGGAGCGACGTCATCTCCTACCTCAAGTGGGGAGACGCCGTCATCGGCGAGTACGTGACCGGCAACGCGACCACCGGCATCCGATCGGTCGCGTATGACAACTCGACCCTGGACTTCCAGGACTACAACACCACCTCCAGCAGCGGGCACGGCAACGGCCAGATCTGGGCATCGACGCTCTACGACATCCGCAAGCAGTACCCCGGAGGGGTGGAGGCGATGGCAGACCTGGTGCTGGACGGCATGAAGTCGACCACTGCCAACCCCACGTTCATCGATGCCCGGGACGGCCTGCTGGCTGCTGACGGCGGAGCCAACAGCTGCCTCATCTGGTCCGCCTTCGCGGGCCGTGGGCTGGGCACCGGGTCCACGGGCTCGCTCGACACCGTGCCGACCGCGAGCACCGACGTCCCGGCGGACTGTCTTCCCACGGCCGACGCGGGTGGCCCCTACGCCACCCCCGAGGGCACGAACGTCGCCCTCGACGGAACCGGCTCCAGCGCCGGGACCCACGCCTCCGCGGGTGAGGTCGCCACGTATGAGTGGGACCTTGACAACGACGGGCAGTTCGACGACGCCACCGGCGCCACACCGACATTCGCGGCTGTGGGCCAGGACGGCGTCCAGCCCATCGGTCTGCGCGTCACCGACGCGTTCGGCAATCAGGCCACCGGCACCTCGCAGGTGAGCGTGACGAACGTCGCTCCCACGGTCACCGTGGAGGCGATCACCCCGATCGACGAGCTGGGCACGGTCACGGTGACCGGCACGGTCACTGACCCGGGCTGGTTGGACCCCCTCACCGCGACCGTCACCTATGACGACGGCGCCGCACCCGCGGCGCTCGCCGGGACCCTCGAGAACGTCCGGCCGAACGCGACGCTCAGCTTCACGGTGGACCACCAGTACGGCGACAACGGTGCGTTCACCCTCGAGGTGTGTGCCGCTGACGACGACACCACCGGCAACTGCACGAGCGTCGTGGCCAACGTGGCCAACGTCGACCCGACCGCGGTGATCGACTCGTCGGGGGAGCAGGTCTATGACGGGGTCTCTGCGTTCGTCATCACGGCGGGAGAGGACCTCACCGTGCCAGTGGGATCGAGCGACCCCGGCAGCGACGACCTGACGTTCCGGTGGACCTGGGGTGACGGCACGAGCGAGGAGCAGACGTCCCTCGTCAACCCGCCCGCTGCAGACCCGGCCAAGAGCCCGAGCATCCAGCCCCGCGACGTCGACCTGTCGGCGACCCACTCCTACTCCGACGCGTGCGCCTACACGCTCACGGCAGGGGTCACCGATGACGACGGCGGGTCCGCCAGCGACAGTGCGCTGGTGCTCGTCACGGGCAACGGCACGACGTCGGAGGGTCACGGGTGGTGGCTGAACCAGTACCGCACCAAGAAGCCGAACGACTTTACCCCGGCACAGCTGCAGTGCTACCTCGACATCGTCGGCCACCTCAGCCTCGTCTTCGACGAGGACACCGACGCGAGCACGCGAGCGAAGGCCGAGAAGGTGCTCAACAGCCCGGCGAAGGCACCGGCCGACGTCATCTTCGACCAGCAGGCGCTCGGGGCGTGGCTCAACTTCGCCAACGGGTCGGTCACCCTCACGACGCCGGTGGACACCGACGGCAACGGCTCGCTCGACAGCACCTTCGGCGCTGCGATGTTCCACGCGGAGACGGTGCGGATGGACGCGGCGTCGACGTCGACACAGATCAAGGCGCAGAAGGACGTCGTCCAGCGGATCGCCACCGTCAGCGGCCCGTGACCGAGAGGGTGTTGACCGCGCGGTGGGCGGCTGGCCTGTGCGCTGCAGCGCTCCTGGGAGCGTGCGGCGATGCGGAGCCAGCAGCCACGCCGGACATGGGGGCCACCTCGGCGACGGCATCCGCCACGACGTCTATGACGGCATCCGCTACGACGTCCGCGACGGCATCCGCGACCGCGGTGCCGCGAACCCTCACGCCAGCCGATGACGGGCGTCGCTTCTCGATGTCGCGAGGCACCACCAGCGAGCTCATCGTGACAGGTCGGTCGGCGGGCGACCCGCTCGTGGAGGGCGACTCCGTCGTTCTCGTCCAGGTGGTCAACGTCGCCGACAGCGGCAGACGCGAGTGGGAGGTGCGAGCCGTGGCGCCCGGGACGAGCCTCGTGACGAGCAGCAGCAAGGCATGGTCGTTCACGATCGTCGTCGGCGCAGGCCCACCGTAGGCTGGCCGCATGCGCGTCGCACTCGCTGGTTTCGGGTCTGCAGGTCAGGGCATCCACGCACCGCTGCTGCTGGCCGCAGGGTGTGAGGTGGTCGCGGTGTCGACGTCGGACCCAGGCCGGGCCGCCTCGGCCCGCCACCTCCTGCCTGACGTGCACGTCGTCCCTCGCCTGGAGCACCTGCTCGCGCTCCCCGACATCGACCTCGTCGTGCTCGCCACCCCGAGCGGGGCGCACGCCGCGCAGGTGCGAGCCGTCGTCGACGCCGGCCTCGCGTGCGTGGTCGACAAGCCGCTCGCGGTCGATGCTCCCAGCGGCGCCGATGTCGTGCGCGGTGCCGCGGATGCCGGGGTGCCGATCACCGTCTTCCAGAACCGCCGCTACGACGCGGAGCACGCCACGGTCGCCCAGGTGCTCGCGCAGCGCCTCGTCGGTGAGCCGTTTCGCTTCGAGATGCGCTGGGAGAGATGGCGCCCGGTGCCCAAGGACCGCTGGCGAGAAAATTCCGCGCCGACCGACGGCGGCGGCATCCTGCTCGACCTGCACAGCCATCTCGTCGACGCGGCGGTGCAGCTCTTCGGGCCGGTCGAGTCCGTGTTCGCGACCGTGGCTGCGCGCACCACGCCGGCGGAGGACGACGCCTTCCTGCTCTGTCGTCACGCCGGGGGAGTGCGCTCACACCTCGGGGCGACGTCGGTGTCCGGGGCGCCGGGGCCGCGGGTGCGGCTGCTCGGTGACCAGGCGGCATACGTCCTCGCCGACTTCGAGGGGGAGGCGCACCCGTGGACGGGTCAGCGGGACGCGGACCCCGGGCACTGCGGGTGGTTGTATCGCGGCGAGGAGCGCGAGGCCGTGCCGAGGGCGGTGAGCGAGCAGGCCGACTTCTACCGGGCGGTCGCCATCGCCCTCGGGGGCGACAGCCCGCAGGCCGCCATGCCGGTCGACCCGTGGGATGGCGTGCACACCCTCGCTGTCATCGACGCCGCCCGCATCTCGGCGGCGCAGGAGTGCGTCGTGACGGTGCAGACACCCCGCCCCTGACCCGACTCATTGCGCCACAGCCACGTCGCGCGGGCTCCCCGAGGGCCGTCACGTGGGTGGAGGGCAAGGAGTGCGGGCAGGGAGGCGGGAAGTGCGGCACGGTCACGGCGAGGCGAGGCGCCGCGGCTCGACACGGTGCTCGACCGCGCGCTCGCCCTCCCGGGTGAGCACGAAGGCTGCCTTTCCATCCGTCTCGGAGACGGCCTCGACGAGCTCGGTGCCCCGATAGACCAGGCCCACGCCGTCGTCGGTGCAGTGCGTCTCCGGCAGGGTTCCAGCGGCCACCAGGGCCTGCACGGTGGGCCGCCGCGACTCCTCGGAGTCGTAGTGCACGCCGTTGCCGTAGGGCAGCAGTGCGAGGCCGTTGGTCACGGCGCGCAGATCCGGGCCGTAGGAGTCAGTGGAGCCGCCGACGTACCAACAGATCGACCCCGCGGAGACACCCGAGAGCACGACGCCGGCCGTCCACGCCGCGCGCATCGCCGGGCGCAGGTCGTGCACGTCCCAGACGGCGAGCAGGTTGGCGACGGACCCACCGTTGACCCACACGACGTCCTGGCCCAGGAGGTGGCCGGGCACGTCGTCGAGGTTGGGCATCGGGAAGAGGTCCAGGCAGGTCACGTCGAAGCCGGCGACGCGGCCCGCCTCGTGGGCGGCGTAGTTCATCTGACGGGGATCACCGGATGCCGTGCCCACGAAGGTCAGTCGAGGACGCCGACCGTGCGCACCCGACAGATCGACGGCGTGGTGCACCAGGGCGTCGAACTCGAGCTGGGTGCGCCGTCCGTAGCGGTAACCGCCGGAGGTGGCGAGGATCGTGGGTGCGTCTGCGGGCATGCTCGACACCCTAGGCCGCAGTCGTGGGCCCCTTCCAGCTTCGGGAGGCTGCGCCGCGTGCCGCCCCCGGGTCCTGTGGAAAACTCCGCGGCCGGTTCGCTGACGTGCGCGAGGGTGGTGCCATGCAGACCCGACCCGCTCCTCCCACCGCGCTCGCGCCGGCAGTGCCGGGATTCGAGCTCGGGGAGCGCATCGGCATCGGTGGCACGAGTGAGGTGTGGGCAGCAGTCTGCGAGTCCGACGGCCGGCGGGTCGCGGTCAAGGTCGTGCACGCCGATCTCAGCGAGGTCGATGCCGCAGCCCGCGAGGCAGCGCTCTCGGCACTCGCGGCATCTGCCCACGTCGTGCGGGTCGAGGCCTGCCTGCCCCTCGAGGACGGCCGGGTCGCGCTGGTGATGCCGTGGCTCCAGGGCGGCTCGCTCGGCGACCTGGTCGCGGCCCGGGGCCACCTGGAGCCCGGTGAGGTGGTGACCGTGCTGGCTCCGGTGGCCTCGGCACTGGCCCGGTTGCACGGCGTCGGAGTCGTCCACGCGGACCTGTCACCGGGCAACGTCCTCCTCGATGTCGACGGTCGACCCCACCTGGCGGACCTCGGCCTCGGGCACGTCCTGGGTGAGGTGTCGCACGGCGTCTGGGGGTCCGACGGCTACGTCGCCCCGGAGGTGGTCCTCGGGTCGGAGGCGACGACGGCAGCCGACGTCTACTCCCTGGGCGCGCTGGGGTGGCTCTGCCTCACCGGCTCCGTGCCCGCGGCCCCGGGTCTTCGACCTGGGCTCGTCGACGTGGCGCTCGCAGCGGCGAGCCCGGGTCGCACCGCCCTGATCGGCGTCCTCGACCGCGCGCTCGATCCCGATGCCGCTCATCGACCTGACGCCGATGCGCTGGCCTGGTCGTTGTTCGAGGCGGCGACGGCCACCCCCATCCACCTCGTGAGCGGTGCGGACGAGGTCAGCGCCATCACCTACCGACTGCGCGCCGCGGCTGGGGGTGGCGGCGAGCGCGGGGATCCCGCAGCAGCGATGCAGCAGGGTCGGATGGCGCGCCTTCGTTCACGGGCGCGAGCGTCGCTCAGTGGGCGACCGGGTCGGGTGCGGGATGCGGTGCGGAGGGGTCAACGCATCCCGCGAACCCGGCGAGGAGCCCACCGGGACGGCGCCTCGGGTCGCCGTCTGCCGGGCCGTGGGGGAGTGATCCTCGGGGCTGTGGGGTTCGGGGCCGGGGCGCTGGCCGTGCTCGGTGCGGTGGTGCTGCTCGGGCTGGGGCCGTGGTCCGGCGCGAGCCACCCCGCCCGGGGCGCATCGTCGGTGCACGCTGCGGAGGCACGCAGCACCCCTGGCACGCCAACGGCACAGTCCGCGCAGCGGAGCGAGGCGGTGGGTGACCCGCGCCTGGACGCGGACGCGCCGGCCACCCGCCCGCGCGACCTCATCGCTGCTCTCGCGGATGCGCGGGCCGCAGCTTGGCGCTCGGGCAGCCCGGTGCTGTTGCGCGAGGTGGACGCACCGGAGTCGACGGCATGGGTGCGGGACATGGCCGCGGTCACCGAGCTGAAGCGGTCCGGCATCCGCTACACCGACCTGCGGCACGACGTCGCCGAGGCGAGGATGATCTCGGCCGCGGGGGACCGGGCCGTGCTGCGGGCCCGGATCGACACCTCTGCCTACCTGGTCGCGACCCGGACCAGTCGGGAGCCGCGCCCTGCGTCCTCCGGTGTGCCCGTGCTGATCTCGTTGGTCCGGACCGAGGAGGGGTGGAGGGTCAGCGACATAGGCGGCGCGGGCTGAGCCCTAGCCGAGCAGCCAGGCGACGGCCGACTCGAGGTCGGCGTGCTGGTGCTCGAAGCCGCTCGCAGCCAACACCTCACCCACGATGCGTTGGCTACCGAGGATGTCGGAGGCGAACTCACCGAGCACCATCTTGAGCGCGATGGACGGGGCCGGCAGCACGCTGGGGCGGTGCAGCACCGAGCCGATCTGCGCGACGACATCGCGCTGGCGTGCCGGGGCCGGCCCCACCAGGTTGACGGGGCCGGTGATGTCAGGGCGGTCCAGGAGGTGGATCAGGGCAGCGACCTCGTCGGTCAGGGTGATCCACGGCCAGAACTGACGCCCGGACCCCAGCGGGCCGGCCAGCCCGAGCCGCGCAAGGGGAAGGAGACGACCCATCGCTCCTCCCTCGGGAGACATGACGATCCCCGTGCGGGCGAACGCAACCGGCGAGCCCGCATCGACGGCAGGGGCGGCCGACGCCTCCCACGCGAGCACCACATCGGTGAGGAAGCCGGTGCCGGCCGGGTTGGCCTCCGTGAGCTCCTCGTCGCCGCGGTCTCCGTAGAAGCCCACGGCCGACCCGGACACCAGGCGGATCTCGCGGCCCGTCTCGGCGATGGCTGAGGCGATCGCGTGCGTGCCGTCGGTGCGCGAGGAGAGGATGACGTGCTTGTAGGAAGGGGTCCAGCGTTTGTCGCCGACCCCGGCTCCTGCGAGGTGGACGACGCCGTCGACCCCGTCGAGCGCCGCGGCGTCGACCCGCCGCGAGGCAGGGTCCCACCGCACCTCACCGGCCGCCCTGGGGGTGTGGCGGACCAGTCGCACCACCTCGTCGCCGCGCTCGGTGAGCGCAGCGACGAGAGGGGTGCCGATCAGCCCGGAGGATCCGGTGACGGCGATGCGGCGTGCCATGAGTGAGCTCGAGGTGGCGCCGGGTCACAGACCCAGCGATGCCTCGAAGGCTCCTTCCTCGAGGCGCTGCTTCATCGTCGTGAGGAAGCGTGCCGCATCCGCGCCGTCGACGATGCGGTGGTCGTAGGACAGCGAGAGGTAGACCATCGAGCGGATCGCGATGGTCTCACCGCCGTCCTCGGCGGCCACCACGACGGCTCGCCGCACGACACCACCGGTGCCGAGGATCGCGACCTGTGGCTGGTTGACGATCGGCGTGTCGAACAGCGCACCCCGCGACCCCGTGTTGGTGATCGTGAAGGTCCCGCCCGCGAGGTCATCGGGAGTGATCTTGTTGTTGCGCGTGCGGTCGGCGAGCTCGGCGATCCCACGAGCCAGACCTGCGATGTTGAGGTCACCGGCATTCTTGATGACCGGGACCAGCAGGCCCTTCTGGGTGTCAACCGCAATGCCGAGGTGCTCTGCGCCGTGATAGGTGACCTCATCCTCATCCAGGCTCGCGTTGACCGTGGGGTGGGCCTTGAGGGCCTCCACCGCGGCCAGGGAGAAGAACGGGAGGAAGCTCAGCTTGGTGCCCTCGCGTGCTGCGAAATCCGCCTTGGCCCGGTCGCGCAGGCGCGCGATGCGGGTCACGTCGACCTCGACCACCGTGGTGAGCTGGGCCGAGGTCTGCAGTGACTCGACCATGCGGCGGGCGATGGTCTTGCGCAGACGCGACATCTTCTCGGTCGTGCCCCGCTTGGAGCCCTCGGCCGATGCGGGGGAGGCCGTGGGCGGAGCCTTCTTGGCCGGCGCAGCCGGAGCGGATGCCGGTGCCGACTCGGCCGCAGTCCTGGCGGCCTTGGCCGCCTTGTCGGCTTCTGCCGCTGCGACGACGTCCTGCTTGCGGATCCGGCCACCGATCCCGGTGCCCTCGATGCCTGCGAGGTCGATCCCGTGGTCGGCCGCGAGCTTGCGGACCAACGGGGTGACGTAGGCGGCGGCGTCCCCGCCGTCGTCCTTGGGCCGTGGGGTCGGGGCGGTCGAGGTCGACGCCGCGGGAGCCTCGCCGGCCTTGGCGGCGGCATCGTCCGCGCTCTGCTGTGGTGGGGCCTCGGCGGCCTTCTCCGGCTCGGCAGCCTTCTGCGGCTCCGGCTCGGGAGCCTTTTCCGGCTCGGCAGCCTTCTCCGGCTCGGCAGCCTTCTGCTGGCTCGAGCCGCCTGCGCTGCCACCCACGACCGCGAGGTCGGCACCGACCGGCACCGTCTCGTCCTCCTGGACGAGGATCGAGGTCAGGGTGCCCGCGACCGGCGAGGGGATCTCGGTGTCGACCTTGTCGGTGGAGACCTCGAGCAGCGGCTCGTCGAGCGCGACCTCGTCGCCCTCCTGCTTCAGCCAGCGCGTGACCGTGCCCTCGGTGACGGACTCACCGAGTGCGGGCATCGTCACGGTGGTGCCCGCACCGGAGGGCTGGGCCTGCGCGGAGGAGGCGTCGCTCGGGGCCGCTGCCTGCGCGCCGCCGTCGTCCTCGGAATCGCCGGAGGCTGCGGTGTCCTCGGCGTCCCCGGAGTCCTCGGGCTCGTCCTGGGCCTGCTCGCTGGGCGCCTCCTGCGGGGCGCCGGCCTCCTGGTCACTGCCCTGGCCGTCGGACCCGCTGCTCTCCGCTGCGGCTCCATCGCCGATGACGGCGAGGTCGGCCCCGACCGGCACGGTCTCGTCCTCCTCGACGAGGATCTCCTGCAACGTCCCCGCGACGGGGGACGGGATCTCGGTGTCGACCTTGTCGGTGGAGACCTCGAGCAGCGGCTCGTCCAGGGCGACCTCGTCACCCACGCTCTTCAGCCACCGCGTCACGGTCCCTTCGGTGACGGACTCACCGAGTGCAGGCATCTTCACGTGTTCTGACATCGGGGCAACTCTCCTCGTTCGATGGTGGCGGACATCACTCTAGTTGGGTGCAGCCACTGTGGCTCAACCTAGGCGTGGGCATGCAGCGGCTTACCGGCGAGGGCCATGTGCGCCTCGCCGAGGGCTTCGTTCTGGGTGGGGTGCGCGTGCAGCAGGGCAGCGACCTCCTCGGCGTGGGCGCCCCAGGAGACGATGAGCTGGGCCTCCCCGACCTGTTCGCCCATCCGCGACCCGATCATGTGGATGCCCAGGACCGGGCCGTCCTTGACCCGTACGAGCTTGACGAAGCCCGCGCTGCGCAGGATCTGGGACCTGCCGTTGCCGCCCAGGTTGTACTCGTAGGTCTCCACGTCGGGGTGCAGCGCCCGGGCCTGCTCCTCGCCGAGACCGACGGAGGCGATCTCGGGATCGCAGTAGGTCACCCGCGGGATGCTCGACTCCGCGACGGGCACCGGTGCGAGTCCGGCGATGTGCTCGGCGACGAAGATGCCCTGGGCGAAACCGCGGTGCGCGAGCTGCAGCCCGGGCACGATGTCCCCCACGGCATACACGCCGTCCGCGGAGGTGCGGCACCGCTCGTCGGTCACCACGAAACCGCGCTCCAGCGCCACACCCGCCTCGGCGAACCCCAGTCCCTCGGTGACGGGCCCGCGGCCGACCGCGACGAGGAGGATGTCGGCGACCAGCTCCTCACCGCCCTGCAGGCGCACGGTCACCGAGTCCTCGTCCTGGGTCGCCGACTCGAACGACACCCCTGTGCGCGCCGTGATCCCGCGCTTGCGGAAGGCCCGTTCGAGGGCCTTGCTCACCTCGGGCTCCTCCGCCGCAACGAGCCGGGGGAGTGCCTCCACGATCGTCACCTCGGCACCGAAGGACCTCATGACGGAAGCGAACTCGACGCCGATGACCCCGCCTCCGAGGACCACGACGTGGTGCGGCACACTCTCCAGCCCGAGCGCCTGGTCGCTGGTCATCACGCGACCACCGATCTCCAGCCCAGGGAGGGTGCGGGCGAAGGATCCAGTGGCGAGCACGACGTGGCGCCCGACGAGCCGGCGGTCCCCGACCACCACCGTTGCGCCGGTCTCCAGAGAGCCGGTGCCCTCGACGTAGTCCACCGCCCGGGAGCTGACCAGGCCCTGGAGGCCCTTGTGCAGCCGTGCCACCACCCCTTCCCGGTATGCCGTGACGGCGGGCAGGTCGATCCCCTCCAGGGTGGCGCGCACCCCGAAGGTGGCGGCCTCACGCGTGCTGTCCGCGACCTCGGCGGCGTGCAGCAGCGCCTTGGTGGGGATGCAGCCGCGGTGCAGACAGGTGCCACCCAGCTTGTCCTTCTCCACCAGCGCGACGCTCAACCCCAGCTCGGCCGCCCGAAGCGCGCAGGCGTATCCACCACTTCCTCCCCCGAGGACGACGACGTCATGGGTGGGCGTTGCGGTGGCCGGCATCAGGGGTGCCTCCTCGCTCGGGTCTGGCGGGGACCGGCGCGGGTGGTTCCGGCCAGCCTGCACGCATCCTGTCACCGAACCGTGCTCCACAGCACCTGCGCGCGCACTCCGGGCGTCGCGCGCTGGGCGGCACGGGCGAGCGCATATCGTGTGCGCATGGCGTGGTGGAGACGAGGACGCAAGCGCGAGGCACCCCATGGCGGAGGTGATCTGGACAGTGCCCGGACGCACCTGCGCGACTTCGTGGCGTCCAGGCGGGGGGTCGAGGCCTATGTCGAGCCGGCGACCAACGTCACGGCCACCACGGTGGTCCTCATCGCCCATGACGGCGAGTGGACCCGCCGTGCGCTGCCCACCCGCCCGCAGGCGTTCGAGGTCGCCCGCTCCCTCGACGTGCCCGTCTACGACGTGAACCTCACCGGATACCCGGCCCGGATGCGCCGCTGGACCGCCCAGCAGCGCAAACCGGGTCGACGCTGACCCCGAGACCCCGCAGCATCGGACCCACTGCAGCATCCGACCCACTGACGAAAAGGACCACTGATGTCATCAGCGAAGAAGCCCCGTCCCCCCGTGGACGAGGACGTCAAGGCCAAGTTCCGCGCGGCGCTGGACGCCAAGAAGGCGCACGGCGGCGCGGACGTCTCGGACAGCGCCGAGCACGCGAAGGTCGACCACGCGCACGGCCCGGAGACCAGTGCACGAGAGCAGATGTTCCGCCGCAAGAGCGGCTGAGCGCACGCGCCGGGGCGCCAGGGTCAGGGTCAGGGACCGCACGCGCCGGCGCGTGCCGCTCAGGTGGTGTGGGACTCGATGAGGCTGAGCAGGGTGCCGACGCCGAAACCGGTCCCACCCTTGGGGTGGTGGCCCTTGGCGGCCTTGCCGTTGAAGGCCGGCCCCGCGATGTCGACGTGGGCCCACGCGATGCCTTCCCCGACGAACTCCTTGAGGAAGAGCCCAGCGGTGAGCATGCCTCCGTCGCGGTCACCCTTGTGCGCGATGTCGGCGGTGGGGGTGTCGAGCTTGGCCCGCAGCTCCACCGGGAGCGGCATCGCCCAGGCGCCCTCACCGGCCCGACCCGCAGCGTCCACCACGCTGGTGCGGAAGGCGTCCTGGTTGCCCATCACCCCGGCGATGTCGGTGCCGAGCGCGACCACCTGGGCCCCCGTCAACGTCGCGATGTCCACGATCCAGTCGGGCGACTTCTCGCTCGCGAGACAGATGCCGTCGCCGAGGACCATCCGGCCCTCGGCGTCGGTGTCGAGGATCTCCACGCTGGTGCCGTCGCGCATGATCACGACGTCACTCGGGCGCTGCGCGGTGCCGCTCGGCATGTTCTCTGCCAGGCAGAGGTAGCCGGTCACTGCCACCGGCAGGTCGAGCTCGGCCGCGGCGAGCACCGTCGCGGCAACCGCGGCGGCGCCGGCCATGTCGCACTTCATCGTGACCATCCCGCTCGAGGGCTTGATGTTCAGGCCCCCGGAGTCGAAGGTGATGCCCTTGCCCACGAGGGCGACCGACGTGGTCGCGCCGACGGGCGCCCACGTCATCGTGACGATCCGCGGTGGGTTGACCGACCCCTGGCCCACGCCGACGATGCCACCGAAGCCGCCCTTGGCGAGCGCCTTCTCGTCGAGCACGGAGACGCTCACCCTGGCTGCGGATGCCGTGGTGTGCTTCTTCACGTCCTCGGCGAAGGACTGCGGGAAGAGGAGGTTCGGGGGCGTGTTGACCAGGTCGCGGGCCCAGTCCCGAGCGGCGCCCAGCACCGCGGCCCTGGCCACGGCATCCTTCGCGGCCCGACCCTGGCCTGCACCGGAGACCACGGTGATCCGTGGCCCGGTTCCCACGGGGGCGGAGATCTTGGCCGAGCTGCGCCGACCCGGCTTCAGGGGCGCGGTCTTGTCGTAGACGTAGCATCCGGCATACGCGCCGTCCGCCACGGCGGACACGCTCTCCACGTCCGGGGTCGGCAGGGCAACGGCCACCGTCTTCTTGGCGCGCACCGCGCGCAGGGCTGCTCCTGCGGCGCTGCGCAGGACCGTGTGCGGGTAGGTGGTGCGATCGGTGGCTCCCTCACCCAGACCGGTGAGCACCACGGACGTGGCCTTGACACCGGGCACGGCGACGATGCGCAGGACCTCCTCGGCCCGCCCGGTGGCGTCAAGGTCGGAGAGCACTGCCTGGAGGTGGACCACGGCCTTGGGCGGCAGGCCGTGACCGCTTGCGAGGTCGGCGCCGTCGGGGGTGTGGACCAACCCCACCACGAGGGCCTCGACGGGCAGGTCGGCGGGAGTACGGGTGGACAGGGCCAAGGACGTCATGCCGGCCACACTAGCGACCGGGCGGGCGCGCAACCGCAGGCGGTAACGTGCCGACCATGACCGATCTCCTCCACTCCCCGCTCCACGACCGCCACGTCGCCCTCGGTGCCAAGATGGCCGACTTCGGCGGGTGGTCGATGCCCATCGAGTACCCCGGGGGTGGTGTGGTCGCCGAGCACACCACCGTGCGCGAGCGCGTCGGCATCTTCGACGTCTCGCACCTGGGCAAGGCTCGGGTGTCAGGGCCTGGTGCAGCCGACTTCGTCAACGCCTGCCTCACCAACGACCTGCGCCGGATCGGGCCCGGTCAGGCGCAGTACACGATGTGCTGCACCGAGACCGGTGGCGTGGTGGACGACCTCATCGCCTACCTCCGCTCCGAGGAGGACGTGTTCCTCATCCCGAATGCTGCGAACACCGGTCGCGTCGTCGAGCTCCTCACCGCGGCTGCTCCGGAGGGCGTCCTCGTCGAGAACCTCCACGACCGCTACGGAGTCATCGCCGTGCAGGGCCCCCGGTCCGACGAGGTGCTGCGCGCTCTCGGGTTGCCCGTCGACCACGACTACATGAGCTTCGTGGAGACCCGCTGGGAGGGCATGCCCGTGATCGTGTGCCGCACCGGCTACACGGGGGAGCGGGGCTACGAGATCGTGCCGGCCTGGGACGTCACCGGGTCGGTGTGGGACGCCTTGGCCGCCGCGGTGGCGGAGGAGGGTGGCAAGCCGTGCGGTCTCGGGTCACGGGACACCCTGCGCACCGAGATGGGCTACCCCTTGCACGGCAACGACCTGTCGCTGGAGATCACCCCCGTCATGGCGGGGGCGGCCTGGGCGGTCGGGTGGGACAAGGAGACCTTCTGGGGCAAGGAGGCCCTGGCCGCCGAACGCGCCGCCAAGGCGACCCGGCTGATGCGCGGTCTGGTCGTCTCCGGTCGCGGCATCCCTCGCTCGCACTGCGCTGTGAAGGACCCCGCAGGCGGTGTCGTGGGCGAGGTCACCTCGGGGACCTTCTCACCCACCCTGCGACAGGGAGTGGCGCTGGCGCTGCTCGACCGCTCGGTGACCCTGGGCGACGAGGTGGTCATCGACGTCCGCGGACGGGACGTGCCCGCAACGGTGAGCAAGCCGCCCTTCGTCGAGGTCGGGGTGCGTCAGTCATGAGCGAGGCGTGGACGTGGACCTATGCCGACCAGGACGGCGTATCGATGAGCGGGGAGCTGCTCTCCCAGACCCCGTTCCCCACGCAGTCCGATGCCGAGAACTGGTTCGGCGAGGTGTGGCAGGACCTGACCGGGGCCGGGGTGGCGTCGGTGACCCTGCACCGGGACGGCGCGAAGGTCTACGGGCCGATGAGCCTGGACCCCGCGCCCTGAGCCATGGCTCAGAAGTGCGTCGTCACCGGGGTGCCGATCGGGGCGAAGTCGTACATCGTCTTGGCGACGTCCACCGGAAGGTTGATGCACCCGTGGGATCCGGAGTAGCCGAAGGAGGACCGCCACGGGGCGCCGTGCAGCGCGAACCCCTGGTAGAAGAAGGAGACCCACGGGACGTCGGGGGTCTCGTAGTTCGTTCCGTCGGCGTTGTTTCCGCGCATCGTCATCTTCGAGTTCTTGAGGTAGACCTTGAAGGTCCCCACCACGGTGGGCTTCTCCTTCTGGCCGTCGACCATCTTGATCGGGCCCAGAACGGACCTGCCCCCGACGTAGGCCGTCATCGTGTGGTTGCTGAGGTTGACGTCCACCCACTTCTCCCCATCGGCCGCGGGGTAGGCGAGCTTCTCGGCGCCCACCGCGACCGTGCGCTCCTTCCAGGTGGCGGCGACCTTGGTGTAGTCGAAGGCGCCTGAGTAGGCCTTGCCCGAGGCCAGCGCGGCGGCTGCGTCCTTGCTCACGGTGTCGGCGTTGGACACGACACGACCCTCGCGCGCCTGGTCCACGACGCTGAGCACCTTGCCCGCCGCGCTGACGTTGCGCAGACCCGAACGTGACTCGACCCGGGCGTCCTTGGCCAAGGACGCAACCCAGGACTGAACCTTCTTGGCATCCAACGTGGGTGACCCGAGCGAGCCGTCGGCGCTCGGGATGCTCACCCACGAGGCACGCAGCCTCGTGGACGGCCTGTGCTTCCGGGAGCCGTCGGAGACGGCAAGCGTGCGCGAGACGAGAGCGTTGGCCTGTCTCGCGACCTTCTCCGCGGACGACGTCGTCACGCTCGGCCGGGTCTCCACGAAGGTCACGTCAGCGGTGGTGGGAGAGAGCGATCGGGCCGCAGCCTCGACGACGTCCTGGAAGCTTTCCGGGGCGACGGTGTGGCCCGCGACCGCAGGGGTGACGACGAAGGACTTCTTCTCGGCGTCAAGGGCGACGCTGGCGTTCCGTCCGACCTTGTCGGTTCGCTCCACCAGCTCGGTGGTGACCTGCTCGACCTTCGCGGCGTCGGCGCTGACGACCGCCGGGACGTCGTGCGAGGAGATCAGCGACGTCGCGTAGGAGGACCACGTCTTGTTGGGAGCGAAGACGGCGTCGAGCGTGGCATCGACGTCGACCGCGTAGCCGAGGTCGGAGAGGTGAGCTGTCTGGGTGACCCCGTCGGCCTTCACCACGACCGTGAGGTCGGCGGCGCGCTCGCGCACCGCTCCCGCGACGTCGGCGCGGCTCATCCCGGCCACGGACACCCCCGCGATGGCGCTGCCCGGCAGCGCCCGCTCCTGGTAGTGCGCGGCATACGCCACTCCCGCGGCGCCGAACACCATCGGCACCGTCACGGCAGCCGTGAGCAGCACCCTCTGACGCGTCCCCATCGTGCTCGTCTACCCTCCCGTGGCGGCCGCGCGAACTCCGCGCACAGCCCAATGGTGCCGCATCCCCGCCACTGTCTCCCACACGCGCAGGTGGGCGGGCCGCCCGGACGCCTTCGTCCGACCCGTCAGGAGGACGGGGAGCCCAGCTGTCAGTGGGGGGGCTGGCCGCGTTCGACCTGGGCCCGCGGCATCCGAGTGCGGCGCATCTGGAAGGCGCGCATCGCGGCATACATGCCGTTGCCCTTGCCGGCGCCCTCGCCGAACTTCTCCTCGACCTTGGCCTTGAGCCGTCGCCACATGAAGAAGGTGTCGAGGATCGCGACGGCGAGGATCGTGTAGGTGAGCGTCGTGACCAGGAGCAGGACGGTGGGGATGCGCGCGAAGCTCATGGCCAGCACCACGAGCATGACCGGCAGCATGAACTCCGCGAGGTTGCGGCGTGCGTCGATCGAGTCACGGATGTAGCGCCGCACCGGGCCCTTGTCGCGCGCCGGGAGATCGGCCTCGGCACCGGTGAGCATCGCCTTGCGGGTGCGCGCCGCCTGCTCACCCCGCTTGGCCTTGTCGACCTTCTTGGCTTCCTTGCGGTCTGCGATCACCAGCGGCTGCTTGCGCGCGGCCTCCTGGTCGCGGCGCTTCGGCGTGGGCCGGTTCTTGGCCCCCTCCCGCTCGGGGTGGAGGGCGGCGTCGACCAGCTGGTCGTTGGTGGTCTTGCTGCGTCCGAACACGCCTCCACTGTAGGTGCACCTCCCGGTGTGCCGTGCACGTGCCCGCCTGCGGTGTCGCCGCTCTGGGTAGGGTCACCGATGTGACCCACGTCCTGTCCGTTGACCAGATCGCCACACTGCGCGAGACCGTTGCTGCCCTGATGCCGGGAGTCCGCGCCGACCTGGAAGCCCTGACGCGCATCCCGAGCGTGTCGTTGGACGCGTTCGACCAGGCCCACGTCGAGGCGAGCGCCGAGGCCACTGCTGCGCTGCTGCGCGCCGAGGGCCTGGAGGTCGAGATCGTGCGTGAGGGCGGGCGCCCCGCGGTGATCGGTCACGCGGACGGCCCGCCCGGGTCCCGCACCGTCATGCTCTATGCCCACCACGACGTCCAGCCCCCAGGTGAGGAGGCGCTGTGGGAGAGCCCGCCGTTCGAGCCCACCGAGCGAGCAGGTCGGCTCTACGGCCGCGGCGCGGCCGATGACAAGGCCGGCCTGATGGCCCACGTCGCCGCGTTGCGCGCCCACGCGGGCTCGCTGCCGGTGGGCGTCACGGTGTTCGTCGAGGGGGAGGAGGAGATCGGCTCCGACTCACTGCCCACGATTCTGGAGCGCCACGGCGAGCGGCTCCGCGCAGATGCCATCGTGCTGGCGGACTCCACCAACTGGGACATCGGCGAACCGGCCCTCACGACCACGCTGCGCGGCATGGTGCGCGCGGTGATCACCGTCTCCACCCTCGAGCACGGGGTCCACTCCGGGATGTTCGGGGGAGCCGTACCCGACGCGATCACGGCCCTCGTGCGCCTGCTCGCGACCCTGCACGACGACGAGGGCAACGTCGCTGTCGCCGGGTTGCGCTCGGGTCACGCCGGCGACCTGGACTACTCCGAGGAACGGTTGCGCGCCGAGTCCAGCCTCCTGGACGGGGTGTCGACCATCGGCTCGGACTCCCTGCTCTCGCGCATCTGGACCAAGCCGTCGATCACGACCATCGGCATCGACGCACCCACGGTCGCGATGTCGTCGAACACCCTCGTTGCCACGGCCGCTGCGAAGGTGTCGATGCGCATCGCGCCCGACGAGGTCCACACCGAGGCGTTCGACCTCCTGCGCGCGCACCTGCTCGAGCGCGCTCCCTGGGGGGCCCGGGTCGAGGTGACCTTCGAGGAGGGCGGAATGGGTTTCTCGGCGGATGCGCGCGGACCGGTGTACGACCAGGCGCGGGCCGCGTTCCACGACGCGTGGGGCGTGGAGCCGGTCGACATCGGGGTCGGCGGTTCGATCCCGTTCGTCGCGGCCTTCGCCGAGCGCTTCCCCGAGGCCGCCATCCTCGTGACCGGCGTCGAGGACCCCGATGCGCGGGCTCACGGCGCCAACGAGTCCCTCCACCTCGGTGAGTTCGAGAAGGTCTGTCTCGCCGAGGCCGTGTTGCTGGCCCGGTTGGGCGCCCTCCAGGACGAGGAGCGCGGATGAGCGAGGGGAGCTACGTCGAGGAGGACTTCCAGCGCGACACGGCCTACATCACCGACCGGATCACCGCCGACGGCTCCTCGCCGTGGCCCGTCGAGGTCGGCCGTTACCGGCTGGTGGTCGCCCGGGCCTGTCCGTGGGCCAACCGCGCGATCATCGTGCGCCGCCTCCTCGGTCTGGAGGACGCCATCTCGATGGGCCTGTGCGGGCCCACGCACGACGCGAACTCCTGGACCTTCGACCTCGACCCGGGCGGGCTCGACCCGGTGCTGGGCATCCCCCGGATCAAGGACGCCTATGAGGCGCGCCAGCCGGGCTACCCGCGCGGCATCACGGTGCCCGCCATCGTCGACGTCCCCAGCGGGGCGGTGGTGACCAACGACTTCCCGGTGATCACCCTCGACCTCGGCTCGCAGTGGCGGGAGCACCACCGTGACGGCGCCCCGGACCTCTACCCGCAGGTGCACCGGGAGGAGATCGACGAGGTCAACCGGCGCGTCTACACCGAGGTCAACAACGGGGTCTACCGCTGCGGGTTCGCCGGCACCCAGGAGTCCTACGACGCGGCATACGAGCGCCTCTTCAGCGCCCTGGACTGGCTGGAGGAGCGGTTGGCCACCCGGCGCTACCTCGTGGGCGAGAGCATCACCGAGGCCGACGTGCGACTCTTCACGACCTTGGCGCGCTTCGACGCGGTCTACCACGGTCACTTCAAGTGCAACCGGAGCACCCTGAGCGCGATGCCGGTGCTGTGGGCCTATGCCCGAGACCTCTTCACGACGCCCGGTTTCGGTGACACCACCGACTTCGTGCAGATCAAGAGCCACTACTACGAGGTCCATCGCGACATCAACCCCACCGGGATCGTCCCGGCCGGTCCCGACCTGTCCGGGTGGGGCGCACCCCATGACCGCGAACGCCTCGGCGGGTCACCCTTCGGGGACGGCACGCCCCCGGGTCCGCCGCCTCAGGGGGAGCGGGTGCCGACCGCGCACAACCCGCACATCGGCCCGGACGGCCTGGTCCACACCTGACGGCCTGCCCCGAGAGGCGGGTCAGTCCTTGGCGGTCTCGCCGGGGAGGGCGAGCATCTGGTCGAGCGCGACCCGGGCCCAGCGGGCCACCTGCGGATCGACGCGCACCCGGTTGACGACGCGCCCCTCCACGAGGGACTCCAGAGCCCAGACCAGGTGCGGCAGGTCGATCCGGTTCATCGTCGAGCAGTAGCAGACGTTCTTCTCGAGGAAGACGATCCGCTGCTCGGGGAACTGCCTGGCGAGTCGGCTCACGAGGTTGAGCTCGGTGCCGACGGCCCAGGCCGTGCCGGCCGGCGCCGCCGCGATCGTCGCGATGATCCTCTCGGTCGAGCCCACCTCGTCGGCCAGGGCGACGACCTCGTTGCGACACTCGGGGTGGACGATCACCTTCACGCCGGGCACGTCCCGGCGGGCCGCCTCGACGGCCTCGACGGAGAAGCGACCGTGCACCGAGCAGTGACCGCGCCACAGGATCATGGTCGCGTCGCGCACCTGGTCCACGCTCAGGCCACCCATCGGGCGGTGCGGGTCCCACGTGACGCAACGGTCGAGGTCGCCCCCGAGGTCACGGGCCCAGGTGTTGCGCCCGAGGTGCTGGTCGGGCAGGAAGAGCACCTTGGCCCCCTCGCCGCCTCGTTCCAGCGCCCAGGTCAGGGCCGTCTTCGCGTTCGAGGAGGTGCAGATCGTGCCGCCGTGTCGACCGGTGAACGCCTTGATCGCCGCCGATGAGTTCATGTACGTCACCGGAACCGTGGACTCGGCCACTCCTGCCTCCGCGAGCTGCTCCCAGCACTCCTCCACCTGGTCGATCGCCGCCATGTCGGCCATCGAGCAGCCAGCGGCCAGGTCGGGCAGCACGACCGCCTGGCTCTCACCGGTGAGGATGTCGGCCGACTCGGCCATGAAGTGCACCCCGCAG
>JBDSNZ010000235.1:0-5999 GCA_039915055.1 Ornithinibacter sp.
CGCTCCATGCTGCCGAGCATCCACGCGAGCAGCGACGCCACGGCATACGGCACGACCACCGGTGAGCGGCGCGGGGCGAAGGTTCCCATCACCGGTGTGCTCGGTGACCAGCAGGCGGCAACCGTGGGCCAGGTCTGCTTCGAGCCCGGAGAAGCCAAGAACACCTACGGCACAGGCAACTTCCTGCTGCTCAACACCGGCGAGGAACTCGTCCGAAGCAGCAACGGCCTGCTCACGACCGTTGCCTACCAGTTCGGTGATGCCAAGCCGGTCTACGCGCTGGAGGGGTCGATCGCCGTCACGGGCAGCGCGGTGCAGTGGCTGCGCGACCAGCTCGGCATCATCAGCGGCGCCTCCGAGGTCGAACGCCTTGCCGCGCAGGTCGAGGACACCGGCGGGATCTACTTCGTCCCGGCGTTCAGCGGTCTGTTCGCTCCTTACTGGCGCAGCGATGCCCGCGGGGCGATCGTCGGGCTCTCGCGCTTCAACACCAACGCCCACCTCGCCCGGGCCACCCTCGAAGCGATCTGCTACCAGTCCCGCGACGTCGTGGAGGCGATGGAGGCCGACTCCGGTGTCGAGCTGACCTGCCTGAAGGTCGACGGGGGTGTCACCGCCAACCAGATCTGCATGCAGCTGCAGGCAGACATCCTGGGCGTGCCGGTCTCCAAGCCGGTCGTCGCTGAGACGACCGCGCTCGGTGCTGCGTATGCCGCGGGGCTGGCCACCGGATTCTGGTCCGGCACGGACGAGCTGCGCACGAAGTGGGCTGAGGACCAGCGTTGGGAGCCGCAGTGGGACGAGGACCAGCGGCGTGACGGGTATGCGGGGTGGAAGAAGGCCGTCAGCCGCACCCTGGATTGGGTGGACGTCGAGTGACCCTGCTCAGCAGAGCAGCCCCTGAGCGCGTTGCTGACCTCGTCGTGCTCAGGCCAGGCCGGCGATGACCGCATCGTGGCAGAGGCCCGCGACCTGACCGACAGTCTCACGGCCGTACGCGAAGCCGTTGTTGCTGCGAGAGAGGATGCTCAACACGTACTCCGAGCCCTCACCGCTGACCCAGCCAGTGCTGTTCACGCGGAAGCCGTCAGGCAGCGGACCCCACCCGTTCTTGCCCGCGACGTAGAACCCTGCGCGCTGCTCGGCGGTGAAGACCCCCCACCGCTGCGCGGGGACGACGCCGGCCATGAGGAACCGCGCCGATGCTCTCCCACCGCCGTCGAGGACCTGGTCACGGGAGAGGAGGGTGTCGACCATCCGGCCGAGGTCGCGGGGATGGGTGCGCCACAGCCCCCACCACCCGGAGTCGATCTCGGTGTGGTCCATGCCGACCATGGTGGCCACCCGCTGCACCTCGTCGCGACCGGCGTCGGCGAGGAGGGCCTCGGCGGCAGCGTTGTCGCTGCGTGTGATCATCCGGTTGGCCAACGACCGTTGGCGCTCAGTGAGCTCTTCTCCTGCCTCCTGGGCCTGCCGGAGCACCGTCGTGAGGATGAGCACCTTGATCGTGCTGTAGCAGTAGGCCTCGCGGGTCTGCACCCGGAAGGCCTCGCCCCTGCGCAGGTCGACGACCTCGAGACCGAGCTCACCTCCGCGGCGCTCCATGAGGTCCTCGATCCGGTCCGCGAGCAGTGGCGCCTCGACGAGCCGCGCCGTGGCGACCGAGGGGCCGGCCGAGTGGCTCGGTGTGCGGGCGGGCGAGGCCTGGGGTGCGGCGGTGGGCGTGGGACTGGGGGGCCCGGATGCCGGGAGCCCCGCCCGGCCGGCAGCTGCGGCCACGGGGTCCCCGACGGTGAGCTCGCGCACGCCGAGCCCGAGCGCCCCCACCCCGAGCAGCGCGCCGCCGACGACGACGAGGCGGCGGCCGATGGCTGCCGGCGTCGGGCCGGGTTGCGCGTGGCGCGGCGGGCGGTGCTGGGCTCCGGTCATCGGGTGAAGAGTACTGGGGGTCCGTGGTGGTCCGCCGTCGCGAGCACCTCGCCGTCGAGCTCGAGGACGGGGAGTCCGGGGTCGTCGCTCGGCGCCCCCTGCCACCGGTGCTCCAGCGCCACGTGCGCCAGCGACATCCGGCGACGTCCCTTCGCGATCGCCGCCTCCATGGCGGCGGTCTCAGCATCGGGCCAGTAGAGCCGAGTCACGGAGTGCCAGACGACGGTGAGGACGCCGTCCTGAACGGGCTCGGCGAGCCGGTTCGCGACCCAGGTCGAGGCTCGCTCGGTGTCGATGGTCACCGGGTGCTCCCGCGCCACGGCAAGTGCATCCGCGAGCCGCCGATGGCGCTCGAGCTGCCAGGGCCAGACAAAGGAGGTGAGGTAGGCAGCACCCTGCTTCGTGGCTCCGTTCACCGGGGACACGTCGCAACCACGGCGCTCGACCACGTCGAAGGGCTCGGGACGCAAACCCCTTGCGCCGCAGCCAGGGACGATGAGCGTCGCGTCTGCCGGACCGAACTCCCAGCCGTCACCGGCGAAGCGGTACCGGTCCACGAGCAGACCGAGGCCGGCCGACGCGCCGGGCTCGAGCAGTCGGATGCGCCGAAGCCCGGTGCGGCGCACGGCCTCCGAGATGCCCACGAGGAGGGCGACGGTGCGCGCCGGCTCGTTGGTCTGCGGCGCCTCGTCGAGGGAGCGTCGCAGCTCCTCGACGTGAGCGGAGAAGACAGCCCGCACCTCGGGCCACGCAGCCCGGTGGTCCCCGACCCCGCCGAGGACGGGGTAGAACGCCTCCAGCTGCGGCGCATCGCCGCGAAGCACGATGCGGAAGAGTCCAGCGAGGAGCCGCAGCTGTGGGAACTGACGCGCCTGCGCGTGCTCCCAGCCCGCGAACAGCTCGCGGGTCACCCCTCCGGCTTCCCAGTCGTCGGCCATGTCCGCGAGCAGAGCGGCATAGAGGTGGTCTGCGCGGCCGAAGTGCTGACGGAACTGGTCGGCCAACGTCAGCTCGTCGCCCGCACCCATGCACGTCAGACTACGGTCCGAATGCCCTCCGCCGAGGTCGCGTGGGAACATGGGTGGGTGAGCGAGGAACAGAAGCAGGCAGAGAACCGCGCGCGACCGACGACCGAGGAGTTCCGCTCCTTCGTTCGCGAGGGCTGGGCACCGAGACGGCCCACGGTGAGCGAACAGTCCCCCGCCGCAGCGCCGGCAGCCGCCAGGCGCGCGGTGCTCAGCGCGGCACACCCGGGCGAGAGGCTCGTCGTCCCCGCCGGGGGATTGAAGGTCCGCAGCAACGACACGGACTACGTCTTCCGCCCACACACGGCCTTCGCCTACCTCACCGGCCTCGGTGCAGACCGCGACCCCGATGCCGTGCTCGTCCTGGAGCCGACCGAGGACGGCGGCCATGAGGCAGTGCTCTACGTCCGTCCCCTCGCGGAGCGCGACAGCGACGAGTTCTTCGCCGACTCCCGCTACGGGGAGTTCTGGGTCGGGGCTCGCGCCACTCTCGCCGACGTGGAACTCGAGCTCGGGCTCACCGCAAGGCACATCGATGAGTTCGAGTCGGCAGCGGCCAAGGATGCCGGTGAGGTCACGGTGCGCATGGTCCGGGACGCCGACCGCGACCTGACCGCCCGCCTTGACGCTGCCCGGATCGACAACGGCGCTGCGGAGGAGGGGCTGGTCGAGGCCGATGACGCACTTGCCCACGACGTTTCGACCCAACGACTCTGCAAGGACGACCACGAGGTCGCGCAGATGCGCCTCGCGGTCGATGCCACCGAGCGCGGGTTCGAGGCGATGATCTCCGACCTGCCCAGTGCCCTTGAGGAAGGCCGGGGGGAGCGGTGGCTCGAGGGCACCTTCGGCCTGTATGCCCGGCACCGTGGCAACGGGGTGGGCTACGACTCGATCTGCGCCGCTGGCGACCACGCCAACACCCTGCACTGGATCAAGAACACCGGCGATATCGCGGAGGGCGACCTCGTCCTCATCGACGCCGGCGTGGAGGTCGATGCCCTGTACACCGCAGACATCACCCGCACGCTCCCGGCATCCGGGACGTTCAGTGACGCCCAGCGGGAGATCTATGACGCGGTGTTTGCCGCGCAGGAGGCTGGCATCGCCGCCGTCAGGCCGGGAGCGAAGTTCTCCGACGTGCACGCAGCCGCGATCCGGGTCATCGCCGAGCACCTCCACGCGTGGGGCCTCCTCCCCGAAGGGGTCTCGGTCGAGGACACCCTCGACACCGATCACGGCCAGTACCACCGCCGGTGGATGGTGCACGGCACCTCACACCACCTTGGGCTCGATGTGCACGACTGCGCCCTCGCGACCCGCGCGGAATACATGGATGCCGAGCTGATGCCCGGCATGGTGATCACCGTCGAGCCCGGCCTCTACTTCAAAGCCGACGACCTCAAGGCACCTGAACGCTTCCGGGGCACCGGCGTGCGCATCGAGGACGACGTGCTCGTCACCGAGGACGGCTGCGAGAACCTGTCGGCCGCGATGCCGCGCAGCAGCGTCGACGTCGAGGCCTGGGTCGCCAGACTCCAGAGCCGCTGACCCCCCGGGGTCTCGGAGCCAACCCGAAACCCCGGTGGAGCGAGACAAGGCGTCCCTCGTCTCGCCGGGGTTTCCGGTATGACGCTCGATCCTGGCGTCAGCCGCGACGCACCACGTCGACGAGCAGCGCGTGCTCCACTCCCGCAGCCTCTCCCCCACCCCCGAGGATCGAGCTCAACAGCTCACGTGGGGCCGGGAAGTCTTCCGGTAGCGCCGTGTTGTATGCGGCGTGGGCCTCCAGGGAGTGGACGGCAGCCTCGAAGTGTTCCCCCGACACGTCGACGAAGTGGGTCGGGTCGGGTGATCCCGAGACCGCCACCATGCGCACCCCGCCCCAAGGCTCGAGACCCTCGTCATCGAGGTCACGGTGTAGCCATCGGTTGCCCGCGTCGGCCACGGCATCGAGCGTGGCCAGCCCGACCGCGCGGTGGTCGGCCTGGTTGACCATCCCGCCGGCGAACCGCTCCGCCCAGGTCTGGGCTACCACGAGGTCGGGCCGGTGCCGGCGGATCGCCCGGGTGATCTCACGGCGCAACGGCACCCCGTACTCGATGCTGCCGTCGGCCAGCCCAGCGAACTCGACGGTCTCGACACCGACGCGTCGAGCACTCTCCCGCTCCTCCTCCTCGCGCAGGACGGCCGCCTGCTCGGGGTCCATCGTGTCGATACCGGCCTCACCGCGCGTCAGCAGGAAGTAGGCGACGTGCGCACCCTCACCGATCCACCGGTGGACGGCTGCGGCAGTGCCGTACTCGATGTCATCGGGATGCGCGACGACGCAGAGCACCGAGGTGAAGGAGTCGGTCAGGGGGTGCAACGAGTCGCTGGCGGGGTCCATCGAAGCACGATATCGCCCCGGTGCGGGGGCCGGGCCGGGAATGCCGGGACTCCGTCACGACGGCTCGATGCCGGTCACGGCGACCGAGGGTCGGCCCCGGTATCGAGCTCAGCGAGGCGACGTGCCGTGCATCGGGCTCTGAGTGGCGCTGGTCGGGTGCTGGCCTGCCATGCGTGCCTGTTCGGCCTCCTGCGCCCGGCGGACCTCCTGCTGTGCGGCGCGCATCGGGTCCATCTGGGTCAGCAGCTCGCGGCCCTTCGCGACGTGCTTGTGCTCGCAGAGCACCTCGTACTTCGCGGCGACGACCTGGCTGACCGAGGTGAAGTCCCGCTCGCCGCGGGTGAGCTTGTATCCCACCACCGCCCAGATGGCCCCGAAGACGGCGCCGAACGCCACCGTGCCGAGCACGCTGACGATCTGGAAGCCCTGCGGGTCGAAGAGGGAGAAGATCACCCCGACGAAGAGCCCCAGCCACATGCCCGACAGGGCGCCGGCACCGATCACGCGCCCGCGGGTGAGCCGGCCGGTGACCCGCTCGAGCTGCTTGAGGTCGGTGCCGACGATGAGGACGTCCTGCACCGGGAACTCGTGGTCGGAAAGGTAGTCGACGGCCTTCTGCGCGTCCTCATAACTGTCGTGGACTCCCAAGGACATCG
>JBDSNZ010000171.1:0-11594 GCA_039915055.1 Ornithinibacter sp.
AGCCCGTCGCGGCGGTGGAGCGGCTCGAGGGTCCTGACGTGGTGCTCGCCGACGGCGCCCGGATCGCCCCCGATGCCGTCGTCGTCGCGACCGGCTACTCCGCTGGCCTCGAGGGCCTGGTGGGCGATCTCGGCGTGCTGAACGCGCGCGGCCTGCCCATGGTGCACGGAGCACACGAGGCGCCCGGGTCGCCCGGGTTGTGGTTCACCGGGTTCACGAACCCGATCTCCGGGATGTTGCGCGAGCTGCGCATCGACGCCCAGCGGATCGCGCGCGAGATCGGGGCCCAGCGGAAAGGGCTCAGTCGGGCAGGCGCTTCGTCTCGAGGGTGAACTGGTGCTCGCGCAGTCGCGCCACCAGGGGCTGGCCGATCGCCGTTGCCGGGGTCAGCACTCCAGCAGCCTCGGGAAGCGCGTCGCCGTCCTCGACGAGTGCCAACGCGGCCTGACCGAGCATGATCGCGGTGCCGCCGTAACCGGGATCGTAGGGCGCGGCGACCGTGGTGCGGTAGCGCGCGCCGTTCGTCGCGTCCGCGGTGATCACCATCCGGAAACGGCCCGAGGCCATCGTCTCCTCGCTCGGACCCTCACCCGGGGACGGGAGCACCCTGCCAAGGAGGGACCGGGTCGGCGAGAACGCCATCCCGGCGAGACCCAGCCCGAGAGCGGTGGTGACCGCCCCCGCCGAGACCACGCCACGGGGGCCGCCACCGAAGTCGGTGTACTCGGCGTACCGGAAGCCCGAGCCATAGCCGAGGAGGGAGGCCGACCGGGCGACGACGCGGGTGTTGAACGAGGCCATGACGAAAGGACCGGTGAAGTGCCCGTCGCTGGAGTCGCGCTTGACGGGCGAGGCCTTCACGAGCGTGTCGAGGAGCCCGGACACCCCACCGCGGCCGGGTGGGCGTGAGCCCTTCGGACGCGGCGGGCGACCCCCCTCCGCGAGCGCCCAAGGGTCGGCGACGATCTTGCGCGCCCCGGCATCGGTGCGCATCTGCCCGGCCTGCGTGGCCATGGTGGCCACCGTGCCGCCGCTGGCGCCACCCTTGAAGCTCTTGACCGCGAGGCGGGTGCTGGCGAGCTCTGCGCCGTCGTCGCGGGCGGCAGCGGCGGTGAGCATCACCCCCAGGTCGCTGGGGATGGAGTCCACCCCGCACGCGTGCACGATCCGGGCACCGGTCGCCTTCGCGACGTCGTGGTTGTCGGCGATGCTCTGGTGCACGAAGAGCACCTCGCCGGTCAGGTCGCAGTAGTGCGTGCCGGCTGCCGCGCACGCACGGGCGAGCTCACGGCCGTAGGTGATGTAGGGCCCGACCGTCGTCACGACGACGCGGGATCGGGCAGCGAGGTCGCGTACGGCATCCGCGTCGGCCGCGTCGACCACCAGCAGGGGCCAGCCGGCGGCGGCGTCGCCGAGGTTGGCGGCCACGGCGGCGAGGCGCTCCAGGCTGCGACCCGCGAGGGCGATGCGCACCCCGGGAGGCGCCTGCGCCGCGAGGTGCGCGGCGGTGAGCCTCCCGGCGAAACCGGTGGCCCCGAAGAGGGTGATGTCGAGGTCGCGCTCGCTGCTGCTCATCGCCATACCGTACGGGTCGGGCTCAGCCGGTGGTCGCGGGGTAGAGCGTGGTGACGATGTCGGCGTATCGCTGCGCGATCTCGCGCCCACGCGGGAGGTCTGCGGGCTCCACCTGGGCGTCGACCTCGACGGTCCAGCGGGGCGGGCACGCTGCGCCACTGAGCGCCCACGCGGCCTGACGGGCTGCGCCGGCGGCGACGTACTCGCCGGGCCGGGGCACGGCTACGGGCGCACCGAGCAGGTCGGGTGCGATCGCCTGCACCGCGGCGGACGCGGCGGCGCCACCCACGAGGAGCACCCGATCCACAGCGCACCCGGCGGCCCGCACCGCGTCGACGGCTGCGGCGAGCCCGAGGAGCATTCCCTCGACCACGGCGCGCGCGAGGTTCTCCGGGGTCGAGTTGGCGCGCGTGATGCCGTGCAGCGAGCCGGTGGCGCTCGGGAGGTTGGGGGTGCGCTCGCCGTCGAGGTAGGGGAGCAGCGTGAGCCCTCCTGCTCCGGGTGTCGAGGCGAGGGCGAGCCGGTCGAGGCCGGCGAGGTCGGTGCCGAGCATCGCGGCGCCGGAGGTGAGCACCCGGGCCGCGTTCAGCGTGCAGACCAGAGGTAGGAAACCGCCCTCCGCGTCGGCGAAGGACTGCACCGCCCCGCTGGCGTCGGCGGTGGGCCGGGAGTGCCGGGCGAATGCCGTGCCACTGGTGCCGAGGGAGACCACGACGTCGCCCGGCTGCAGCCCGAGACCGAGGGCGGCGCCCATGTTGTCGCCGGTGCCCGCGGCCACCGCGACACCGCCGGACGTGCGGCCCACGACCTCCGCCGGTGCTGCGACGCGCGGCACCGCGAGGTCGCCACCAGCGGCGAGCCGGAGCAGGTCCAGGCGATAGGCGCGGTCGGCCGAGGAGAAGTAGCCGGTCCCGGACGCGTCACCGGCATCCGTCGTCCACTGCGTGAAGCCGTCACCTGCCATCAGGATGCGACCGGTCAGCCAGTCGTGGGGGAGGACGCAGGTGTGGGCGCGCTCCATCGAGCCGGGCTCGTTGTCGCGCACCCACCGCAGCTTGCTCGCGGTGATGGCCGCGAGCGGCACCACGCCCACGGCATCGGCCCACACCTGGGGTCCACCGAGCTCGTCGACCAGGTCGGCGGCGGCCTCGGACGAGCGGGTGTCGTTCCACAGCAGGGCCGGACGCACCACCTCATCGGCCTCGTCGAGCAGCACCATGCCGTGCTGCTGGCCACCGACGGCCAGGGCGGCGACCCCATCGAGGAGGCCCCCGGCGGTCGCCTGCTCCCACGCGGCCCACCACGCCGACGGGTCGACCTCGGTGCCGTCCGGGTGCGGGGCACGACCGGTGCGCACCGTCTCGCCGGTGTCGGCGTCACAGACGAGAACCTTGCAGGACTGGGTCGAGGTGTCGACTCCAGCGACGAGGAGGGGCTCAGCCATCGGTGTCCTTTGCTGGCGTCACCGGTTCTCCCTCGCCTCGAGGGTGGCGCGCGCTCCCATCGTATGGAGGGAGTCCAGTGCGGTCTCGTAGGCGCTCGTGAACCGGGCGTCGTCGACGAGGTCGCCGAACAGGTCCCGGTCCCTGATGAAGGCGAGGGGGTCGGTGCCCCGGGCGGCGGCGGCGGCCATCACCTGCTCGCGCAGCCGGTCCACCACCTCGATGGGGCCGCCCTGCTCATCAGTGCCCTCGGCATAGCGTGCCCACGAGGCGATGACCAACGCAGAGCGCTCCACCTCCCCGTCGTGAGCGAGGTTGTCCACCACCACCGGGACCAGCCACTTCGGGATCCGGTCGGAGGACTCCGCGCACAACCGGGCGAGGGTGTCGCGCACCTCGGGGTTGGCGAAGCGCTCGATGAGCTCGCGGCGATAGCCGTCGAGGTCGACCCCGGGTACCTCCGGCAGGGTGGGCGAGCCCTCGCGCTCCATGTAGCCCAGGAGGAACCGCGCGAAGAGCGGGTCCTGGGCGACCTCGTGCGCATAGTCGTACCCGGCGAGCACGCCGAGGTAGCACAGGGCCTGGTGGCTCGCGTTGAGCAGTCGCAGCTTCATCAGCTCGTACGGCTCGACGTCCGCGACGACCTGCACCCCGGCATCCTCCAGGGGTGGCCGCCCCTGGGGGAAGTGGTCCTCGAGCACCCACTGGGTGAAGGGCTCTGCCACGACCGGCCAGCGGTCGGTGACCCCCTCGGCCGCCAGTGCCTCGATGTCGACCTGACCGGTGACGGGGGTGATCCGGTCGACCATTCCGTTCGGGAACGCGACCGACTCCTCGATCCACTCGGCCAGGTCGGGGTCGGCCATGCGGGCGAAGGACGTGATCATCGAGCGGGCCACCGCGCCGTTGCCCGGGAGGTTGTCGCACGACATGACGGTGAAGGGCGCGGTGCCGGCCGCGTGCCGACGGCGCAGGCCCTCGACGATGAAGCCGAACACGCTCACCGGGGCCGACATGTCCGCCAGGTCGGCGCGGATGCCGGGGTCGCGCGGGTCGAAGCGACCGGTCGCCTGGTTGACGTGGTAGCCACCTTCGGTGACGGTGAGGGAGACGATCCTGGTGCGCTCGTCGACCAGCCGCTCGAGCACCCCTGCCGGGTCGTCGGGTGCGAACAGGTAGTCGATGATCGAGCCGATGACCCGGTTCTCCCGGGTGCCGTCGGCGCGCTTGGTCACCACCGTGTACAGGCAGTCCTGGGCGGCCAGCGCATCGCGCATCCGGGCATCGCCCGGCATGGTCCCGACGCCGACGACGCCCCAGTCGAGGGCTTCGCCGGCATTCATGAGCGTGTCGAGATAGACCGCCTGGTGTGCCCGGTGGAAGCCGCCGACCCCGAAGTGGACGATGCCCGGGGTCACCGCCGATCGGTCGTATGCCGGTCGCGCGACCTCGTCAGGGAGGGCGGCGATGGCGGCATCGGTCAGGGCGACGGCGGCAGGGGTCACTTGACGGCGCCCATCGACAGGCCCTGAACGAGCTTGTCCTGGGCCGCGAACCCCGCGGCCAGCACGGGGAGCGACACGACGAACGACGCCGCGCACACCTTCGCGAGGAACAGCCCCTGGCTCGTCACGAAGCCGGTGAGGAAGACCGGCGCGGTCTGCGCGACCGTGCTCGTGAGAACCCGTGCGAGGAGCAGCTCGTTCCAGCTGAAGATGAAGCAGATGAGTGCAGCCGACGCGATGCCGGGCATGACGACCGGCGCGATGACCTTGCGCAGGGTGGTCATCAGGCCCGCGCCGTCGATTTGCGCCGCCTCGAGCATCTCGACCGGGACCTCGGCGAGGAAGGAGCGCAGCATCCAGACCGCGATCGGCAGGTTCATCGAGGTGTAGAGGATGATCAGCAGCCAGATGTTGTCGAGCAGCCCCGAGAACTGGGCGAAGAGGTAGATGGGCAGGATGCCGGCGACGAGGGGCAGCATCTTGGTGGAGAGAAAGAAGAACAGGACGTCGGTCCACTTCTTCACCGGCTTGATCGAGAGCGCATAGGCCGCCGGGAACGCGAGCGCGATGACCAGGGCGGTCGAGACGACGCTGGCGGTCAACGAGTTGGCGAGTGGCGGCCAGGGCCCGGCATCGAAGAAGGTGCGGTAGCCCTCGAGGGAGAGCGGTGCGAAGAGGTCTGGTGGGTTCTTCGCGGCGTCGGTCTCGGAGTGGAAGGAGGTGAGCGCCATCCACAGCACCGGCAGCACGAAGAGGATGCCGATGAACCAGGCCGTGACCGTGAGGACGATCGCCGACTTGGGCTCCTTGCGGTGCCGCATCGTCCGGACCGCCGGCTCGCCGGCTGGTGCAGTGTTCACATCGTCCTTGGCGGTGTTGATCTCGCCCTCGGTGGCGCTCATCGGGTCTCCTCCTGGAAAAGGCTGAAAGCGGTGCGCAGCGCGAAGGTCGCGATGAGGATGGTGCCGACGACGGTGACGACCCCCGCTGCGGATGCCAGCCCGTAGTCCTGCGCGGTGTAGAAGGTCTGGTAGATGTAGTACGGCAGGTTGGCCGTGCCGAGACCGCCGCTCGTGATCGTGAAGACGGCGTCGAAGTTCTGCACGACGTAGATCGCCCCGAGCAGGCCGGAGAGCTCGATGTACTGCCGTAGGTGCGGGAGCGTCATGGTGGTGAAGATCTGCCAGGCGTTGGCCCCGTCGATGCGGGCCGCCTCGACGACGTCGAGCGGGCGGCCCTGGAGCCCCGCGAGCAGGATGAGCATCATGAACGGGGTCCACTGCCAGACCAGGGCAGCGATGATGGCGATGAGTGGGTTGTTGCTGATCCAGTCCGGCTGCGGCGCGTTCTCACCGAAGACCCATTTCAGGGCCCCGTTGAGCAGGCCGTACTCCGGGTTGTAGAGCGCGTGCTTCCAGAGCAGGGCCGCAGCCACGGGCACGATGAGGAACGGGGTGATCATCATCGTGCGCACCACTCCACGCCCCCGGAACTTCCGGTCCAGGAGCAGGGCGATGGCGAGCCCGAGCACGAGACTCACCAGCACGACCGAGACGGTGAGCATGATCGTCACGAGCACCGCCGAGCGGGCATTGGTGTCGGTGAAGACGGCGACGAAGTTGTCGACGCCCGCGAAGCCTCGCTCGTCGGGGTAGTAGGCGTTCCAGTTCATGAACGAGACGATGATCGTCCCGAGGAACGGCAGCTGGGTGAGGATGATGACGAAGATCAGGGCTGGCAGGAGAGGCGCTCGGCGGGCCCAGTCGCCGCTCTTGGCCAAGCGCGTCGCGCGCCCACCGCCACCGCGGGGTGACTCGGATGCGTCCGTGGGGGTCTGCGCGGTCGAGGCTGTCATGACGTGCTCCGCTTCTGGTAGCGCTTGGCGACGTCTTCGGCGAGCTTCTGCCCCTTGTTCAGTGCCTCGTCCACCGTCGTCTGGCCGGCGATCGCGGAGCTCACGTCCTGGCTGACCTGGGTGCCGAGCGAGGGGAACTCAGGGATGTCGACGAACTGGATGCCGATGGCGGGACGCGGCTGCACCCCGGGATTCTCCGGGTCGGCCGCCTCGATCGCCTTCTTCGTCGGCTCGGCGAAGGCCTTGGCGACGGCGAGGTAGTCCGGGTTCTCGAAGGTGGAGGCGCGTTTGCCGGACGGGACGCTGGCCCACCCGACCTGCTCGCCGACGAGCTGCTCGTAGTCCTTGCTCGAGGCCCAGGACATGAACTTCCAGGCGTCGTCCTTCTTCGTGCTGGCCTCCTGGATCGCCCAGGACCAGGCGTAGAGCCACCCGGAGCTGTCGGTCTTGACGACGGGGGCGGGGGCGTAGCCGAGCTTGCCCTTGACCGGTGACCCGTCAGCCTCCAGGGAGCCAGCGGCGGAGGTGGCGTCGTACCACATGGCCACGTTGCCCTGGGTGAGGTTGTTGAGGCACTCCACGAACCCGGCCTGCGGAGCGCCCTTCTCGCCGTGCGCACGCACGAGGTCGACGTAGAACTGCACCGCCGCCTTGAACTCTGGCGCATTGACCCTGGGGGTCCAGTCCTTCTCGAACCAGGTCCCGCCGAAGGTGTTCACCACCGTGGTCAGGGGAGCGAAGACCTGGCCCCAACCCGGCTGGCCGCGCAGGCAGATGCCCTTCATGCCCGGCTCGGCCCCGTCGAGCTCGGCCGCGATGTCGGCCACCTCCTGCCACGTCGGCTTCGCAGGCATCGTCAGGCCCTTCGCCTCCATGATGTCCTTGCGATACATCAGGAACGAGGACTCACCGTAGAAGGGCTCGCCGTAGACCTTGCCGCCACTGGTGAGCGAGGTGACCATCGGCTTGAGGATGTCGCCCTGGTCGAAGCCCGGGTCGGCAGCGATGTAGTCGTCCAACGGGGCGATCCACTTGGCCTTCGCGTAGATCGGGATCTCGAAGTTCGACAGTGACGCGATGTCGTACTGACCGGCCTGGCTGGAAAACTCCTGGCTGATCTTGTCGCGCACGTCGTTCTCCGGGAGCACGGTGAAGTTGACCCGGATGCCGGTCTCCTTGGTGAAGTTCGCGGCCGTGAGGTTCTGGAGGTCGATCATCTGCGGGTTGTTGACCATCAGCACGTTGATCGAGTCACCGCCGCCCCCGCCGACGCCACCTCCGCCCCAGCCGGCACACCCGCTGAGCGCCACCGTCGTCGCCGCCGCAAGGGCCACGAACCTCCATCGTCGTGTTCCGGGCATCATTGCCTCTCTCGCTCATCTGAGCCAAACTTCGCTCACCTGAGTAAAGTGGCGTAGGTCACAGGTGTCAAGCCGAACGTCCAACGAGACGTCCGCTGAGATTCCACGGAGGTGGAGCGTGGCGACGGGAGAGGATGACGCCGTGATCGAGATCGACGAACCTCGTGCTCCGGAGGCCGTGCTGGCCTCCGAGGCCGCCCGACGCTACTACCTGGAGGACCAGAGCAAGACCGAGATCGCCGCGGCGATGGGGGTGAGTCGGTTCAAGGTGGCCAGGCTGCTCGAGACCGCACGGACCTCGGGGATGGTCCGCATTCAGGTGCTCGACCCGAGCGGGGTGGACGGTGAGCTGTCGGCACGGATCCGCACGGCGTTCTCGCTGCGCCGGTGCATCGTCGTGAGCTGTGCCGACAGTTCTCCGGACGTTCGTAGCCGAGTGGGATCTGCTGGGGCACAGGTGATCTCCGACGTCGTCGGTGCTGACGACGTCCTTGGCCTGCCGTGGGCCAGGACGGTGGCCGCGATGCTGCGGTCCCTCGCGGCGCTACCGCCCGTGCCCGTGGTCCAGCTGAGTGGGTCGCTCGTCATCCCCCGAGAGGACAGCCCCGTCGACATCGTCCGCACGGCCGCGAGGCTCACCGGCGCCGACGCGTGGGTCTACTATTCGCCGCTGGTGCTCGACGACGCCGGCAGCGCCGACGCCATGAGGCGCCAGCCGGCCGTCAGGGCTGCGATGGCCCAGGTGCCTCGCGTCACCGTGGCCGTCGTGAGTATCGGCGCCTGGTCCTCGGGTCAGTCCACCATCCACGACGCCCTCCCCGAGGAGGTGCGTGCCGACGTGGCTCGCCACGGCACCGTCGGGGAGGCGCTCGGAGTCTTCTTCGACGCCGACGGGGCGGTCGTTCACCCGGAGGTGTCCGACCGCATGGTGACCATCACCGCCGAGCAGCTGTACGGCATACCTGAGGTGGTGGCCCTCGCCACCGGGGCCGTCAAGGCCCGCGCCGTGCGCGGCTTCCTCCGCGGAGGCTACGCGAGCAGCCTGGTCATCGACCGCTCGCTCGCCCTGGAACTGCTCTCGCTCCACGAATGACCGGGCAGGGGGCCTCGCCTCGCTCAGCGGCTCACTGTTCCGCAGCCTGGCGGGCCGACCAGATCCGATCAGCGGCATCGATGCTCGCCCGGTCGGACAGGTCCACCCCGGCCTTCCTCGCGGCCGCTCGTGCCTTCGTGGTCGTGAGGTCGGGGGCCCGCACGACCTCCGGCTGGATCGCCCTGTCGGCCGCGGCATACCGCCTCTGGCTGTCCGCGAGCTTCTTCGAGGACCCCCGTGCCGTGGTGAGCAGGGCAGCGGTGGCAGTGACGGTGGATCCGGTGACGAGGGGGCTCACCGCGGGGGTGTAGCCGTAGGACTGGCCGGTCCTGTTGGGGTGGTAGGACTCCGAGATGGGGCTGGACAGCCCGTTGAGCCACTCGGGGTCGTCGCAGACGGCGTGCCCGACGAAGCGGGACGTCGGGTCGGCGAAGGAGAAGCCGGACGCGGCTGCCCGCCCTGCGAGGGTCGTGTTCATCAGGTCGGCGGTCTCGTTGAGCCGCTTCTCCTCCGTCGGGGAGAACCAGGTGAAGAGGTTGCAGTCCTCGCCGTTGAAGATCCTGGGGTAGCCGACGACGGTGACCTTCGCCTGCGGGGCCCGGCTGCGGATGCTCGCGTAGAGGGTGCTCAGCGACCCGGGAAGGGTGTTCCGGATGTAGGACTGGGCCCGGTCGATCGCGCCGTAACAGTTGCTGAGCCATGCCGGCTGGGCGCAGGTCGTCAGCACGCTCGCGAAGCCGGCGTCGTTGCCGCCCACCGAGATCGTCACGTATGCCGTGGACGAGCTCAGCGCTGACAGCTGGGTGTTCGTCACGTCGGGGATCTTCGCGCCCGAACACGCGCGGAAGTTCAGGGCGTATCCCTTGGCCGACGAGATCAGCGACGGGTAGGCGTAGACCGACCGCTGGCAGCTCGTGCCGTCGTTGATGTAGGACCGGGTGCCGGTGCCCGAGGAGTAGCTGTCGCCGAGCGCGACATAGGCCGGCGCAGCCGCCTGGGCGGGTGCGGCGCTGAGCACGAGCGCCGTCGCCGAGGCGAATGCAGCAGCGGCCATGACGGGTCGAGCGGCCATGGGGTCCTCCTTCGGGTCATGTGGTGCCGGTCACACTAGGGCTCAGCGGGTGGTTGTGCAGGGTGAACGGGCACCCGGGTGCCGAGAGGGTCGCAGGGCGGGGGCACCCGGGGGGGTGCGTAGCATCGCCGGGTGGCTCTCACCGACCTGTCCAGATGCTCCGCCGCGTTCCGCGACCGGGGTGACCCGCTGGCCGGATCCGCGCCCGTCGCCTCGCGATGGCTGCTCATCGAGCACCCTGGCCCGTGGTCCAAGGAGCCGTTGGACACCCCTCCCCTGACGGGCGGCGTGGGGGAGAAGGTGGGCCGCACCTGCGCATCCTTCGGTGGCCGGGTGCTGCTGATCAGGCGCCCGGGGCGACGGGGCTCCGAGGAGGGGGACCGGTCGTGGTTCGCCGTGGACACGGTGCGCGGCACCTGGGTGCACGGACTGTGGCGCACCCCAGAGGATCTCCTGCGCGCGGCCACGGCGCTCGGCGTCGAGCTGAGTGACAGCGACGATGACGCGGAGTCCATGGTGCTCGTCTGCACCCATGCGATCCGTGACGCGTGCTGCGCAGTGCGCGGCCGACCGATCGCGACGTCGCTTGCACGCCGGTGGCCCGAGGAGATCTGGGAGTGCACCCACCTCGGGGGGCACCGCTTCGCGGGGACCCTGCTCTCCCTTCCCGACGGCGCCTGCTACGGGAGGTTGGACCCGGACATGGCGGCCGAGGTGTTGGGCAGGCACCGGGCCGGGCACGCCGAGGCGCGCTATCTGCGCGGCACGACGCGGTGGGACCCGCCTGTCCAGGCAGCCCTCGCCGCGGTCCTCCGTGCCCATGGCCCCGGGCCGGTCGAGGACGCGGTTCCGGGTGCGGTCGACGCCGAGGGCGACACGACGATGGTGGAGGTGTTCGGGCGGGGTGCGCTGCCGGAGCGGACCCGGGTGCGGGTCGTCGCCGAGGCCCTGCCCGAGGTGCCGCTGAGCTGCGGCGGCGGTCCCAAGGCGCACACGGCATACCGGTCGGAGATCGTGACCGACTGAGCCCTGCCGGTCCACCGACCGCAGTGACACAGTGGGTCCATGACCGCGACGGAGCGATACCGCGAGGCCCGTGACCTCCTCCTGTCCCTGCGGGGACGACACGACGACGCGATGCGTGAGTTCGCGTGGCCCGATGTGGGGGACCGGTTCAACTGGGCGATCGACTGGTTCGACGCCATCGCGCGCGGCAACGACGCGACTGCCCTCGTCGTCCTCGAGGAGGACGGTTCCTCCGAGAGCATGACGTTCGACGCGATGGCCGCGCGCTCGGACCGGGTTGCCGCTTGGCTGTCCGTCCGCGGCGTCGGCCGGGGTGATGCCGTGATGGTCATGCTGGGGAACCAGGCCGAGCTCTGGGACACCATGCTCGCCATCATGAAGCTGGGTGCGGTGATCATGCCGACGACCACGGCAGCCGGTTCGGCGGACCTCGCCGATCGCGTGACGCGCGGATCAGCGCGCGTCGTCGTGACCACACCCGAGCAGACCGGCAAGTTCGACGAGGTCCCGGGGGACTACGTGCGGGTGAGCATCGGCGCCGCCGACGGTTGGGCGGACCTGCTCGAGGCGTATGCCGTGGACGTGCCCCCGACGGTGCACCCGGGGACGGGCCCCGACGACCCGCTGCTGCTCTACTTCACCTCGGGGACGACCTCTCGGCCCAA
>JBDSNZ010000289.1:0-19117 GCA_039915055.1 Ornithinibacter sp.
CATCTTCTGCGCGATGTGCATCGAGGCCTGCCCGACCCGGGCGCTGACGATGACGAACTTCTACGAGCTCACCGACAACAACCGGGCCGACCTCATCTTCACCAAGGACCAGCTGCTCGCCCCGGTGTCACCGGGCATGGTGCAACCCCCGTTCCCGATGGTGGAGGGGCTGGAGGAGCGCGACTACTACCTCGGGAAGGTCAGCGCATCGACCCCGCTCCAGCAGGAGTACGTCGACCAGCACACCACGAGCGAGGACGACGCGGAGGTGACCTCGTGACCGGCACCGGCGAGGCCGTGATGTTCTGGATCCTCGCGCCCCTGGCCGTGGTCGGCTCGCTCGGTCTGGTCTTCGCCCGCAAGGCCGTCCATGCAGCCCTGGGGATGGCGCTGACGATGATCATCCTCGGCGTGTTCTACATCGCGCAGGATGCCGACTTCCTGGGCGTCATCCAGATCTTCGTCTACACCGGCGCGGTGATGATGATCTTCCTGTTCGTCGTGATGCTGGTCGGGATCGACTCCTCCGACAGCCTCGTCGAGACGCTCAAGGGACAGCGGGCCGCCACCGTGGTGCTGACCCTGGGCCTGGGAGCACTCCTCATCTCGGCCATCGCCAGGGTGACGCTCCCCGACACCGTCGGGGTGGCCGCCATCAACGCGCAGACCGGGAACGTCTCCGGCATGGCCCAGCTGATCTTCGGTCGCTACGTCTGGGTCTTCGAGATGACCAGCGCCCTGCTCATCACCGCCGCCGTGGGCGCGATGGTGCTCGCCCACCGCGAGCGGCTCGGGAAGGGTCCGAACCAGCGGGAGTGGAGCAAGCGTCGCTTCCACTCCGGGGAGAACCTGGCGGGACTGCCGGCGCCAGGTGTGTATGCCCGGCACAACGCGGTCGACACCCCGGCGCTGCTCCCCGACGGCACCCCGTCGCAGCTGTCGGTCTCGCGCGTGCTGAGCGCGCGTGACCAGAACCGCTCACCGGTGGCGTTCACCGAGGCCGAGCAGGAGATCGAGCGCGAGATGCGCGACGGGAGCGAGCGATGAACCCGGTCAACTACGTCTACCTCGCGACGATCCTCTTCGTCATCGGTGGCGCGGTGGTCCTGACCCGCCGCAACGCGATCATCGTGTTCATGGGGGTCGAGCTGATGCTCAACGCCGCCAACCTCGTCTTCGTCACCTTCGCCCGCATCCACGGCAACCTCGACGGTCAGGTCATCGCCCTGTTCGTCATGGTGGTCGCGGCGGCCGAGGTGGTCGTCGGCCTGGCGATCATCATGGCGATCTTCCGTGCCCGACGCTCGGCCTCGGTCGACGACGCGAACCTGCTGAAGCTGTAAGGAGCACCAGTGACCTCACTCATCACCGAGGGCGGGCTGACCGCAGTCGAGGCGAGCGGAGCATCCGCCTACGCCTGGCTGCTCATCGCGCTGCCCCTGGTCGGTGCTGCCACCCTGCTCCTCGGTGGCCGCCGCACCAACGGGTTCGGCCCCCTCTTCGCGACCCTGGTGTCGTGGGCGAGCTTCGTCGTCGGTCTGGTGGTGCTGCTCCAGCTCACCGGGTTGGGCGCCCAGGACAGGGCCCAGCACATCGCCTTGTGGAACTGGGTCCCCGCCGGGACCTTCCAGCTCGACGCGGGCCTGCTCGTGGACCCGTTGTCGATGAGCTTCGTCATGCTCGTCACGTTCGTCGGGTCCCTCATCCACGTGTACTCCCTCGGATACATGCAGGACGACCCGGACAAGCGGCGCTTCTTCGCCTACCTCAACCTCTTCGTCGCCTCGATGCTCCTCCTGGTGCTGGCCGACTCCTACCTCCTGCTCTTCGTCGGCTGGGAGGGTGTCGGTCTCGCGTCCTACCTGCTCATCGGGTTCTGGAACTGGAACCCCGCCTACGCCTCGGCCGCCAACAAGGCGTTCTTCGTCAACCGCGTCGGCGACCTCGGGATGCTCTTCGCGATCTTCATGATGTTCGTGACGTTCGGGGGCACCGACTACGAGACGGTCAACGCGGGCGTCGCGAATGCCAACCAGGGGGCGCTGACCATCATCGGCCTGCTGCTGCTCTTCGGGGCCTGCGGCAAGTCCGCACAGTTCCCGCTGCAGTCCTGGCTCGGTGACGCCATGGCCGGCCCGACGCCGGTGTCGGCCCTGATCCACGCAGCGACGATGGTCACCGCCGGGGTCTACCTCGTCGTCCGTTCCGGCATCATCTACGACGCGACCCCGGACGCCCGACTCGCCGTGGCGCTGGTCGGAGCGGTCACGCTGATCTTCGGGGCGATCGTCGGCTGCGCCAAGGACGACCTCAAGAAGGCCCTCGCCGCGTCCACGATGAGCCAGATCGGCTACATGATGCTGGCGGCCGGGCTCGGGCCGGTCGGCTACGCGTTCGCGATCTTCCACCTCCTCACCCACGGCTTCTTTAAGGCGGGGATGTTCCTCGGCGCCGGCTCGGTCATGCACGGCATGAACGACGAAGTCAACATGCGCCGCTTGGGCGGGCTCTCCGGGGTCATGAAGATCACCTGGGCCACCTTCGCGCTCGGCTGGCTCGCCATCCTCGGGGTGCCACCGTTCTCCGGGTTCTGGTCCAAGGACAAGATCATCGAGGCCGCCTTCGTGGGAGAGGGCTGGCAGCCCTGGGTCCTCGGTGGCGCGGCCATGATCGGTGCCGGCATCACCGCCTTCTACATGTCCCGGCTCTTCTTCATGACCTTCCACGGCGAGCGTCGTTGGGCCGAGGACGCGCACCCCCACGAGTCCCCGCTCACGATGACCGTGCCGATGGTCGTCCTCGCCCTCGGCTCGGCGTTCCTCGGGCTGGCTCTGGGCCCGACCGGTGTCTTCACGACCTGGCTCGCGCCGGTCGTGGGGGAGCACGGTGAGGAGCACCCGGTGCTGTCGGTCCCCGTCATCACGGTGCTCACCCTCCTCCTGATCGCCGCCGGCACTGCTCTCGCGTGGGTCCGCTACCTGCGAGACAAGGTCCCCGCCGTGGCACCCAAGGGCTCGATCCTCACCCAGGCGGCCCGGGTCGACCTCTACCAGGACGCGGTCAACGAGAGCCTGTTCATGCGCCCCGGCATCCACCTCACCAGAGGGCTCGTCTTCGCCGACGCCCGCGGGGTGGACGGTGCCGTCGGCGGCCTGGCTGCCGCGACCGGCGGACTCTCCTCCAGACTGCGGCGGTTGCAGACCGGTTATGCCCGCTCGTATGCCCTGACGATGCTCACCGGCGTCGTCGCCATCCTCGGCGTTTTGTGGGTGATCCAGTGAACTCCCTGCCCCTGCTCACGCTGATGATGGTGGTGCCGCTCGTCGGTGCCGTCGTCGTGGTCGTGCTCCCCTCCGGCTCGACCCGGTTGGTGAAGCCGATCGCGCTGGGGACGTCCCTGGTCACGCTGGCACTGGCGATCCTCGCCTGGGCCCGCTTCGACTCCGGAGCCACCGAGCAGTTCCAGCTGGCCGAGGTGCACCCCTGGATCCCGCAGTTCGGGGTCTCCTACGCCCTCGGTGTCGATGGCATCGCGCTCTCGCTCATCGTGCTCTCCGCCATCCTCACGCCCATCTGCCTACTGGCTGCCTGGAACGACGTGAGCGAGGAGGAGCCGAACCGGGAGAAGACCTACTTCGCCCTGATGCTCGTCCTGCTGGCGTTCATGGTCGGGGTCTTCGCGGCGACCGACGTCTTCTTGTTCTACGTCTTCTTCGAGGCGATGCTCATCCCGGTCTACTTCCTCATCGGCCTGTTCGGAGGTGCGCGCCGGCAGTACGCGGCGATGAAGTTCCTGCTCTTCTCGCTCGCGGGCGGCCTGATCATGCTCGTGGCCGTCATCGCGCTCTACTTCGCGGGCCCGGGTGGCCCCGACGGCTTCCTCGTCGAGAGCCTCACCGGCAACCTCGACGCGTCCACCGGTGCGCTGCGCTGGATGTTCGTCGGGTTCTTCTTCGCCTTCGCCGTGAAGGCACCGATGTGGCCCGTCCACACCTGGCTGCCCGACGCGGCGACCGAGGCCAGGCCGGCGACCGCGGTGCTGCTCGTCGGCGTGCTCGACAAGGTCGGCACCTACGGAATGATCCGCTTCTGCCTCCAGCTCTTCCCGGAGGCCACGAAGTGGGCCACTCCCGTCGTCATCACCCTCGCGGTCATCTCGGTGATCTACGGGGCCCTGCTGGCCATCGGCCAGACCGACATGATGCGCCTCATCGCGTTCACCTCGATCAGCCACTTCGGCCTCATCGTGCTGGGCATCTTCGCGCTCACCAGCGTCGGTGGCGCGGGATCAACCCTCTACATGGTCAACCACGGGTTCTCCACCGCGGGCCTGTTCCTCCTGGCCGGATTCCTGGTGGCCCGCCGTGGCTCCAAGCGGATCCCCGACTACGGCGGGTGGCAGCGGGTGACCCCCGTGCTCGCCGGCTGCTTCCTCGTGGTCGGCCTCTCGAGCCTGGCCCTTCCCGGACTCTCCGCGTTCGTCTCGGAGTTCCTCGTCCTGCAGGGCGCCTTCATGCGCTACCCCGCAGCCGCGGTGATCGCCACGCTCGGCACGGTCCTGGCGGCGCTCTACATCCTGCTCATGTACCAGCGCCTGATGACCGGGCCGAAGCCCTCCCTCGCCGAAGGGGAGGCCCCACGGGACCTCTCCGCGCGAGAGCGCTGGGTCGTGGCTCCGATCATCGCCTCGCTCATCGTGCTCGGGTTCTTCCCCAAGCCGGTGCTCGATCTCGTCAACCCGGCCGTGGACCGGACGCTGCAGTTCGTGGGCGTCACCGATCCGGCCGCCACCACCGCCACCGGGAGTGAGAAGTGATGCCGGTCGAGTTCGAGGCTGTGACCATCGACTACGCGGCGGTGTCGCCGATGCTCATCGTCATCGGTGGGGCGCTCGTGGGTGTCCTCGTCGAGGCGTTCGCGCCGCGGCTGAAGCGGCACACCATCCAGGTCACGCTGACCCTGGTGACGCTCCTCCTCGCGCTGATCGCGCTGCTGGGGTGGTCGCGCACCCACACCACGGTGACCCTCGGCGGGTCGGTCGTGGTGGACGGGGTGGCCCTCTTCCTCCAGGGGTCGCTGCTGATCCTCACCGCGATGTCCGTGCTGATCATGGCCGAGCGCTTCGGTGGTGTCGGTGCCGACGCGTTCACCCCGATGGGCGCCTCGACCCCGGGATCGCCGCAGGAGGACATGGCCACCCGCGCGGGGTATGCCACCTCCGAGGTGTTCCCGCTGGCCCTCTTCGCGGTGCTGGGCATGATGGTCTTCGTCACCGCGAACGACCTCATCACGATGTTCGTGGGGCTCGAGGTGCTCTCCCTGCCGCTCTACGTCATGACGGGCCTGGCGCGCCGGCGGCGGCTGCTCTCCCAGGAGGCGGCGCTGAAGTACTTCCTCCTCGGTGCCTTCTCCAGTGCGTTCTTCCTCTTCGGCGCGGCACTCCTGTATGGGTTCGCCGGGTCCGTGGACCTGAAGGTGATCGCCCAGACGATCTCCACCACCGGCAGCGAGCTCGACGGGCTGCTGCTGCCGGGTGTGGTGCTGGTCCTCGTCGGCCTCCTCTTCAAGCTGGGCGCCGTGCCGTTCCACTCCTGGACCCCCGATGCCTACCAGGGCGCCCCGACCCCGGTCACCGGCTTCATGGCCGCGTGCACCAAGATCGCGGCCTTCGGGGCGCTCCTGCGCTTCGTCTACGTCGGCGTCGGCGGGAACCGGTGGGACTGGGAGATGGGTGTCGTGGTCATCGCGATCCTCACGATGGTCGTCGGCGCGGTGCTCACCGTGACGCAGACCGACATGAAGCGGTTGCTGGCCTACTCCTCGATCGCCCACGCGGGGTTCGTCCTCGTCGGCGTGCTCGCGTTCAGCCAGGCCGCCATCTCGGGCGTGATGTTCTACCTCATCGCCTACGGGTTCACCACGGTGGCCGCCTTCGGGATCGTCTCCATGGTGCGTCAGGGCGGGTCCGAGGCCTCGCACCTCTCCCAATGGGCCGGTCTGGGGCGACGCCACCCCATCGTGGCCGGGACCTTCTCCTTCCTCCTGCTCGCCTTCGCCGGCATCCCGCTGACGTCCGGCTTCTCCGCGAAGTACGCCGTGTTCGCCCCTGCGGTGGCCAGCGGCACCGCGGGGGTGGTCATGGTCGTCATCGGTGTGTTGGCCTCGGCCGTCACGGCCTTCGTCTACGTCAAGCTCATCGTGCTGATGTACTTCACCGAGCCGGCCGGTGACGACGTCGTGGCCCTCACGCCCTCGATCGGCTCGGCCGTCGCGATCACCATCGGTGTCGTGGCGACCGTCGTCGCAGGGGTGCTGCCCAGCATCGGGCTCGACCTCGCGGCGTCCTCGGCCTCCTTCCTCCTGTGAGCCAGACGTCGGTCGAGCAGGGCACCCGGGGCACCCCCGCCGTGCTCTCGCTCCCCGACGCGTCCGACCGGCTGCGGGAGGCGTTGCAGGGCGGGCTCGATGCGGTCAACGCCCTGATCGAGCAGCGCGTGAGCAACGACGACCCGTTCATCTCACGGGCGAGCTCACACCTCACGGCCGCGGGTGGCAAGCGGTTCCGCCCCCTGCTCACCCTCCTCGCGGCCGAGGTGGGTGACGGCGTCAACGACAAGGTGGTCGCCGCGGCGGCAGGGGTCGAGCTGACCCACCTCGCTTCGCTCTACCACGACGACGTCATGGACGAGGCGAGCGTGCGCCGCGGCGCCACCAGCGCCAACGCGGCCTACGGCAACTCCACGGCCATCCTCGTCGGGGACCTGCTCTTCGGCACGGCATCCGACATCGTGGCCGATCTCGGCCCGCAGGCCGTCAAGATCCAGGCGCAGACCTTCGTGCGGCTGTGCTCTGGCCAGATCCGCGATGACCGTCCCTGTCCCGAGGGTGTCGACCCGGTGGACTACTACCTGGGGGTGCTCGCCGACAAGACCGGTGTGCTGATCGCCACTGCGGCGCGCTACGGCGCCATGTTCGCCGGGTGCGAGGACGTCGTCGTCGAGACGATGGCCGAGTTCGGGGAGCGGCTGGGCGTCGCCTTCCAGCTGGCCGACGACCTCATCGACATCGAGTCCGAGGCCGACGTGAGCGGCAAGACCCCGGGCACGGACCTGCGGGAGGGCAAGCGCACGCTGCCGGTGCTCCACGTGCTGGCCTCGCAGGACCCCGACGACGAGCCGCTGAAGGCATTGCTTCGAGGCGACCTCACCGATGATGCCGACCTCGCCGAGGCGCTGCGCCTGTTGCGGGTGCACCCGGCGATGGCCCGCGCCCGCGAGCACACCAACCTCGTGGCGCGCCAGGCGCAGGAGGTGCTCGCCAGGCTTCCGGCGAGCGATGCGAAGCAGGCGCTGCACGCACTGGCGACCGGCGTGGTCACCCGAGCCGGATGAGCTCGACCTCCGGGGCGCAGGACAACCCCTGGGATCAGGCGACCGCCGGGCTCCCCACCCCGCTCGTCGCCGTCGACCTCGACCGCTTCGACGCCAACGCGGACTCGCTGGTCGAGCGTGCCGGCGGGCTGCCGATCCGGGTCGCCTCGAAGTCGGTGCGCTGCCGGGCCCTGCTCGAACGGGTCCTGTCCCACCCCGGGTTCGCCGGGGTGATGGCGTATGCCGTGCCGGAGGCCCTCTGGCTCGCGGGCTCCGGGGTGCGCGACGTCTTCGTGGCCTACCCCAGCGTCGACGTCGACGCGCTGCGAGCGCTGGCGGCCGACGTGGACCTGCGGGCCGAGGTCACCGTGACCATCGACAGCGTCGAGCACGTGCGCTGGTTGCGAGACGTCCTCGGCGACGGTGTGGCCGGGCTGCGGGTCGCGGTCGACGTCGATGCCTCGCTCCGCGTCGGGAGCCTTCACCTCGGGGTCCGACGGTCCCCGACGCGCACCCCGCAGGATGCGCTGACCGTGGTGCGGGCGGCGCTCGGAGTCGGTCTCGACGTGCGCGGGGTGATGTTCTACGACGCGCAGGTCGCAGGCCTCCCCGACTCCGGTCCGCACATCCGGCTCGTGAAGCGCGCCTCGGTGCGCGACTTGCGGCAGCGTCGCGCCGCGGTGGTGGAGGCGGTGCGCACCGAGACCGACCTGGCCTTCGTCAACGCAGGCGGCACGGGAAGCCTGCACCTCTTCGCCGGCGACCCCGTCGTGACCGAGCTGGCGGCGGGGTCCGGCCTCTACTCACCGACGCTTTTCGACGGGTACGACGACCTCGACGGCCGGCCCTCGATGGCCTACGCGGTGCCGGTGGTGCGGCGGCCCGCTCCCGGCCACGTCACGGCATACGGCGGGGGTTACGTGGCCAGTGGCGAGCCGGGGTGGTCCCGGGTGCCGTCGCCGGTGCGACGTGGGCTCGCTCTGGTGCGCAGCGAGGCGGCCGGTGAGGTGCAGACCCCGCTGCACGGCACCGATGCGGATCACCTGGCGATCGGGGACCGGGTGTGGATGCGCGGGGCGAAGGCCGGTGAGCTGCTCGAGAGGTTTGACACGGTGCACCTCGTGCGCGACCGTGCCCTCGTGGACAGCGTGCCGTCATATCGCGGCGAAGGGCGGAACTTCGGGTGAGCAGGTGGCGCAACTGGGCCGGCAACGTCGAGTCGGACCCGGTCGAGGTCGTGGCCGCTGCCGACACCGACCAGGTGCGGGCCGCCCTCGCGCTGGCCGCACGCCGCGAGCTGACGGTGCGCGTTGCCGGGTCGGGGCACTCCTTCACCCCGCTGGTCGCGACTGACGGCGTGCTGCTGCGCGTCGACGCCCTGAGCGGACTCGTGGCGGTCGACCTCGAGCAGCGCCGGGTGCGGGTGCTCGCGGGCACCCCGCTGCACGTGCTCAACCCCGTGCTGCAGGCGCTCGGGCTTGCCCTTCCCAACCTCGGTGACATCGACCGGCAGAGCATCAGTGGGGCCATCGCCACGGGCACCCACGGCACCGGGACCCGGTTGCGTGGCATCGCCGCGGCCGTCACCGGTCTCACCCTGGTGCTGGCCGACGGCTCCTCGCTCCGGTGCTCGGCCGGGGAGGAGCCCGAGGTGTTCGCGGCGGCGCGGGTGGGCCTGGGCGCGCTCGGGGTGGTGACCGAGGTCGAGCTGCAGTGCGTGCCAGCCTTCCGGTTGCACGCGAAGGAGTCCGGCCAGTCGTTCTCGGCGCTGCTCGAGCACCTCCAGGATGAGGCCGACGCGCACGACCACCTCGACGTGCACTGGTTCCCGCACACCGACCGCGCGCTGGTCAAGCGGAACGACAGGGTTGCCGCGGGGGAGGGGCCCGCACCGTTGCCCCGCTGGCGGGCCCGCCTCGACGACGACCTGCTCGCCAACCGGGTCTACGAGCTGACCAACCGCATCGCGACGCTGCGACCGGGCATCGTGCCGGGGCTCAACCGGCTCACCTCGAGGGCGCTCTCGTCGCGGGAGTTCGCCGACGACTCCTGGCGGGTCTTCTGCTCCGCGCGCGACGTGCGGTTCGTGGAGAGCGAGTATGCCGTGCCGCGCCGGTCCGTCGAAGAGGTGCTCGGCGCGCTCCGACAGTGGATCGAGCGCACCGGGGAACCGGTGCCGTTCCCGGTGGAGGTGCGCTTCGTCGGCGCTGACGACGTGTGGCTCTCCACCGCCCACGAGCGCGACAACGCCTATGTCGCGGTGCACCAGTACCACCGGATGGAGCACCGTCGTCTCTTCGCGGCGTTCGAGGCGATCGTCGCCGAGCACGACGGTCGGCCGCACTGGGGCAAGATGCACACTCTCGGCGCGGAGCAGCTCAGCCGGCTCTACCCCCACTTCGAGGACTTCCGCGCCGTGCGCGACCGCCTCGACCCGGGGCGGCGCTTCACCAATGCCCACGTGCGCCACCTGCTCGGCGACTGACCGGCATCCCCTTCCCCGACTTCGTCTGTCGTGGTGCTGCGACACGCCGTCATCCGGTGCCAAGACCAACGATCTGACAGACGAAGTCGGGGAGGGGGGGTCAGGGGCAGGGCTCGGGCGCCTCGGGTTCCTCGCGGTCACGGGCCCGGCGCGTGGCCCGGGTGGCCCTGGCGCTGCGCAGCGAGTCGACACTGAGGAGAACGAGGGCGATCCACACGATTCCGAAACCGATCCACAGCCGGCCGCTCACGTGCTCGCCGAGGATCGTCACACCCACGAGCAGCTGGAGCATCGGGGTGACGAACTGGATCAGCCCGACCGTCACCAGCGGGATGCGCCGGGCCGCGGCGGCGAAGAGCAGGAGCGGCACCGCGGTGACGATGCCGGAGAGGACGAGCAGCGACGTGTGGGGCACCCCGTGGCCGCTGAACGTCGTCGCCCCCTGCGCCGAGAGCACGAGGAGCACCACCACGGCGACCGGCGCGAGCACCGTGGTCTCCGCCGCGAGGGAGTGCATCGCCTTCAGGCTCGCGCCGACCTTCTTCTTGGTCAGCCCGTAGAGCCCGAACGAGAACGCCAGGGTCAGCGAGATCCACGGCAGCACGCCGCCGGCCACCGCGAGGTAGATCGAGGCCACCGCGCCGGTGGCGACGGCGGCCCACTGCAGGGGCCGCAACCGCTCGCCGAGCACGACGACCCCGAGGGCGACGGTGACGATCGGGTTCAGGAAGTAGCCGAGCGCCGCTTCGTAGGTGCGCTCGGTGAGCACCGCGAGCACGTAGATCACCCAGTTCACGGCGATGAGCAGGGCCGCGATGGTGATCCCGCCGACGAGGCGCTTACGGGCGACGAACGGCCGGATCCACAAGAGGTCCCGCCGCACGAGCAGCACCAGGGCGCAGACCACGAGGGTCCACAGGATTCGGTGGGCGAGGATCTCGAACGCACCGGAAGGTTTGAGCGCCGCGAAGTAGAGCGGGAAGAGGCCCCAGATGCCATACGCGAGGAACCCGTATGCCGTGCCGCGCCGCAGCTCTGCCTCGTCCTCTCCCACCGTGGTGCTCGTCGGTGGGGGCGGGGTCACTCCACGGTCCAGGTGTCACTGCCCCGAAGCAGCTCGTTGAGGTCGTCATCGGCCGCTGGTCCGCCCGCGCCGTCGACAGCACCGTTGACCTGGGCGCGCACCAGGTCGTCATAGGTGGGCCGGGACACCTGGCGGAAGATGCCCATCGGCACGGTGGTCATCTCGGGGCTGTCCAGCCGCGAGAGCGCGAAGGCCGCGCTGGGGTCCGCTGCGGCGGCGTCGTGCACGACCACGTCGCGCTCCGCCGCATCCACCTCGTCGACGAACCCCATCGACCCGGAGGCGCCCCGCACGAGCACCCGGCGCTCACCCTCGGGTCCCACGGTGACGGGCTCACCGGAGCGCAGCCGCACGATCCTCGCGTCCTGCTGGCTGCGGTCCTTGAGCACCTCGAAGGCGCCGTCGTTGAAGATCGGGCAGTTCTGGTAGATCTCGACCAAGGCGGTGCCACGGTGCGCGGTCGCGGCCCGCAGGATCGTCGTGAGCTCGGCGCGGTCGGACTCCATCACCCGCGCGACGAACGTCGCCTCGGCCCCCAGCGCCAGCGAGACAGGGTTGAACGGGGTGTCGACAGATCCCATCGGGGTCGACTTGGTCACCTGCCCGACCCGGCTGGTGGGGGAGTACTGGCCCTTGGTCAACCCGTAGATCTGGTTGTTGAAGAGCAGGATCGTGAGGTTGACGTTGCGCCGCAGGGCGTGGATCAGGTGGTTGCCACCGATCGAGAGCGCGTCGCCGTCACCGGTGACGACCCACACCGACAGGTCGGGGCGCGAGGTGGCCAACCCGGTGGCGATGGCGGGTGCGCGCCCGTGGATCGAGTGCATCCCGTAGGTGTCGAGGTAGTAGGGGAAGCGCGAGGAGCACCCGATGCCGGAGACGAAGACGATGTTCTCGCGCTTGAGCCCGAGCTCGGGCAAAAAGGACTGCACCGCGGCGAGGATGACGTAGTCGCCGCAACCGGGGCACCAGCGCACCTCCTGGTCGGAGGTGAAGTCGCGCTTGGTCTGGCGGGCATCGTCCTGCGGGAGGTGGGGCACGTGGTCCAGCCCGCTCACCGGCATCCCCAGGTCTGTGGTGGTCACGTGAGCTCCTCCAGTGCGGTCGAGATGACGTCGGCGAGCTCCACCGTGGAGAACGGCAGGCCGCGGACCGAGGTGTGGGAGCGCACGTTGACGAGGAACCTCGCGCGCAGCAGCATGGCGAGCTGACCGAGGTTCATCTCCGGGACGATGACGCGGTCGTAGGAGTGCAGCACCTCCCCGAGGTTGGCGGGGAAGGGGTTGAGGTGCGTGAGGTGCGCGCTGGCGACCGGGCGGCCCGAGTTGCGGACCACGCGGGTCGCGGCGGCGACCGGGCCGTAGGTCGAGCCCCAGCCCAGGACGAGCACCCGGGCGCGACCACTCGCGTCGTCGACCTCGAGGTCGGGCACCGTGATGCCGTCGATCTTGGCCTGGCGCAGGCGGGTCATCTTGTCGTGGTTGTCGGGGTCGTAGGAGATGTTGCCGGTGACATCGGCCTTCTCGATGCCACCGATCCGGTGCTCCAGGCCCGCGGTTCCGGGGATGGCCCACGGCCTGGCGAGGGTCCTCTCGTCGCGCAGGAACGGGTGGAAGACCGGCTCGCCCTTGGCGTCGGTGTCGTTGGGCTCGGAGGCGAACTCGACCGTGAGGTCCGGGAGGTCGGCTGCCTCCGGGACGCTCCACGGCTCGGACCCGTTGGCGAGGTAGCCGTCGGAGAGGATGAAGACCGGGGTGCGGTAGGTCGTGGCGATGCGCACGGCATCCATGGCGGCGGTGAAGCAGTCGGCGGGGGTGCGCGGCGCGATGATCGGCACCGGAGACTCACCGTTGCGGCCGAACATCGCCTGGAGCAGGTCGGCCTGCTCGGTCTTCGTGGGCAGCCCCGTGGACGGGCCACCCCGCTGGACGTCGACGATGATGAGCGGCAGCTCGAGCGAGACGGCCAGGCCGATGGTCTCCGACTTCAGCGCAACCCCCGGGCCGGAGGTCGTGGTGACGCCGATGGCGCCGCCGAAGCTCGCGCCGAGGGCGATGCCGATGCCAGCGATCTCGTCCTCGGCCTGCAGGGTGGTCACGCCGTGCCGCTTGAGTGCGGCCAGGGCGTGCAGGATGTCGGATGCCGGGGTGATGGGGTAGGAACCGAGGACCAGGGGGAGGCCCGCGCGGTGCGACGCGGCAACGAGACCGAGGGCGAGTGCCGTGTTGCCGGTGACGTTGCGGTAGGTGCCGGGGGGCATCGTGGCGGGGGCGACGATGAAGGAGGACGCGAAGTCCTCGGTGGTCTCTCCATAGTTCCAACCGGCCCGCAGCGCAGCGATGTTCGCGGCGAGGATCTCCGGGTGGGCGCCGAACTTCTTCGTGAGGAACGCCTCGGTGGCGGTGGTCGGCCGGGTGTACATCCACGAGAGCAGCCCGAGGGCGAACATGTTCTTCGCCCGTTCCTTCTCCTTGCGGGTGAGCCCGTCGAACTCGGCGAGGGCCTCGACCGTGATCGAGGTGAGCCGCACCGGGTGCACGTGGAAGGAGTCGAGCGTGCCGTCGTCCAATGGGCTCACGTCGTATCCGACCTTGGCCAGGTTGCGCTTGCTGAACTCATCGGTATTGATGATGATCGTGGCGCCCCGGGGCACCTCCCCGAGGTTGGCCCGCAGGGCGGCGGGGTTCATCGCGACCAGGACATCGGGGGCGTCACCGGGGGTCAGCACGTCGTGGTCGGCGAAGTGCAGCTGGAAGCTGGAGACCCCGGGGAGCGTCCCCTGCGGTGCGCGGATCTCGGCCGGGAAGTTGGGCAGCGTCGACAGGTCGTTGCCCATCGACGCGGTGTCGGAGGTGAAGCGGTCACCGGTGAGTTGCATGCCGTCGCCGGAGTCGCCGGCGAAGCGGATGACCACGCGATCGAGGGTCTTGACGGTCTTGCTGCTCACTGTTCACCCTGGGTGTCGGCGACGGGTCGGTGCCGCGCAGCGTTGTGCCGCAGGCGCAGCATCTTCCACTGTACGTCTCAGGCCTGCACAGGTGACATGTGCGTCCAACCACGCCACGCCGCGCTCCTCGGGCGGTGGCCGGACTACGGTCCTTCCATGACCTCCGCGCCCCGCCACCCTCCCGCACCAGGTGCGGGCAGCGCAGACCTCGTGCTCACGGGGGGGACCGTCCTGACGATGGATGCCGCCGGGTCCCGGGCACAGGGGGTGGCAGTGCGCGGCGGCCGCGTCGTGGCGGTCGGCACCGACTCCGAGATGGGGGCGTTCGTCGGCCCGGCCACCGACGTCGTCGACCTCGAGGGTCGTGCCCTGCTGCCCGGGCTGGTCGACCCGCACATGCACTCCTCGATGGTCCAGCTCGCCGACTGGGTGGACCTCAGCCAGATGACCTGTCCGAGTGCCGACGCCGTGTTCACGGCACGTCGCGATGCGCCGACGTCGCCGACCGGCTGGGTGGTGGCCCAGCAGTTCGACCCCAGCATCACCGACGGCCATCCGCAGCTTGACCGTGCCGTGCTCGACCGGCTGGTCCCGGGCAGGCCGCTGCTGGTCCTGGAGAGTATCGGGCACATCGCGTATGCCAACTCCGTCGCACTCGAGCGCGCCGGCGTGGGGCGCGAGACCCCGGACCCACCGGCCGGCCGATACGCGCGAGACCCGGCCCGTGAGCTGACCGGCCGGCTCGAGGAGTCCTCGGCCGTCCTGGCGTTCACCCCGGGGATGCCGATGGTCACCGGCAGCGCACTCGCCGACCGGATCCGTGATCTGACGTGGCGAGCCGCTGCCGAGGGAGTGACCCTCCTGCATGACTGTGGGATCGGGTCGATCGACGGGGCGTCCGACCTGGAGGTGCTGCAGGGGGTCGTGGGGGAGGGCTCGCCGGTGCGCTATCGGGGGATGCTCGTGTCCAGCGCCTACGACGTGTGGTCCGAGATGGGCCTTCACCCGGGCTTCGGTGATGACCTGTTCCGCGTCGACGGCATCAAGGCGTGGTCCGACGGCTCGAACCAGGCCGGCACCGGCTTCCAAAGAGAGCCCTACCTCGGGAGCGACTCCCGCGGGTCCTTGAACTTCTCCCCGGCGGAGCTCGCCGAGACCGTGTCGCGTGCCCACCATGACGGGTGGCAGGTCGGGGTGCACGCCAACGGAGATGCCGCGATCGACGTCACCATCGACGCGTTCGCGAAGGCGCTGCGCACGGACCCACGCGCTGATCACCGACACCGGATCGAGCACTGCAGCGTGCTGCGCCCCGAGCACATCGCGGCGATGGTCGACCTCGGTCTCTCGCCCTCGTTCCTCATCGGTCACGTCCGGTGGTGGGGGACCGCCTTCCGTGACCGCCTCCTGGGACCGGAGCGGGCGGCCTCTACGACCCGTGCGCCTCGGCGCTTCGGGCGGGCCTGCGCATCTCGTTGCACAGCGACTGGAACGTCACCCCCTTGGAGCCGCTGCGCTACGTCCAGGACGCGGTCACCCAGGATCATGCTCGAGAGCGGTGACGTCCTGAACGGTGACGAGCGGATCCCCGTCGAGGCGGCGCTTCGCGCGGTCACGGTGGATGCCGCATGGCAGTGCGGTGCCGAGTCGGTCACCGGGTCCATCGAGGGGGGCAAGTACGCCGACCTCGTGGTGCTCGAGGAGGACCCGGCGGCGGTCGACCCGATGACCATCGCTGACATCACCGTCTCGCAGACCCGGCTCGCCGGTGAGCTCCGGTTCCCGGCATGACCACCGCGGGCACACCGGCATCCGGTGACGGACCGTCCCGCCCGGCCCAGCTGGCCGCCTATGTGGCGGTGTGGGGGTTCGGGTTCCTGCTCCTTCGGGTCTTCGCGGTCTCGGGCTACGACTGGGACACGGCATACCTCGTGAGCACCACCTTGGGCCTGGGTGAGGGAGTGACCCTGCTCTTCGGCTCCCTCATGGCCGGCCACCTGCTGACCGCGCTCCTGCTCCTGTGGGTGCTGCCGCTGCTCGTGGCGGCAGCCATGTGGGGGGCGCCCGGCCGGCGGCCTGCGCTCATCCTCCTCGCTGCGTTGAGCACGGTGCTGCTCGTGGCACTCACCGTGAGCTTCCACAGCTGGTGGCTCCCGCCCGCCGCCGTCGGACTGCTGGTGGTGTTCGCGCTGATCCACCGGTTGCCACCCGAGCACCGGGTGCGCGGCGCCACGGCCCGGGTGATGGCGAGGGTCGGCGTGGTCACGGGGCTGGCGGTGCTCCTCGTCGCGGCGTTCGTGCAGACTCCGTGGGTCCCCCACGAGAGGATCGTCACCACCGACCGCACGATCTCCGGCTACGTCCTGAGCGTGGATCCCGGCTTCCTCAACGTCCTCACCGATGACCACGAGTTCGTGATCGTCGTCAGTGCCGACGTGCTCTCTCGCAGCTGAGCCCGCACCGGTCTAGGCTGCACGGCATGGAGGGCTACCTGGCAGCAGCGGGAGTGCTGCTGGCCGGCATCCTGCTGGTCACGGCCGCGATGCTCGCGCGACGGCTGCTCGCACCGCGGGCGGTCACCGAGACCGGGCTGCGCACCTACGAGTCCGGGGTGGACCCGGTCGGCGCCGGGTGGGCGCAGAGCCAGATCCGCTACATCAGCTTCGCCTTCCTCTACGTCGTCTTCGCCGTCGACGCCGTCTACCTGTTCCCGTGGGCGCTCGTGCTGCGTGACCCCGAGCTCGGGGTCGCGTCGCTGGTGGAGGTCGTGGTGTTCGTCGGCGTCATCATCGTCGGGCTGCTCCACGCGGCGCGGCGCGGGCTTCTGAGGTGGTCCACGGGATGAGCGTCGACCTGCCGATGCCGCGCGTCGGGCCGCTGTCCGAGCACGCACCCAAGCCGATCCGCATCGTCCTCAACTGGGGTCGGCGCTACAGCCTCTGGGTGTTCAACTTCGGGCTCGCGTGCTGCGCCATCGAGTTCATCGCGACGTCGATGGGCCGCCACGACTTCATCAGGCTCGGAGTGATCCCCTTCGCGCCCGGTCCGCGGCAGGCCGACCTCATGGTGGTGTCCGGCACGGTGACCGACAAGATGGCTCCCGCGATCCGACGCCTCTACGACCAGATGCCGGAGCCGAAGTACGTGATCTCGTTCGGGGCCTGCTCCAACTCCGGTGGCCCCTACTGGGACTCGTACTGCGTGACCAAGGGTGTCGACCAGCTCATCCCGGTCGACGTCTACGTGCCGGGTTGTCCGCCGCGCCCCGAGGCGCTGCTCCAGGGCATCATCATGTTGCAGGAGAAGATTGCTGCAGAGCGCGTCACCGGCGCCGGGATCGGCGCGCGTCAGCCGGGTCGAGCTGCTCGGTATGCCGGTCACCGCACCGCGGCGGCGGGCGAGGTCACCCGCGACCTCCTCACCAAGCCGTGAGCGAGCCCCGCATCGGGACGCCGAGCCTGCTGGCGCTCGCCGTCGTGGCGTTCATCGTGGAGCTCGCGCTCTTCGGTGGCGCCGGGGTGGTCGCCCACGACGCTGTGGAAGGTGGTCTCGCGGGGTGGCTCGCCGGGGTGCTGGCCACTGGCGTGGTGCTGCTCCTGTGGGGGATGTTCATGGCGCCGAAGGCGCGGTTCCGGCTCGCCCAGGGGCCGCGGCTCCTGGCCGCGCTCCTCCTGACCGTTGGCACGGCATACGGCCTGGTCGAGACAGGTCACCAACGATGGGGCTGGTTCGTCGGGCTGGCGGGTCTGGCCGTGGTCGCTGCCCAGGCGGTGCTCACCTCCGACGAGCCGACGGCAGTCTGACGCCACAGGGGCAAGCGGCAGCGCGACGGCCCGGTGGATCGTCTTCCGAGCGCCTCTGGTGGATAGGCTGCGCGGGTGGCGGACGAGACGCGTGTGGTCGAGGCCGACGGCTGGCGTGACGCCGTCGCGTCTGCCAGAGCGGACGGCTTCACCTTCTTCGACTGGCTGAGCGCTGTCGACCGCACCTACGACGAGACCGCGCCCGGCTTCGACCTGGTGGCCCACCTGCTCGACGTCTCCACTCCGGGCGCACTGCGCGGCATCCTCCTCGTGGCCCGTGTGGGCGAGGGCGAGCCGGTGGAGTCCGTCACCGAGGTCTTCGCCGGGGCCGCGTGGCACGAGCGCGAGACCCACGAGATGTTCGGCCTCGACTTCCTCGGGTTCGACGACGGGAGCGGGCTGCCGATGCGCCCCCTGTTGCTGCCCGACGGCTTCGAGGGCACCCCCCTGCGCAAGTCCTTCCAGCTCGCTGCGCGGGCCAGCAAGCCGTGGCCCGGTGGCAAGGAGCCGGGGGAGGGCCACGATTCCGTGAAGTCGCCCGGCCGCCGCCGCGTGCAGGCGCCCGGAGTCCCCCCACCGGAGTGGGGCCCACGGTGACCGCGCTCGAGGTGGCAGTCCGCTCCGCAGCCGTGCTCGCGGCATTCCTCGTGCTGCCCCTGCTCGTCGGTCAGGCCGAGCACAAGGTGATGGCGCACATGCAGGGCCGGCTGGGGCCGATGTATGCCGGTGGCTTCCACGGGTGGGCCCAGCTCGTCGCAGACGGGGTGAAGTTCGTCCAGAAGGAGGACATCACCCCCCGCGCCGCGGACCGCTGGGTCTTCCGGCTGGCACCCGCCGTCGCGCTCATCCCCTACCTCATCGCCCTGGCGGCGATCCCGGTCGGGCAGGGGGTCGCAGCCGTCGACGTGCCGCTCTCACTGGTGCTCGTGCTCGCCGCCACCTCGGTCGGAGCCCTCGGCACCCTGATGGCGGGCTGGGCGAGCGCGAACAAGTACGCGCTCCTCGGCGGGCTGCGCGCCGCCGCCCAGCTGGTGTCCTACGAGCTGCCGATCGTGCTGTCAGTGGCGTCGATCGCGCTCGCGGGTGGCTCCCTCTCCCTGCTCGGCCTGACCGACGCCTGGTCGCCGTGGTGGATGCTCTGGCAGCTGGCCGGCGGCCTGGTCTTCCTCGTGGCCGCAGTGGCCGAGCTGCAGCGACCACCGTTCGACATGCCGATCGCCGACGCGGAGCTCGTGATGGGCGCCTGGACCGAGTACACCGGGCTGCGCTTCGCCTTCTTCCTGCTCGCGGAGTATGCCGGAATCGTCGTCATGTCGCTGCTGTTCGCCACGCTGTGGCTGGGTGGCTGGCACGGTCCGTTCAGCGACCAGCTCGGCTGGCTGTGGGTGGCGCTCAAGGGCCTGGCCGTCGCCGTGATGATCATCTGGA
>JBDSNZ010000297.1:0-35363 GCA_039915055.1 Ornithinibacter sp.
GGGAGACCCGATGGACGATCAGCACGACTATGACGTCATCGTCATCGGGTCCGGCATCGGCGGGCTCGCTGCCGCAAGCATCCTCGCCGAGCTCGAGCACAAGCGGGTGCTCGTCCTGGAGTCGCACTTCAAGCTCGGCGGCTTCACCCACACCTTCATGCGCAAGGGCTGGCACTGGGACGTCGGCATCCACTATCTGGGTGGACTGCACGAGGGCGGCAGCATGCGCGGGCTGTTCGACCTCGTCACCGGCGGCGGGGTGAAGTGGCAGCAGATGCCGCACGTGCTCGAGGTCTTCCACTACCCCGACCTCACCATCGAGGTGCCGAGCGACCCGCTCGAGTATGCCGGTGTGCTCAAAGCCGCGTTCCCCGCTGAGGCGGAGGCGATCACCCGCTACTTCGCCGACGTCAAGCGCGCCTCCGCGTGGTTCGGCCGCGAGGGCTACCGCTGGTCCGCGCCGTGGCTGCTGCGCAGCGGGCTCGGGCTCGCCGGGCTGCGCGACCGACGCCTCGGGCTCAGCACCACCAAGGACTACCTCGCGCGCCGCTTCACCGACCCGCGACTGCGCGCCGTCGTGACCTCGCAGTGGGGCGACTACGGGCTCCCTCCGGGTCGCAGTGCGTTCGCGATGCACGCCCTCGTCGTGCAGCACTATCTGCGTGGCGGCTGGTATCCCGTCGGCACCTCGAAGACGATCGCGGACGGAGCGATGGAGGTGATCGAGAAGCACGGCGGCAACTGCCTCGTCAACCACACCGTCGAGCAGGTGATCATCGAGAACGGTCGGGCCGTCGGGGTGGAGGTGAGCTACAAGAAGGGCCGCGGTCCGCACCACGCCACGTTCCATGCACCGATCGTCATCTCGGATGCCGGGGCCCACACCACCACGACTCGCCTCCTGCCGAGCGGGGCCGCGCCACGGCTCACTGCCGCGGTGGCGAGCGCCGAGCCGTCGATCTCCACCGTCACGCTCTACCTCGGGCTCACCGACTCCGCCGCCACGCTGGGTTTCACCGGCGCGAACCACTGGTACTTCGACTCCTACGACCACGACGCGACTCGCGAGCGCTGGGCCGACGTGCTCACCGGAGACCCCCCGGGCGCCTACCTGTCCTTCCCTTCCCTGAAGGACCCCGAGTCGCAGCGGCACACCGCCGAGATCATTGCGTTCGTGGAGCACGCCGCGTTCGAGGAGTGGGCCGGTGAGCAGTGGAAGCGCCGCGGCCCGGCATACGACCAGCTCAAGGAACGCATCGGTGACGGGCTCCTCGACCTCGTTGAGCGCCATCACCCCGGCTTTCGCGACCTCGTGGCCTACCGCGAGCTCTCCACGCCGCTCACCATCGAGGCATTCACGGGTCACCGGGGCGGCGGCATCTACGGTCTCGCCGCCACTCCGCAGCGGATCAGGGACCAGCTGGTGCCGGCTCGCACCGAGATCGGCGGCCTCTACATCGCCGGGTCCGACGCGTTCTCGCCTGGAGTCGCAGGCGCGCTGATGGGTGGCGTCTTCGCGGCGGGAGCGGTGATGGGGGCCAAGGGGTTTCCCACCATCATGGGCGCAGCACGGAGCCCGCGCGCGTCCCGCGTCGAGACGCCGGTCGCCGCGACCCGGCCCAACTGATCGGAGCGACGGGTGGACGACACCTCGGCGATCCTGCTCGGCGCGTTGGTCGGCGGGTTGCTCGCCTCAGCGGCGCGCCTGCCCCCGCTGGTCGGCTTCCTCGGAGCGGGGTTCGCGCTCAGCGCATTCGGCATCGCTCCGGTCGCCGGTCTCGACCTCGCCGCCAACCTCGGCGTGACGATCCTGCTCTTCGGGGTGGGGCTCAAAATCGACCTGCGATCGTTGTTGGGGCGCGAGGTGTGGCTGACCGCATCGGCGCACATGCTCGTGATGAGCGTGGTCGGCGCGTCGCTGGTCGGACTGCTGGCAGTGGCCGGGGTGGGGCTGGCAGCCGGCGGCGGACTCACGTCGTGGCTGCTCGTCGGTTTTGCGCTCTCCTTCTCCAGCACGGTCTTCGTCGTCAAGGTCCTGGAGGACCACGGGTGGTCGCGCTCGCTGGGCGGCCGCACGGCGATCGGTGTGCTCGTCATGCAGGACTTCGCGGCAGTCGTCTTCCTCGCGGTCGCGGAGGGTCGCACCCCCAGCCCGTGGGCCCTGCTCCTGCTGCTGGTCCTGCCCGCCGCCTGGCCCCTGCGCCGGGTGCTCGCCTCCATCGGTCACGGCGAGCTCCTGCCGCTCTTCGGGGTGGTGCTGGCGCTGGTGCCGGGCTACGCGCTGTTCGAGGCGCTCGGTGTCAAGGGCGACCTGGGAGCGCTGGTCGTCGGCATGCTGCTCGCGGGCCAGCCCCGCGCGGACGAGCTCGCCAAGGGCCTGTTCGAGCTCAAGGACCTGCTCCTCGTCGCATTCTTCGTCTCGATCGGGCTCTCAGGTCTGCCGACGGCCACCCAGCTCGCTGTCTCTGCCGTGTTGCTGCTGCTGTTGCCGCTCAAGGCCTTCGGGTATGCCGTGCTGCTCTGGTCCGCGCGGATGCGGCGTCGCACCTCCGTCCTCACGGGGACGACCCTGGCGAACTACTCGGAGTTCGGGCTCATCGTCGTGGTGGCGGCACCGGCATCGCTGCTCGACCGGTCCTGGGCCACGGTCATCGGCACCGCGGTTGCGGCCAGCTTCGTCCTCGCCTCGCTGCCCGGGCGGCATCCCGAGTACCTGGCCCGAGTCGTGCGGGGTGTGCTCCCCGACCGTCCGGTGGACCGGCTGCACCCGGAGGACCGGCCCTTCGAGGTGGGCACGGCCCAGGCGGTCGTGCTGGGCATGGGCCGCGTGGGTCGGGCCGCCTACGACCGGTTGCACCGCGAGTACGGGCTCGAGGTGCTCGGCCTGGAGGCCTCGCGGGAGCGTGTCGCCGAGCTCACTGCGCGTGGCCTGCGCGTCGTGGAGGGCGACGCCACGGATCCCGAGCTCTGGGAGGGGCGCCCCTTCTGTGACGTCTCGCTGGTGCTCCTGGCGATGCCGTTCCACGGGAACAACCTCGACGCACTGGCGCAGCTGCGGGCCAACGGGTTCGGTGGCACGGTCGCCGTCGTCGCGCAGTACGACGACGACCTCGCCCAGGCGGTCGAGCATGGTGCGCAGACCGGCATCCAGATCTACGACGGGGCGGGCACCGAGCTGGCCGATCGCGCGGTCGCCCAGATGCAGGGTCAGAACGGGTCGTGAGCACGGGTAGTTTGACGGGATGAGAGCCATCACGATCCCGGAGTTCGGCGGGCCGGACGCCCTCGTCCTCGACGACGTCGACGCACCTCAGGCGGGGGTCGGAGAGGTGGTCGTGCGGGTTGCGGCCGCCGGGGTCAACCGCGCCGACACGATGCAGCGCCAAGGGCTCTATCCGCCCCCGAAGGGGGAGTCCGACGTGCCGGGGCTCGAGGTGAGCGGCGTCATCGATGCACTGGGCGAGGGAGTCGAGGGCTGGGCCGTCGGCGACCAGGTGTGCGCCCTGCTGTCCAGTGGCGGCTACGCCGAGCTGGTCGCCGTGCCCGCGGGCCAGCTGCTCCCCGTGCCCGCGGGGGTGTCGTTGGTCGAGGCGGCCGCCCTGCCCGAGGTCGTCTGCACCGTCTGGTCCAACGTCTTCCTCACGGCCAACCTCCAACCGGGCGAGACGCTCCTCGTGCACGGGGGCTCCTCCGGCATCGGCACCATGGCGATCCAGCTCGCCCGACAGGTCGGCGCCCAGGTCGCGGTGACCGCCGGGAGCCCCGAGAAGCTTCAGGCGTGCCGCGAGCTCGGGGCGGAGGTGCTCGTGAACTATCGCGAGGAGGACTTCGTCGAGCGGCTGCGCGAGGCCACCGACGGGCACGGCGCGGACGTCATCCTCGACAACATGGGCGCGAAATACCTCTCCCGCAACGTCGCTGCGCTCGCCACCTCGGGCCGACTCGTCATCATCGGCATGCAGGGCGGCAGCAAGGGCGAGCTCGACATCGGTGCCCTCCTCGCCAAGCGCGGCGCGGTCATCGCCACCGGGCTGCGCTCGCGCCCGGCCGCCGAGAAGGCCACGATCGTCGCCGCCGTGCGCGAGCACGTCTGGCCGCTCGTGGAGGCCGGTCAGGTTCGCCCGATCGTGCACGGCCAGTTCCCGCTCGCCGAGGCGGCCGGGGCGCACCGGCAGATGGAGTCCAGCACCCACATCGGGAAGATCCTGCTCACCCTCGGCTGATCCGCACCGACGCCGTGTGATCCTCCCGGCCGCGCTCGGGGCCGGACTCATCCCCGCTCGCGCCTCGCGTGCGGTAGACATCGTGCATGGCGGTGCTCGCAGCGGTGCTCACGGGGCTGGTGGCCCTCATCCACCTCTCCATCGTCGTCCTCGAGATGGCGCTGTGGAACACCCCTCGGGCCCGTGCGGCCTTCGGCACGAGCCGCGAGATGGCGGCCCAGACGACGACGATGGCCGGGAACCAGGGTCTCTACAACGGTTTCCTCGTCGCGGGCCTGGTGCTCGCCCTCGTCGGTCCGAGCGAGCACCGGCTGGCCTTCGCCATCTTCACGCTGGCCTGCGTGGCGGTCGCCGGGATCTACGGGGCGCTCACCGTGAGCCGGCGCATCCTGCTCGTGCAGACGGTGCCCGCGCTGCTCGCGCTCGGCGCCCAGCTCATCGCCCACGCCTGACCCACCGGCTCGACCCAGCACCCCCCCTCCCCACCCCGACTTCTTGCGTTCCAGCGACGCTCGGCTGCGCTCAGGGCGCCCCAGCGCGTGGCTGTGGCGCAAGAAGTCGGGTTGACTCGGTCGTTGATACTCGGTATACATCTCCTCAACCACAGGGACATACCGGGTATGCCGGGGCCGTCCTGTCGCGAGAGGGGGGCGAGATGTCGGTGAGGCTGGGGCTGATGGCGCTGCTCGCCGAGGGCGAGAAGTACGGCGCCCAGCTGCGCTCGGAGTTCGAGGGGCGCACCGGCGGCACCTGGCCCCTCAACGTGGGGCAGGTCTACACGACCCTCGACCGGCTCGTGCGCGACGAGATCGTCGAGGTTGCGGGCGAGCCCGACGCCGAGAGCCGCATCCCATACCGCCTCACAGACAGCGGGCGCGCGGAGCTCGACGCCTGGTGGGCCACCCCGGTCGACCGCAGCAACACCCCCCGCGACGAGCTGACGATCAAGCTCGCCCTCGCGGTCACCGCGCCGGGAGTGCACGTACAACGGGTCGTGCAGACCCAGCGCACCGCCACCCTGCGCCACCTCCGGGACCTGACCCGGCTCAAGCGTGAGGCCCTCGACCGTGGGGAGGGGGCGGCCGAGGGCCTCACGCAGGAGCCGAGCACGGCCTGGCTGCTCGTGCTGGAGAACCTCGTGTTCTCGGCCGAGGCCGAGGTGCGCTGGCTCGACCACGTCGAGTCGATGCTGGCCCGCATCGCGAGCAGGGCCCCCCTGCCGTCGGCAGCAGGGCCCGCACCCCCACAGACCGCTGCCGACCACACCGCATCCCGCACGACCACACCACCGGCACCGCGCCGGTGGTGACCATGCCTGAGGGGGCCGCACCATGACCGCACCGCACGTCGTGCTCACCGACGTCACCCGTATCCACGGCTCCGGCGACACCGCCGTCACCGCCCTCGACTCGGTCTCGCTGCAGATCCACCCCGGCGAGCTGGTGGCCGTCATGGGGCCGAGCGGTTCGGGAAAGTCGACCCTGCTCAACGTCGCCGGCGGCCTGGACCAGCCGACGTCGGGCACGGTCTCGATCGGTGGCGACGTGCTGACCCAGCTCGCGCCGCGCGACCTCGCCAAGCTGCGTCGCCGCCGGATGGGTTTCGTCTTCCAGGACTACAACCTCATCCCCAGCCTCACCGCGGCCGAGAACGTCTCGCTCCCCCTGGAGCTCGACGGCGTGCGCGCCCGCCAGGCTCGCCGCCAGGCCCGACAGACCCTCGACCTGATGGACCTCATGGCCCTCTCGGACCGCTATCCCGACCAGATGTCCGGCGGCCAGCAGCAGCGGGTCGCCATCGCGCGCGCCCTGGTCGGCACGCGGCGCTTCGTGCTCGCGGACGAGCCCACCGGCGCCCTCGACACCCACACCGGCGAGGAGGTGCTGCGGGTGCTGCGCGATCGCTGTGACGACGGCGTGGCCGGCCTGCTCGTCACGCACGAGGCCCGCCACGCGGCGTGGGCCGACCGCGTCGTCTTCCTGCGCGACGGCGTCGTCGTCGACACCACTGGCTCCCCCGACTCCGCGGAAGACCTCCTCGCCCACGGCGGCCCGATCCGATGACCACCCTCGCTTCGGCGGAGCAGCGGGCCGACGGACATCGGCACGCGCCCACTCCCTCGTCGGAGGCCAGCCGGTATGCCGCGTGGCGGGCGAGCTGGGCGGTTGCCCTGCGCATGGCTCGCCGCGACGTGCGGCGGCACAAGGGTCGCAGTGCGCTCGTCGTGGTGATGGTCGCCATCCCGACCCTCCTCCTCAGCGTGCTGGTGACTATCGCGGCCACGTCCGACGTCAGTGGTGCGGAACGGATCGAGCCCACGATGGGAAGTGCGCAGGCCTTGGTGGAGGGGCCTGACCCGTCTCAGATGTTCCAGCAGTCGGACCCCTGGAACGGGACTGCGTCCGAGGGCAAGCAGGCCACTCCCATCGAGGGCTACGACCGTGGTGTCGACGCCTTCAGCAACGCCGGCGCAATCTCCCGACTCGTCGGTGCCCCTGTCTCGGCGGTCTCCACGATCCGCGCCCGCACCACGATCGGTGAGCGGAGGATCTCCTTCGATGTCATGGCCCTGAGCAACGCGGTGGACCTCGGAGTCAAGACCGCCCTCGTCTCGGGCCGTTGGCCCAAGGGCCCCGGCGAGGCAGCGGTCACGCAGTACGGCCTGACCCGCGACCTGCCCCGAACCGGCTCGGCCACCTTCGACGTCGATGGCGCAGAGCGCACCGTTGTCATCGTGGGGGTCGTCCCCGGACGCGGGCCGGGTGACTCCGACACCGGCCTGGTGGTCTCCCAGCCGCTGACCGACACCACTGGCAACGGTCGCTGGTTGGTCACGGGCACCGACCCCGTCACGTGGGCCCAGGTCCTCTCGCTCAACCAGTACGGCCTGACCGTCACGTCGGCCGCCGTCCTGCGTGACCCGCCTCAGGAGTCCGAGATACCCGAGCAGATCCGCGGGAGCAACGTCGGCCAGGCCCAGGAGATGACCCTGATGGTCAGCCTCGGCGCCACGATGCTCCTCATCGTCACGGCGCTCCTGGTGGGCCCGGCCTTCGCCGTGAGCGCGGCCCGGCAGCGCCGAACCCTGGCGCTGGCCGCCAGCAACGGCGCTGGTACGGCAGTCCTGCGCCGCACCGTGCTGGCCTCAGCGTTGGTGCTCGGTGGCATCTCGTCCGTGCTCGGCGTGTTGCTCGGCGTGGTGCTCGCGTGGGGGATCATCGCCTGGACCAACCGTGACGGTCTCGGCATCGACGGCCCGTTGGACCTCCGCTGGGGAATCCTCGCGGGCATCGCCCTGTGCGCGGTTCTGAGCACCCTCGTCGCGGCGCTCGTTCCCGCTCGCCGGCTGGGCCGCCTCGACATCGTCGGGGTGATGCGGGGCCAGAACGTGTCACCTCCCCCGAGCCGGCTGCTCTTCGTCGTCGGCGTCGTGCTGGCAGGAGTGGGCGGGGTCCTCGTCCTCGGTTCCACCGGGGTGGCCGGCCTCCCGAGCGCCACCGAGCTGCTCGGCATCCAGCAGGGCGGGGAGTACACCGTGACGATCGGCGCGGTGCTGCTCATTCTCGGCACGCTGTTCCTCGTGCCGGTGATCCTCACGCTCGTCGGCAGGTTGGGCGGCCACCTTCCCACCTCTCTGCGGATGGCGGCCCGCGACCTGGCTCGACACCGGGCGCGTAGCGCGCCGTCGGTCGCCGCCGTGCTCGCCGCGGTGGCGGGCCTGTCCTTCGGGCTCACCGGTCTCGCGAGCGACACCGAGCAGCAGATGCGGCAGTACGTGCCGCAGACCATCGCGGGTGAGGCGCTCGTCTACGTCAACTCCGAGACGCCCTTCGACTCCGACGCCATCGGGGCCGCCGCCCCCGGCCTCGTGGCGACGGAGAACCTCGCTGTCGACACCGGTGATCCGTGGTTGCGTGGCAACGACCAGCCGGTGGAGCCCTACCGCCTCACCTTCGTCAGCCTCGTGCCCGGGGGCTGTACGCCCGAGCGGACGATCGAGGACCCGGACTTCCAGCCCACCAACGACGTCGAAGCGCAGCAGGTGCCTCCATGCTCCGCGGTCGGCACCAACTCGTACAACGGAGGCTCTGGCGTCGTCCTGCTGCCCGCCGCCGAGCTCGTCCGCCGGCTCGACCTCGACGACATCCAGGCGAACGCCGTGCGAGCCGGCGCCGCCGTGGTCCGCGACCCCATCAACCTGTCGGCCGACGGCACGAGCGTGCGCCTCGCCCGCGGCACGTACGTCGTCGACCCGCAGGCCGAGGGGCCGACCGACCTTGAGGTCAAGGTCGAGCAGGATGCCTCGGTGCCCTTGGTCGTGGTCCCCCGCACCAAGGACAGCACCGGCCGGATGCTGGGCGGCTCGGTCGTCCTGGCCACCGACACCGCCACCACGCGCGGTTGGCCGACGATCCCCCAGAGCCTGACCCTGCGGGACCCCAGCGGTGCCGCGGTGAGCGACGAGACGGCCGAGAAGGTGCAGAAGGCCCTGGGCGACGACGCCTACGTCCAGGTCGAGAAGGGCTTCGAGCGCTACGACCGGCTCGTCGTCGCGATCCTCCTGGGTGTCTTCGGCCTCCTCATCCTCGTCATCACGCTCACCTCGACGGCCCTCAGCCTCGCCGAGCAGCAGAGCGACCAGGCCACCCTGGCCGCCCTCGGTGCCACGCGTGGCACCCGTCGGGTGATGGCCGCTGCGCAGGCGTTCGTGCTGGCCGCGGTGGGGTGTCTCCTCGGGGTCGCGGTCGGTCTCGTGCCCGGCATCGCCATCGCCCGGCTGCTGACAAGCGACAACTACGACCCCATGAGCGGCATGTCCATCGACGCCCCGAGCATCCTCGTCATTCCGTGGCTCCAGCTCGCCGTGGTGGGCCTGCTCGTCCCCCTGCTCGCCGCCGGGATCGCCGCGGCCGGCATCCGGAAGGCCCCTCAGGTCACCCGCCGCACCTGACCCACCCCGCGACCTATTGTGCTCCAACCACGTCGCGCGGCCACCAAAGGGCCTGCGGGCGTGGCTGGGGCGCAATAAGTCGCGGTAGAATGAGGCGCGTAGAGGGTTTCTGTGCGTCTCGGAGGCGGGTACGGCGCACGCCTGCTCTGCCCTACCCGGGCCCAGATCGGAAGACTCGCGTGTCACCCATCACCTCCTACCGGCGGTTGTTCTCGCTCGCCGGTCCCCTCTACGTCCTCGTGGCCTTCGTCGGGCGGCTGCCCCTGGCCATGAGCCAGATGGGCGCCCTGCTCCTCGTGGCCGCCACGACCGGCTCCTACGGTGCCGGCGGTGCCGCGGCCGGTGCCCTGGCCGTGGCGAATGCCGTCGGCGCACCGATCGCGGGCTCCCTCGCGGACCGCATCGGCCAGCGACCGGTCGTCCTCGTCCAGTCGATCGCGGGCGGCATCGGGCTGCTCGTCCTGGTCTGGGTCGCCCATGACGGGGCCTCCACGCCCGTGGTCATCGGCGCCGCTGCCGTCGCCGGGGTCGCGATGCCCCAGATCGGGCCGCTCGCCCGGGTGCGCTGGCGCCCGATCACCCGCAAGACCGGGAGCCGCCAACCGCGCCTGATGGAGACCGCGTTCTCCTACGAGGGCGCAGCCGACGAGGCGTCCTTCGTGCTCGGGCCGGCCATCCTCGGGGTGCTCGTCGTCGTCGCGAGCCCGGCAGTCGGGCTCGTCTTCGCAGCCGTCGTGCTGCTCGTCTTCGGCTGCGGCTTCGCGCTCCACCCCACTGCACGGCTCGCCCATGCCCACCGCCCGACCGCACACAGCACGGCTCGCCTCGTCACCGCGGCGTTCATCGTGCTGCTCGCCGCGCAGTTCCTCATCGGGGTGGTCTTCGGGTCGGTGCAGACGGGCACGACCGTGCTGGCGACCCTCGCGGGCCAGCCCGGGATCGCGGGCCTGGTGCACGCCTCGCTCGGCGTCGGCAGCGTCATCGCGGGGCTGGCCGTGGCAGCACTCCCGGCTGGCTTCAGCTACGCCGTCCGCGTGCTCACCGCCGCCACCGGGCTCGCGGTGCTCTCAATTCCGCTGCTGTTCATCGACACCATCCCGGGGCTCTTCGCAGTGGTGCTCGTTCTCGGCTTCGCGGTGGCTCCCTACATGATCAGCGTCTTCATGTTGGGCGAGAAGGCCGCTCCGCCCGCGCGGGTCGGCACCGCCATGACCCTCCTCGCCTCCATCACCGGCATCGGGTATGCCGTGGGGTCGGCCGTGGCCGGACGCCTCGCGGACGAGCACGGTCACCTCGGCGCGTTCTCGGTCACCGTCGCCGCCACCGTCACGGCATTCGCGCTCGCGCTCGCGTCACAGCCGCTGCTGCGCGGCATCTCACGAGCATCCGGGCCCGAGGCACACACGGAGGTCCTCACCCCGAGCGCGCCACCCCACCCCGGCTGAGGGACTCCTCACCTGTCGCGGCGAACACCCCCCCAGTTGCGAAGCCACCGGGACGACATCGTCGTGACGGCCACGCCCCTGCCCTGAAGCAGCCGCCGAGGGCGCGTTCAGGGCCTGACGAGGACGCCGAGAGGCAAGCCCTGGCATCGGATGAAGGACCACCCGCTGGGCTCGTCTCGCGCCGGCGTCTCCATCACCCGCACCGGTCGCGCATCCGTCTCCGCGAACCACTCGTCAAACGGCAGCCCGCGCACCAGGTCGCCGACCACCCACACCGGGTCTGACGACGCCACGACCCGACCCGCCGCGTTGACCACGACGCACACCCCGGCCACCGCATCCAGCTCGCTCCGGAGGAGTCGCTCCATGGTTGCGACCAGCAGGTCGACACCGACGACCCCGAGGAACCCACCTCGGTCGCTCACCGGGAGCGTGGTCGTCAGGGTGTGCTGGTCGGTGCACATGTAGTCGACGTAGGGGCCGGTGACGCACAACCGGCCGCTGTCCCGGGGGGTCACGAACCACGACAGCTCGGTGTAGTCGCGGAACCCGATCGACGTGGGGTCGGTCTCCGCGGCGAGCTTGCGAAGGCTCGCGGCATCGTCGGGGTTCGCTGTCCACCACTCCAACCAGTAGCGGGCGTCTGCCAGAACACCGTTGGCAGCGACGAAACCCGCTCCTGCGAGGGGCAGCTCAGGCTGTGCCATGAGCTCTCGGCACCGCTTCTCGATGGCGAGGTCAGCGCGACGAGGTGGTTGTGCGGAGAGCTGCGAGGCGACGAGGTCTGCGAGCTCCTCAACGGAGTCCGTGATCAGCGTGCCGATCTCCTGGACGCGACGTGCCACCTCGACCCCCGTCGCCCCTGCATCACCCGATCCCCGTGTCGTCCCTGTCGTCATCGGCTCCTCCTCGCCTGAACCATCATGGTCCGGAGCGCCCCGAAGAGCTCTCCGACGTGAGCCTCTGCCTCGGCCCGGGCGCCCGAGCCATCGCCGTGCCTGACTGCGTGTGCGATGGCCGCGTGCCGCACCGCCGCCTGCTCGATAGAGCCCACCAGCGAGTGTGCGAGCCAGAGCACCGGTCCGAGCTCGGACTGCAGTGCCATCTCCTCGCGGGTCAGCCTGGCCGACTGGGCGGTCGCGGCCAGATCGAGGTGGAACTGCCCCTCCAACCGGGGGACGTGGGCCCTGCCAGCGCCCATGTCGCGGTGCGCCAGGTCGTCCAGACGGGCGACGTCGGCCTCGTCCGCTCGCTCCGACGCGAGCCGGGCACACCCCCCGCTGACGGTCGCGTAGTGGTCAGCGAGGTCTCGCCACCCACCGATCCCCGTGCGGGAGAGCCGATCCAGCAAGGCCGCGCGACCACCGTCTGATGGAGCGACGACGAACGAGCCGCCACGCCGACCTCGCAGGGTGCGGATGAGCCCGGCGGCGCGAAGGTCCGACAGGGCCTCTCGCACCGTCACCGTCGCGACACCGAAGCGCTCGGCCAGCTCCGGTTCGGGCAGCAGGGGTGACCCGTCCGGAAGCATCCCGAACGCGATCGAGTCCCCGAGTCTGCGAGCCACCGTCGCTGCCCGACCCTCGGCGTCCAGGGGAGCGAAGACGGCTGCGTAGGAACCGAACTGGAGCGAGGCGCCGGATGGCGCAGCGGCGTCACCCATGCGCAGCACCTCCTCCTCGGACCCCGTCGCCAGACGGCAGGCCCCCGGGACACCGTTTGGTAACAGGCCGCCCAGGGGGTTGCGTGTCAAACCTATGGTCCCATATGTTTTCGCGCAAGCGCCGGAGAGCCCCGGCCCCATCGCCCGAAGGAGGGCCTGTGAGCACCGATGAACCCGCGATCAGGCTCCGAGGGCTACGCAAGGAGTTCCTCGGCTCGCCCCCGGTCGTCGCCGTCGCCGGGGCGGACCTCGACATCGCTGCCGGAGAGTTCTTCTCGATGCTCGGCCCGTCGGGCTCGGGCAAGACGACCGTGCTGCGGATGATCGCCGGCTTCGAGGAGCCCACCGGAGGCACGGTCGAGCTCGGCGGCAGCGACGTCACAGACCTCCCAGCGAACCGGCGCGACGTCAACACCGTCTTCCAGGACTATGCGCTCTTCCCGCACATGAGCGTGCTCGACAACGTCGAGTACGGCCTTCGGGTCAAGAAGGTCGCCGGGGCCGAGGCTCGGCGGCGGGCCGGCGAGGCCCTGGAGCAGGTACGGATGGCCGACCTCGGGACACGCCGACCCACCCAGCTCTCCGGCGGCCAGCGGCAGCGCGTCGCCCTCGCACGGGCGCTCGTGAACCGGCCCCAGGTGCTCCTGCTCGATGAGCCCCTCGGCGCCCTCGACCTCAAGCTGCGCGAGCAGATGCAGGTCGAGCTCAAGGCGATCCAGCGAGACGTCGGCATCACGTTCCTCTTCGTCACTCACGACCAGGAGGAGGCGTTGACCCTCTCCGACCGGATCGCCGTCTTCAACGCCGGGCGCATCGAGCAGGTCGGCACGGCCCGGGAGGTCTACGAACGCCCCGCGAGCGCCTTCGTGGCAGGTTTCGTGGGCACCTCGAACCTGCTGTCCGGCGAGACCGCCCGCACCCTCCTCGGCAGCGATGGGTCCTTCGGCATCCGACCGGAGAAGATCCACCTCGCCCTGCCGGGCGGCCCCCCTGAGCAGGGATCGGTCCGCGCCCCGGGCACCCTCACCGAGGTCGTGTATGCCGGGCCGGTGACCCGTTACGTCGTCGACCTCGCGGCGGGCGGTCAGCTCGTCGTGCTCGAACAGAACGGACACCGCGCCCCACCCGAGGGCGCGGTGCGCGGCACCGACGTCGAGCTGTTCTTCGCACCCCGGCACGTCATCGAGATCCCCACTCCGGCCTGAGCGCCACCGCCTCACGCCGCCCCGCCGCCACCTCTCCGACCGATCCCGTCACACAACTGAAGATCCCACCCCCACGCAACACCCAAGGAGTCCCCGTGCGTTCCTCAACCACCCTGCGCCTCGGCGCGATCGCCGCAGTCGCGGCCCTGGCCCTCTCGGCCTGCGGTTCCGATGACACGGCTACCACCGGCGACGGCGGCGGCACCGTCGCCGGGGGCTTCAAGGTCCCCGACCTCAAGGCCCTCGACGCCCTCGGCACCCCTGAGGGAAAGGTCAGTGTGTTGGCCTGGCCCGGCTACGTCGAGGACGGCTCGACCGACCCGGCGGTCGACTGGGTCAGCGACTTCGAGAAGGAGTCGGGCTGCCAGGTGACGGTCAAGACGTTCGGCACCTCCGACGAGGCGGTGCAGCTGATGCGCACCGGCCAGTACGACGTCGTCTCGGCCTCGGGCGACGCCACGCTGCGGCTCATCGCCGCGGGCGACGTCGAGCCGATGAACACCGGCCTCGTCACGAACTACCCGGACATCTTCGCCTCCCTGAAGGACAAGCCGTGGAACTCCGTGAACGGCACGATGTACGGCATCCCGCACGGCCGTGGCGCCAACGTGCTGATGTACAACACGGAGAAGGTCTCACCGGCACCTGACAGCTGGGGAGCGGTGTTCGACAAGGCGGGCGCGCAGGCCGGCAGCGTCACGGCATACGACTCCCCCATCTACATCGCGGACGCCGCGCTCTACCTCATGGCGAGCCAGCCGGCTCTCGGCATCAAGAACCCCTACGCCCTGGACACCAAGCAGCTCACCGCCGCCGTGGACCTCCTCAAGGCGCAGAGTCCCAACGTGAGCGAGTACTGGGCGGACTACCTCAAGGAGGTGCAGGCCTTCAAGGCCGGCAGCTCCACCATCGGCACCACCTGGCAGGTCATCGCCAACGTGGCGAAGTCCGAGGGCGCCCCCATCGACGTCGTGCTGCCCAAGGAGGGCGCCACCGGCTGGTCGGACACCTGGATGGTCGGCGCGAAGAGCAAGGCCAAGACCTGCAGCTACAAGTTCATCGACCACATCGTCTCCCCCAAGGCCAACGCCGCCATCGCCGAGTACTTCGGTGAGGCGCCCGGCAACCAGAAGGCCTGCGCCGAGACGGCAGATCCGAACCACTGCACGATCTTCCACGCGGAGGACGAGGACTACTTCTCGAAGGTCTACTACTGGACGACCCCCATCGAGGCCTGCCTCGACGGTCGCACCGACGTGAAGTGCACCGACTACGCGGCCTGGACCAAGGCCTGGACCGAGGTCCGCAACAGCTGATCGAGCTGCCGGGCCCGCGTCACGAGCCGCGGGCCCGGCAGATCAGCACGACCGACCCGACCACACCCGGCCGCACCCGGCCGGGCCACACGAGCGAGCGAAGGGAGGACCCCGATGCGGAACAAGTTCCCCGCCGGGCTGCTCGCCGCGCCCCTCGCGTGGCTCGGTGTGGCCTACCTCGGCGCCCTCGCCACGATCTTCGTCACCGCGTTCTTCACCACCGACTCGTTCACCGGTGCCGTCGTGCGCGACGTCTCGCTGCAGAACTACCGCGAGGTGCTCACTCCGACCTACCTCGGGATCATCGGGCGCACCATCCTGATCGCGGCCCTCGTCACCGTGCTCTGCATCCTCATCGCCGTCCCGTTCGCGTGGTTCATGGCACGGGTCGTGCCGGCCAGGCTCCGCGGGATCGCGGTGGCTCTCGTGCTCGTCCCGCTCTGGGCGTCCTACCTCGTCAAGGCCTACGCGTGGCGGGCCATGCTCCAGCCCGGTGGCGTCGTGGAGTCGACCTTCGGTGCCAGCCCGGGCTACGGCCTGACAGCCGTGGTGCTCACGCTCACCTACCTGTGGCTGCCCTACATGGTGCTGCCGGTGTATGCCGGGCTGGACCGCCTCCCGGTCTCGCATCTCGAGGCTTCCTCGGACCTGGGCGCGGGGGCGTGGACGACCTTCCGCCGGGTGGTGCTCCCGGCCGTGAAACCGTCGATCGCGGCAGGCACGATCTTCACCTTCTCGCTCTCCCTGGGTGACTACATCGCCGTGTCGATCGTCGGCGGCAAGCTCCAGGTGCTCGGCACGGTGGTGCTGCAGAACAACACCCTGGACCTGCCCTTCGCGGCGGCGCTGGGGTCGGTCTCGGTGCTCGTCATGGTGATCTACCTGCTCGCGGTGCGCCGCACCGGCGCCCTGGACAACCTGTGAGGTGCCACCAATGAGGACCAGTCGACGCGCCAGGCTCACCTGGTGGGGCTTCGCCGCCCTCGTCCTCGCGTTCGTCTACGTCCCCCTCGTCGTGGTCGGCATCAACTCCTTCAACAAGGACAAGACCTTCGGGTGGCCTCCCTCCGGCTTCACCACGCAATGGTGGACGACGGCGTTCGACTCCCCGGGCCCTCGCGAGGCCCTGCTCACCTCGGTGAAGGCCGGGCTGGGTGCGACCGCGATCGCGCTCGTCATGGGCGCCCTGCTCAGCCTGGCGCTGGCCCGCTACGACTTCTTCGGCAAGACGGCGGTCAACCTGCTCGTCATCCTGCCGATCGCCCTTCCCGGCATCGTCACGGGCCTGGCACTGCAGTCGGTGATCACCGGGCTCCTGACCCCCGTCTTCGGCATCCCTGCCGGTCTCTTCACGATCATCGTGGGCCACGCGACCTTCTGCATCGTCGTGGTGTTCAACAACGCGACCGCCCGGCTCCGACGGATGGGGACCTCCCTGGAGATGGCCTCGGCCGACCTCGGCGCCGGGCCGTGGCTCACCTTCCGGCGGATCACCCTTCCGCTGCTGGCTCCCGCACTGGTCGCAGGCGGGGTGCTCGCCTTCGGGCTCTCCTTCGACGAGATCGTCGTCACCACCTTCACTGCGGGCCCGGGCACACCGACGCTGCCGATCTGGATCTTCAACAACCTCTTCCGCCCGAACCAGGCGCCGGTGGTCAACGTCGTGGCCGTGGTGCTCGTCGTGATCTCGATCCTGCCGGTCTGGCTCGCGCAGAAGCTCAGCGGCGGGGATGCCGCGGGGTCGCGCACCTGAGAAGTCGGGGGCTCAGGTGGCTGCCCCGGCGTCCATCTCGGCAGGTGAACCGCTGATCGTGAGCACGTCGCCGACCTGGCAGCGCAGCACCTCGCAGACCGCCGTCAGGGTGCTGAACCGGATGGCCTTCGCGCGGTCGTTCTTCAGCACCGACAGGTTGACCACCGAGACCCCCACCGCGTCGGCGAGCGCCGAGAGGGTCATCCCCCGCTCCAGGAGCAACCGGTCGAGGTGGCAGGTCACGCGGTGCGGCTCCTCGACCGGCATCAGACCAGCCCCTCGAGGTCCTGGCGCAGCCGGCCCCCCGCCTTGAACGCCTCCGCCAGCAGAGCCACGACGAGGCCACCGACCATGGCGAGCCACGGCGGGTTGAGGGTGACACCGACGGAGGTGAGGCCGCCGAGGTCCATGGCCCCGAGCAGCAGGCCCCGCACGATGAGGTCGACCGCACAGGCGATCGGTGCCCCGAGGACGAGCAGACCCGCCAGCATCCTCAGGCGACGGACGGTGGCGGAGTGGAACGGGTCATCAGCGGCAACGGCCCGCATGATCCGCAGCACGAGCCAGGCTCCGGCGAGAACCAGGGCCACCCAGAGCAGCCCGGGCACGATGGCCAGCACTCGTTGGCCGGTGCTCGGGTCAGCGAGGTAGGCGTCGTAGGCCGCCCACCCGTGACCCACTCCCGCCGCCTCGAGCGCCGGCACCGACACCTCGCTGTCGAGCCCGACGGGGATCGCCTCACCCCTGACCCAGGCCACGACCGGACCGATGACCCACCCGACGAAGGCAGCGAGCGCAGCGAGCCCCAGGATGGCGGTGAGGCCCCAGCGGTCCGAGCGGTCGAAGGCGAGCCAGTCGCGTCCCGGAGCCTCACCGGCGCTGCGTGTGGTCATCTCCACTCCCCTTACTATCGTTGGTCGTTGTTATCGATCATCATTATGTATATCGATTGTCGTTGTCAACCCCTCGCCGCCTCCCGGGGTGAGATCGGGTGGCCGCGTGCGCGACCGATGGAGCACACGACTCGGTGGGGCAGGATGGCCGGATGGACGAGCAGGGAGCACAGGAGCAGGATGGCGAGCGCCGCGAGGTGCCCGCCACCGTCACGAGCGACGGCGAGCGCGTCGTCGTGGTCACCCCCGACGGGATGGGCGTCGCCCCACACCCTGACGCCGAGGCGAGGGAGCGGTCGACCGGAGCGGATGCCGGTGACCGGCGGCCGCGTTCGACCAACCCGGCGGACCTCGTCGAGCAGCCCGCGAAGGTGATGCGGATCGGCGCGATGGTCAAGCAGCTCCTCGAGGAGGTGCGCAGCCAACCCCTGGACGACAAGGGCCGGGTCCGGCTCGCCGAGATCCACGCACGCTCCATCGCCGAGCTCAAGGACGGCCTCGCTCCCGAGCTCGTCGAGGAGCTCGAGCGGATCGCCCTTCCCTTCAGCGACGAGGCTCCCTCCGACGCCGAGCTGCGCATCGCCCAGGCCCAGCTGGTCGGGTGGCTGGAGGGCCTCTTCCACGGCATCCAGACGGCGCTCGTCGCGCAGCAGATGGCCGCCCAGGCGCAGCTGCAGCAGATGCGCGCGCTCCCGCCGGGGATGTCGCACCAGAGTGGCCAGCAGGGACACTCGGGCATGCCGCACCCCGGTGGCGTGCCGTCGGGGGCACCTCCGGCGGAGGGCACCGGCCAGTACCTCTGAGCGCGACGGCGTCCTGGGATGTGGGTGAAGATCACCGTCCACGCTGCGATCTTCACCCACATCCCAGGACGCGCGTAGGCTGCCGAGCGCAGCCGCGCCCAGGTCAGGAGAAGTCGTGACACCCATCGCCGTCGCTCCTGCGCGCCGACCCGCCGGAGCGTGCTGAGCACCGATGACCCCACCCGCCACCGCGCCCGAGGACCGCGACACCCGGGCCCGCGCCCTGCTCGCCCACCTCGGCACCGCGATGATCGCGACCGGGCAACCGGTGCAGGAGATCGAGGAGGAGCTCGCCGAGGTGGGCGTCGCCCTCGGCTACCCCGACGTGCAGATCGCCGCCGGCCCCACCGGCTTGGTGGTGACCCTGACCGAGGGCGGTCCCTCCACCCAGCGGTCAGCGCCCCCTGGCCTGCGCCTGCACCAGTCCGCGAGCGTGCGGCGCATCAGGCACCAGCTGGTCAGTGGCGAGCTCGATCCGGACGCTGCCCGACAGCAGCTCGATGCGGTCGCGAGACGTCCGGTCCGGCATCCGGTCTGGCTGGTCTCGCTGGCCTGGCCGGTCCTGGCCGTGGGCATCGCGCTCATCCTGCAACCCGGCTGGGCCAACGTCGCGACTGCGGCGGTCGGAGCGGTCATCGTGCTCGCGCTGGTGAAGCTGGCGGAGCGCTACCAGTTGGCGCGCGCCCTCCTGCCGACACTCGCAGCCTTCGCGATCTCGGTGCTCGTCTTCGGGGCAGCCGATGCCGGGCTGCTCGAGGGGCCGCTGCGCACGGTGCTGCCACCCCTGGCGGTGTTGCTCCCCGGCGCCCTCGTCGTCAACGGGATGTCCGAGCTCGCAGCGGGTCACATGTCGGCGGGCTCGGCACGACTCACCTACGGCCTGGTGCAGCTGGGGCTCTTCGCCCTGGGTCTGCTCATGGCCACCGCACTGCTGCGGGTGCCGTCCTCGATGCTGGAGAACCTGCGGGTCGAGCAGATCGGGTGGTGGGCCGCCCCGGTCGGCCTGGTGCTCATCGGGTTGAGCATCTGCCTCATGGAGGGCGTGCCGTTGCGGATGCAGGGCTGGGTGCTGCTCGTGCTGACCCTCGCCTTCGGTGCCCAGCTCCTCGGGCAGGAGCTCGGTTCGATCGGCATCGGCGGGTTCCTCGGGGCGATCGCCGCCAGCCTCGGGGCCAGCGTCGTGGAGCTGCGACGCCCCCAGCTGGCTCGGCTCGTCCTCTTCCTTCCCGCCTTCTGGCTGCTCGTTCCCGGCAGCCTGGGCCTGGTCGGCGTCACCGAGCTCGCCGCGGGCCGGGAGTCGGCCGGACAGGTCGCCCTCGGTGTGCTCGGCGTCGTCATCGCGATCTCGCTCGGGCTGCTCGTGGGGTCCTCACTCGGTCGTTCCCTTCGCGGACGCTGGAGGTCGGTCGAGGTCGTCGCAGAGCCGTTGTGACCGCGATCCCTGCCACTCTGATGCAATTCCGTTCCCTGTCCGTACTTTGTCGTGCCCTGCGGTCGCAGGCTCTGGCACGGATCACCACGCGGTTGGTTGGATGGGAGACCTGACGTCATCCTCCCGCTGAAGGGACCACTCCTCGTGTCCGACCTGCTGATCGGCTCGCCCTCCGCCAGCGTCCCGGTACCAACCTACGACCGGGGGTCTGCCACGGTCGGCATCGTGCACTTCGGGCTCGGGAACTTCCACAGGTCGCACCAGGCGATGTATCTCGACGCGCTCATGGAGCGCGGTGAAGGCCTGGAGTGGGGCATCTGCGGCGTGGGGGTGCTCCCCCAGGACGCGCTCATGCGCGATGTCATGCGGAGCCAGGACTGTCTCTTCACCCTCGTGGTCCGCCACCCGGACGGCTCCCGCGAGCCACGCGTCCTGGGGTCGGTCCTGGAGTACCTCTTCGCTCCCGAGGACCCGGATGCCGTCCGCGCCCGCCTCCTGGACCCGGACGTTCGCATCGTGAGCCTCACCGTGACCGAGGGCGGCTACCTCAGGGACGCAGCAACAGGTCGCTTCGATCCGACGCACCCCTTCGTCGTCCGCGACCTTGCGGAGGACCACCGGCCCGGCACGGCGTTCAGCTTCATCATCGACGGCCTGCGGGGGCGCCGGGACGCTGGCCTCGCCCCCTACACGGTGCTCTCCTGCGACAACCTCCAGGGCAACGGTGACGTCACCCGCGACACGGTCGTCGAGCTCGCCCGGCTCATGGACCCCGAGCTCGCAGCGTGGATTGAGGCCGAGGTCTCCTTCCCCAACTGCATGGTCGACCGGATCACCCCCGCGACCACGGATGCCGACCGCGAGACGCTCCGGGGCGAGTTCGGGATCGAGGACCGGTGGCCGGTCCCCGCGGAGCCGTTCACCCAGTGGATCGTCGAGGACGAGTTCCCGCTCGGGCGGCCCCCGCTGGAGCAGGTCGGGGTCCAGTTCGTCGATGACGTGAAGCCCTACGAGCTGATGAAGCTACGGCTGCTCAACGCGAGCCATCAGGCCATCGCCTACTTCGGCGCCCCCCTCGGCTACCTCCTCGTCGACGAGACGATGCGTGACGAACGAATCGCCCGCTACCTCGTGCGCTACATGGCGACGGAGGCCGCACCGACGCTGGGCGACCTCCCCGGCGTCGACCTCGACGCCTACATCGCGACCCTTCTCGAGCGGTTCGCCAACCCCGGTATCCGGGACACCCTCGTCCGGCTCGCCACCGACGGGTCCAACCGGATGGCCACCTTCACCCTTCCGACGATCCGGGAGAACCTCGAGGCGGGCAGGTCGATCACGCTCGGCGCAGCGATGGTCGCCGCGTGGGCGGAGTACTGGCAGCTCATCGATCGAGGCGGACTGGGCCCGACCGAGGTTCCCGATGACGTGCACGCCGACTCCCTGCGAGCTGCGGCGGGCGAGCGCAGGCCCGAGGCCTTCATCGAGGTGGCGAGCGTGTTCGGGACACTGTCGGCGGACGCACCGTTCCGCGAGACCTACCTCGCCACCCGCCGGCACCTCGGCGCCGAGGGGATCCACGCCACCCTGGACCTCCTGCTGAAGCAGTGACACGGCTCTACTCGGCAGGCGCTTTCCGACCGAGGCTGAAGACGGCTGGCGGAGGCTTCTCGGACGACTCCAGCCGCCGATAGCTCGTGGGAGTCATCCCGACCTCCGCGAGGAACTGCCGGTTGAAGTTGGCCATGTTGTTGTAACCGCTGGCCGACGCCACCTTGGTGATCGACGCCTCGCCGGAGTCCAGGAGGCGCCGGGCATGGGCGACCCGCAGCTTCTTCACCATGCTGCTGAACGTCATCCCCGTGGCGCTCTTGAAGTACTTCGAGAAGGTGGGTCCCGACATGTAGGCCAGGCGGGCCGCGCTCTCGAGCCTGATCTCTCCGGTCAGGTTGTCGAAGATGTAGCCCAAACCCGCATCGACGGCCGCCCTGGAGTTGGCATCGGCCGGCTGGCCCATCCACTCACTGGCGACGACCTCCCAGTCACCCTCGGGCGCCCTCGCGAACAGCGAGAGCAGCCTCAGCAGGTGCGAGAGCTGTTCCGCGCCCCGGCTCCCGACGATGTCGAGGATCGTCTCGGCCGCCCGCCAGGCGGTCGCGCCGGAGAAGACCACGCCCCTGCTCGACTGCTGGAGGACGTCGTCGACCTCGAGCAGCTCTGGCATCACCTCCATACAGCTCCTGATCCACTCGTCGGTGAACTGGATCACCGCATCCCGGTCGATGGCGACCTGACCCTCCGCGAGGTCGCTGACCCAGTCGTGCGGGAGGTTCGGCCCCATCATGCTCACGTGGCCGGGAGCGAACGGGCCGACGTGGTCACCGGCGATGAAGCTGCCGTGCGTCTTGGTGATGAGGTGGATCTCGTACTCGGGGTGGGCTCCCCACCCGCAGATCTCACTTGGGAAGTCGTGAGTGATCACCCGCACGGACTGCTGGGGATGCGGCGGGATGATCTCCCGGCGCGGGGCCGTCGGGGCCACGGGGCGCGGCCCCTCCGGAGGAGCCTGGGGGCCCGGACCTGACGCGGGCACACGCCCGCGCGGCAGCGGCGGCCCGCTGCGTTGCGGAACTGACATGCGACCTCCACGTGACGTCGGTTCGCAAAATAGTATCGACATGACGGCGTAGATGGTCCTTGTCGCCCCGCTCCGGCGCAGCCGACGATGACGGTGTTCCTGGCAGCGAGGCCGGAGCACGGATCGGGCGGCAGCCCGGGTCGCGCCCTCACCTCACGGTCGGGAGTGCAGGACCCACCTACCAAAGGAGATAGGCATGCTGTCCACCAAGCGCGCCCTCACGTTCGGGGCGGGGGCGTTGGCCTCGGCCCTCACCCTCGCGGCCTGCTCGTCGGGGAACGTCTCCACCGATGACGGCTCTGCCGGCGCCGGTGGCAACGTCACACTCAACCTGGCCACGGTCAACAACGGTCAGATGAAGGACATGGAGAAGCTCAAGACCGAGTACGAGGCTTCCCACAAGGGCACGACCGTCAACTTCCAGGTCATGGAGGAGGGCGATTTGCGCGCCGCCGTCACGGCTGACGTCGCGAGCGGGGCCGGCCAGTACGACGTCGTGACGATCGGTGCCTACGAGACCCCGCAGTGGGGTGCCAACGGCTGGCTCGTCGACCTGACCTCGGACCTGGAGAAGGACCCCGCCTACGACGTCAACGACATCCTCCCGCCCGTGCGCGACGCTCTCACGAGCGACAACAAGCTCTACGCGGTGCCCTTCTACGGCGAGTCCTCGATCCTCATGTACAACAAGGAGATCCTGGACAAGGCGGGCGTCACCCTGTCGAACAACCCGACGTGGCAGGAGGTTGCGGCCGCGGCCAAGAAGGTCGACACCAAGGACATGTCGGGCATCTGCATGCGCGGCAAGCCCGGCTGGGGCGACCTCTTCGCGCCGCTGACGACGGTGGTCCAGACCTTCGGGGGCAACTGGTACGACGAGAGCTGGAACGCCACGGTCAACACCCCTGAGTTCAAGGAGGCGGTGACGTTCTACAAGACGATGCTCGACGAGTCCGGTGAGGCCGACCCGGTCTCCTACAGCTTCAACGAGTGCCTCACCGCCCTCAAGGAGGGCAAGTCGGCGATGTGGGCCGACGCCTCGGTCGCGGCATCCCTGCTCGAGGCGGACGACTCCCCGGTCAAGGGCAAGATGGGCTACGCCCACATGCCGGTGGTCAAGACCAAGGAGGCCGGCTGGCTGTGGAGCTGGAACCTCGCCATCCCGTCCTCGACGAAGAACAAGGACGCGGCGCTGGAGTTCGTCAAGTGGGCGACCAGCAAGGACTACATCAAGCTCGTGGGTGAAAAGATCGGCTGGTCGAACGTGCCCCCGGGCTCACGGACCTCGACCTACGAGATCCCGCAGTACAAGGAGGCCGCGGCGGCCTACGCCCCGATCACCCTCGAGGTGATGAGCGCGGTCAACCCCAAGCAGCCCGGGGTCAACCCGCAGCCGTGGGTCGGCATCCAGTACGTCTCCATCCCCGAGTTCCAGGACGTCGGCAACCAGTGCGCCCAGCTCGTCGCGGACTACATCGCCAACCGCTCCACCGTCGATGAGGCCCTGGGCAAGTGCCAGGACATCGCGCAGAAGGCCGGGGACGCCCACAAGGGCTGACCCGCAACGGTTTTCGGTGCCGGGTGGTGTGAGGGCCACCCGGCACCGGATCCGCCCGAGGATCGAGACGACGATCCCCACGATCGATGCACGAGGGAGTGCCGATGACGACCACCGAGCTCGACATTGTCGAGGCGAAGACCGCCCTGGACAACAGGCGGGCACCCAAGAAGAAGGCACCCTGGGCCAGCCGCGGGCTGGTGCTTCCCGCGGTCATCTTGCTCATCCTGCTCACGCAGGTGCCGTTCCTCGTGACCATCGGATTCTCGATGATGCGCTGGAACCTGCTCTACCCCAAGGAACGTGGCTTCACCGGGCTCAGCAACTACCAGACGGCACTCACGTCCGGGGCGCTCTGGCCCTCGATCGTCGCCACCGTGCTCATCACCACGCTGTCCGTCGTGCTCTCGCTGCTCCTGGGCCTGCTCTTCGCCATGCTGCTGGACCGGCCGTTCCGGGGCCGGGCCATCGCACGCACGCTGATGATCACCCCGTTCCTCATCATGCCTGCGGCTGCCTCGCTCATCTGGAAGTACTCGATGTTCGACACCAACATCGGCATGCTGAACTGGCTCTTCCGGGGCCTGCACCTGCCGGTGGTGTCGTGGAGCACCGAGCACCCCATGGCCACGGTCGTCATCGTGCTCACGTGGCAGTTCACGCCCTTCATGATGCTCATCCTGCTCGCTGGCCTCCAGGGTCAGGACAAGGCGATCCTCGAGGCCGCCAACGTCGACGGTGCGGGTCCGTGGCGCACGTTCACCTGGATCACGCTGCCGCACCTGCGGATGTACATCGAGATCGGTGTGCTGCTCGGCGCCGTGATCATCCTGCAGGTCTTCGACCCCATCGCGATCCTCACCAAGGGCACCGGGGGCACCAAGACACTCGCCTACCTGCTCTACGAGCGGGCCTTCATCGGTCTCGACGTGGGTGAGGCCGCGGCCTACGGCGTCGTGACCGTCATCCTCACGATCATCCTGGCGACCGTCGCCCTCAAAACCCTGTTCAAGGTCTTCATGGCTGGAGGTAGCCGATGAGCAACAAGCTCAAGGGGTCACTCGTCACCACTGCGACGTGGTTGCTCGTGCTGATCTTCTTCTTCCCGGTGTTCTGGATGGTGCTCAACGGCTTCAAGCAGGAGTCAGTGGCCTCCTCCATCGACCCCTCGTTCATCTTCACTCCCGTGCTCGACGGCTATCGCGCGGCGATGGACCGGGGCATGCAGGGCTACCTGATGAACTCGCTCACCGCATCCGTGACCGCCACGATCATCGCGGTGGTCCTGGCGATCCCTGCTGCGTACGCGCTGAGCATCCGACGCGTGAAGAACGTCGAGAGCTCCCTGACGTTCTTCATCTCCACGCGCTTCATGCCGCTGGCCGCCGTCGTGCTCCCCCTCTTCATGATCCTGAAGACCCTCGGGCTGCTGGACAACATCTACATGCTCGCCATCATCTACGGCGCAGTGAACCTGCCGGTGGCCGTCTGGATGATGCGCTCGTTCTTCCTCGAGGTGCCCTTCGAGATCGTCGAGGCGGCCCGAGTCGACGGGGCCGGGCTCTACCGCGAGATCGTGCGGGTGGTTCTGCCCCTGGTGCTCCCCGGCGTCGCATCGGCAGCCTTGATCACGTTCATCTTCAGCTGGAACGAGTACTTCCTCGCGACCCTGCTCACGAGCTCTGCCGCCCGCACGACACCGCCCTTCCTCGGCAGCTTCGTCGACGGGCGAGGTCAGTTCCTGGCCGTGCTCTCCGCCGCATCCACCATCGCAGCACTCCCGGTGATCCTCGCTGGGTGGGCTGCCCAGAAACAGCTCGTCCGCGGCCTGTCCATGGGTGCCATCAAGTGAGCCGGCACGGGGACGTCCGGCGGGCGGCGCTCGAGGTGGAGACCCGCGACCTGAGCGGCACCGTCGTCATCGTCACCGGCGCTGGTGGCGGCATCGGTGGGGCCACGGCGCGACTGCTGCTGCAGGCCGGTGCACACGTCGTCGCCGGTGACCTCAGCTCGGATGCCGTGCACGGCCTGGCCGAGGAATGGGGACCGGAGCGTGTGGTGACCAGCATCGGCGACATCCGCGACCCGGCGACCGCGGAGGCCCTCGTGGCTGCCGGGGTCGCCGCGTTCGGACGGGTGGACTCCGTCATCGCCAATGCGGCTGTCGGGTTCTACGGGGGCGTCCTCGACGTCACCCCCGACCAGGTCGACCTGATGATCGACGTCAACGTCAAGGGGACCGTGTGGCTCTCGCGCGCCGCGGTGGCGAGGTTCCGCGAGCAGGGTGATGGCGGCGACCTCGTGGTCCTGGGTTCCGTTGCCGGGCTGATGATCGGCGGTGGCGCCGAGGCGGTGTATGCAGCCACCAAGGGCGCCCAGATCAACCTCGCCACCGCTCTGGACCGCGAGCTGCGCGGCGAGGGCATCCGGACCACGGTCATCGCGCCCGCCGGTGTCAACACCCCCTTCGCCGCAGCAGATGGCCGGTTCGGGGAGGGCGACCCATCCGACGGTCCGTTCATGCACACCACCGACATCGCCGCGGCGATCCTGCACACCCTGCGCCAGCCGCGCCGCATGCGCACCGAGCTGTGGACCATGTGGAGCCTGTCCGAGAAGCACTGAGCCGGGGACGTGTCCGCGCCAGGTGCCCCGTGCCGGGCATCCGGCGGTGGGAGAGGTGAGGGTCACCTATCTGGAATGACTCCAGAAAAACTGTCATGGTGTGGATACACCGGACGAAGAGAGAGGACATCTCACGATGACCGACACCCTGCACGCCTCCACCACCCGTACTGCCCACCCGCCGTTCCGCGCCACCGAGGCCCTCGGTGCCAACCTCCAGTCGGTGCTCGTCGACCTGACCGACCTGCACCTCGTGGGAAAGCAGGCGCACTGGAACGTCGTCGGGAAGAACTTCCGCGACCTCCACCTCCAGCTCGACGAGGTCGTCACCGTCGCACGCGAGTTCTCCGACGTCATCGCCGAGCGCATGCGCGCCCTCTATGTCACCCCGGATGCTCGTGCGGCGACCGTTGCGGCGCAGAGCACCCTCGCAGAGTTCCCTGCCGATGAGGTCGACACCGGCGAGACGGTCGACCTGATCAGCGCGGCGCTCTATGCGGTCGCCGGCACGGCTCGCCGGGTGCACGACGACGTGGACAGCGAGGACCCGACCTCGGCAGACCTGCTGCACACGATCCTGGAGCGCCTGGAGCAGCTGGCGTGGATGATCCACGCGGAGAACCGGGTCGCCAACCGCTCGATCCCCCGCCCCGTCACGGTCTGAGCCCGTCCGGTCGCGACGAGCGCGCGGTGGTGGACAGCGGCCTGTCCGTCGCCGCGCGCTCGTCCTTCCTCCATGACTGCGCGACCGGTCACTCCCCCACACCAGCGACGCCGGGCACCCCACGGGTAGTCTCATCCGGTCGACCGGTGGGAAGGACACATCATGCGGATACTGCTGGTCGAGGATGAGAAGGCACTCGCGGAGACGGTGCGCCGAGGGCTCGCGCGTGAGGGCTTCGTCGTCGACATCGCCCATGACGGCGTGACCGGCCAGTGGTTCGCCACCGAGAACCCCTACGACGTCATCGTGCTGGACATCATGCTCCCGGGGCGCAACGGCTATGACGTGCTGCGCAACGTGCGCGCCGCAAAGGTCTGGACGCCGGCACTGATGCTGACCGCCAAGGACGGGGAGTACGACCAGGCCGACGCGTTCGACCTCGGGGCCGACGACTACCTCACGAAGCCGTTCAGCTTCGTGGTGCTCGTCGCGAGGCTGAGGGCCCTCGCCCGGCGGGGAGCCCCGGAGCGACCTGTCCTCCTGGAGGTGGGAGACCTCGCGCTCGACCCGGGCCGCCGCTCCCTGACCAAGGCCGGTGAGGCGATCGGGTTGACGCCCAAGGAGTTCGCGTTCTTGCACTACCTCATGCGACATGCAGGTCAGGTGCTCTCCAAGGCGCAGATCCTCGACAACGTCTGGGACTCGGCATTCGACGGGAGTGACAACATCGTCGAGGTCTATGTCGGCTACCTCCGGCGCAAGCTCGACGTCGACCGCGACCAGAGCATCCTTGAGACGGTCCGCGGGGCTGGTTACCGACTCCGGGACTCGGGGTCCTGAGCCGACCCACGGAACCGGCCCGGCCCGGTCGAGCCGCTTCCGTGGTGCCCAGCCTGAGGTCCAGTCTGCGAGGCCGGCGGCGGCCCGGCCTCCGGCAGCTGCACGACTGCCCGACACCATCCGTCGGGAGCCTGGGTGATCTGCACCTCGCCGTGGTGCGCGTGCACGACCGACGCGACGATCGCCAGTCCCAGCCCGGACCCGCCGCTGTCGCGCTCCCGGGACCCATCGAGGCGGACGAAGCGCTCGAACACCCTCTCCCTGTCCTCGGTCGGAATGCCGGGGCCGTCGTCGTCGACCGCGATCCACGCGAAACCATCAGCGCTCCAGACGGAAATCCGCACCTGGTGACGGGCGTGCCTTCGAGCGTTGTCGGTGAGGTTTCGCACCACCTGTTCGAGCCGTGCCGCGTCGCCGACCACCCGCGCGGGTGCGATGGAGGCGCTGACGGGCAGGTCTCCGGAGGCACGAAGGCGTCGACACTCCCCGTCGATGACGTCGTCGAGGTCGACCTCGCCCAGCGAGAGCAACAATCCCTCGTCGTCGGCCTTGGCGAGGGTCAGGAGTGAGTTCACGAGCCCCTGCATCCGCTCGGCATCGGCACTGATGACGCTCAGCAGGTCTTCCTCGCCAGGTGCACGGACCGCGTCCGCCCCTGTCGCGCCGGGGCCGGTGGCGGCGACCTCGGCAGCAGCCCGGATCGTGGCCAACGGGCTCCTCAGCTCGTGCGACGCATCGGCGACGAAGCGACGGTTGGACTGGTCCGCCTGCTCGAGCCGCGCGAGCATGCGGTTCATCGTCTCGGCCAGCCGGGCCACCTCGTCACCGCTTCGCGGAACGGTGATCCGCTCGTGCGCTCGGACGCGCTGGATGGTGTCGACGTCCGCGCGGATCCGCTCGACCGGCCGCAGCGCACCGGTCACGACCCTGTCGATGAGGAAGATGAGCAGCGCCAACAGCCCGATGGCGCCGATGCCCAGCAGCACGACCGCCGTGCGAACGGAGTCGTCGACGTCGAGCGGAGAGGCCACGACGAGCGTGTACCTCTGTCCGGACGGGGCCGTGATGCCCTGGGCTGCGACCGCGTGGGGTTCGGCCCCCTCGCCCGCGAGTGAGCTCGACTGCTGGACGACGGTCACCCCAACCGCGGGCCGCAGCGCGGTGAGCGGCCTCGTCGCCGCGTCCCGGTCGGATGCCGCGACGACGACGCCCCGCTCGTCCAGCACCTGGATCAGCGAGCCACGGCTGGGCGTGTCCGCCACCACCTCCGTCACGTCCCGCGGGTCCGACGCGAGGACCGCGGCGATGTCAGCGGTCTGGGTCCGTGCCGCGTCCCGCGCGCTCGCGTAGAGGCTGAGGTCCAGGGCAGTGGCGAATCCGGCGATCCCGAGGGTCATCGCCGACACCAGGAGGACGGTCGACAGGGTGACGATCCGCCGCCGGACGGACCACCCTGACCATGGCGACCATCGACTCACCGTGCGCTCCCGTCATCGGTCGACCCGGCTCCCATCATCGTGCACGCGCGACCCGTTCGCCTGCGCCGCTCGACTCTTCTGACGAGGTTGCACGCCGGACGCTCCCTGGTGCCTCCTCCCGCAGATGTCGGGGCGGCTCCGTCGAGAACAGCTGGTATGCCGTCCCTGCGGCGACGGCGATGATCGCCACCGCGATCGCGCCGGAGGCGAGCACGTCGGTCAGCCAGTGATAGCCCAGATACACCCTGCTCAGCCCGACACCGGTGGACACGAGGAGTGCACCGACGACGGTTGCGACGGCGGCGCGGACCCTCGCCGCCAGACCGAGCCGGTACAGGGCGACGAGCACCGTGACCCCGAGGAAGACCGCAGTGTTGAGGGTGTGCCCGGAGGGGAAGGAGAACGACGTGTCGACCGACCCGAGCACCGCCGCAGCGGGAGGCCGTGGACGCGCCACCAGGGCCTTCAGCCCCAGCGTGAGAGCGCCGGAGACACCCATCGCGGCAGCCACGAGCAGAGCAGCGGCCCGGTCTCGGCGGCGCCACCACAGGTAGCCCAGCAGGGCCACGGTGAGACCACCGATGACCACCTCGCTCCCGGCGAACGTGAGGGCGCGTGCGGCCACGTCGAGCACGGGGAGTCGGTGGTCGAGCACCGACTGCGTCACCGAGCCGTCATGGGCTACCAGGCCGTTCCCCTCCCGCACCCCGTCGGCCAACGCAGCCGCGACCGCGACCCCGACCGTCGAGACGCCGGCCGGCACCAGCACCGCCACCACCCGCCGGCGGTCCTCGCTCGCCCCAGAGCCCGCGACGACACCGGCCCCATGACGCGTCCGACCGGCCCGTCGTCTCCTCAGCACCACGATGAGGACGATCAGGGCCACCACGGCCACCGTCACCACGGTGACCGTGCCGAGGACTCCCTGCGCAGCGGACACCGACCCGCCGGCCGCATACCCGATGAGCACGACGGTCAGCACCCACGTCGCCCCACCCAGCACGTTCGCCGGCAGGAACCGCCGATACGGCATCCCCACCAGCCCTGCCGTCGGTGGCACGAGCGCGCGCATCACACCGATCCACCGGCCGGCGAAGACCGACCAGGCGCCACGACGCTGCACGTAGTCCCGGGCGGAGGCCCAGCGCGCTGCCCCGATGCGGCGTCCCATGCGACTCGACTCCAGCCGCGGCCCCAGGTGGCGGCCCACGGCATACCCCACGGCATCCCCCGCGACCGCGCCCGCGACGGCCAGCACCACCGGCGTCACGAGGTTGACGTGGCCGTGCGAGGCAAGCACCCCACCCAGGAGCAGCGCGGTCTCTCCTGGCACGACCAGGCCCACGAGCGCGGAGGACTCGAGGAAGACCAGGGCGGTGACGACGAGGTAGACCGTGCTCCCATGAAGGGACAGGATGCCGTTGAGGACGTGGGTCATCCCCCCACCATCGGGCACGCTCGCTGAACGGATGCTGAGTCCGGCTCTCTCAGCGTGCGTTCAGCGCGAGGTCGTGAGGCTGTGCACCATGTCCACCAGGTCCGCGCCGACGGCGCCCTCCGTGTCCACCCGTCTCCTCAACCGTGTCCCCGAGGTCACGCTCTACTTCTGGATCATCAAGATCCTGGCCACGACCGTCGGTGAGACGGCAGCCGACTTCCTCAACGCCACCATGGGATTCGGCCTCACCGGCACGAGCGTCGTGATGACTGCACTCCTCGTCGTCGTGCTCGTCGCGCAGTTCCGGGCCCGGCGCTACGTTCCCCCGACCTACTGGACGGCTGTCGTCCTCATCAGCGTGGTCGGCACCCTCATCACGGACAACCTCACCGACGTCGCGGGGGTGCCGCTGCCCGTCACGACCGCCGTGTTCGCGCTCGCGCTCGTCGGAGTCTTCCTCGCCTGGTATGCGAAGGAGGGGACGCTGTCCATCCACACGATCTTCACGGCCAGGCGCGAGGCCTTCTACTGGCTGGCGATCCTCGTCACCTTCGCCCTGGGAACTGCCGCCGGTGACCTGGTCGCCGAGACCTTTGCCATCGGGTATGCCGTGTCCGCGGCACTCTTCGCCGCCCTCATCGCACTCACCTACGCCGCACACCGCAGTCTGGGCCTTGCGGCCGTCCCGGCGTTCTGGATCGCCTACGTCCTCACCCGGCCCCTCGGTGCATCCATGGGTGACCTTCTCGCCCAGGCCCGGGTCGACGGCGGGCTGGGGCTCGGAACCACCGTGACCAGCGGCATCTTCCTCGTCGCCATCCTCGGCCTCGTGCTCTTCCTCAACCGCTCGGGGGTTGACCGCACTCCGGCTCGCGTCGACTCTGGCGAGCTCGTCGGCTCCTGACCCACTCCGCCCGCGACCCCGGCACCCAGCACCCAGGGTGTCGGGGCCTTCCTCTGCGCTCGAACCTCGCGGGCGGACGTGGACGACTCCGCTGGCGACGTTCGGCCGGACATCAGTCCTGCGTGACGATGTCGACCGAGATCTCCACTGCCCGCACCGCGCCCCTGTTCTCGAGCCAGTGGTTCGTGGAGCGGTCCTCGGGCCAGCCCACTCCCGGGCCGTAGTCGGTGGCCACCCCGTCTCGGTGGTCGGTGATCGTCCCTTGCAGGACGTAGACCGTCCCCGGTCGGCCGCGGTGGCCGTGGATCGGACCGAAGACACCACCGGGCTCCATCGTCACCATCCGGAGTCGCAGGTGGTGCCCTTCCATGCCCTCGATCTCATCGGTGAGGTCGACCGTTGCCAGCAGCTCCACCGCCACGCCCCTGGTCTCAGGTGCCACTTCTGCGTCGTCCATGGTGCTCGCCTCTCCAGTCGCCCGGGCCGAGTACCATCCTCGCGTGATCAGGGAGCCCCCGTGGGGTCTTCCCGGAGTTCCGGCGACGCCGACCCCGTGCCAGACCTCTCCTCTTGGACTGCTGGTCGGTCAGGCCAGGTAGAGGCCGGAGCCGACGAGCAGCGCCCACACGACTCCGGCGACCAGCAGAGGTCGGTCGTGCAGGACGAGTCGCTCCGGGCGCTCACCCCGCCCCTGCGCCAGGAGCAGCCCGTAGCGCATCAGCGCGACGAGGAACGGGACCACGGACAGAGCCAGCACCGGCGTGAAGACGTCGGTGCCCACGTCCTGGAAGGCCCACATAGCGTAGGAGATCATCGACCCGGCCAGGGCGACGGTCGAGACCTGCTGGAGCCACGCTTGCGGATACTGCGCCAGCACCGACCTCGTCACTGATCTCTCGGGTGTGCGCGCGGCCTCCGCGGCTCGCTTTCCCACCACGAGGTAGAGGGCACCGAAGAGCGAGATGAGCAGGAACCAGTTCGAGGCGGTGAGCCCCACCGCCACCGCACCGGCCAGCGCTCGGAGCACGAACCCGCTGGCCACCACGACGATGTCGAGCACGGCCACCCGCTTGAGCCACACCGCGTAGGCCGCCGAGATGACCAGGTAGCACCCGATGACACCCAACGAAGCCGGCCCGAGCCACCCGCCGACACCCAACGCCGCCGCCGCCATGAGGGCGGACCAGGCGAGAGCGGCCGTGGGGGCGAGCGAGCCATCCGCGACCGGGCGGTGTCGCTTCACGGGGTGTGCCCGATCGGCATCGGCGTCGAGCACGTCGTTGAGGGCGTACACCGACACGGCGGCAGCCGTGAAGGCGAGGATCATCACCAGTGCTCGCGAGACGGCCTGACCCTGGTCCAGCACCCCGGCCGCTGCGGGCGCCGAGAGGACGAGCACATTCTTGGTCCACTGACCGGGGCGCGAGAGTGCCAGCAGAGACCGCCACACGGACCGGCTCGTCGGAGCTGCTGACGGCCGGGCGGGCTGGCCGGCGATGGGCCGGTCGGGCAGGAGGGTGGTCATGGCTCAACGCTCCGTGAGATAGAAGAAGTCTCGCTGGTCCGCAACGAGGTAGCGGTTGCGCGGCGCCTTCATCGAGACGAGCAACGGGGTTCCCCGCTTCGCTCTGGCGTCGGCCGCTGACCCGAAGGAACGGAAGTCCACCATGTCGAAGTGCATGTCCAGCTCCATCCCCGTCACCACCCCGGCGCGTGACATCGCCTGGGCCAGGGTGCTGAGCGTGAGGTTCTGCCCTGCGACGTAGACCAAGGCCCCCTGGGCATCGGTGCCGACGCCGGAACGACTGGTGAACTGGAACTGGTTGTGGCTCGAGCCCCACCGACCGTTGGCGTTGCTGCCCAACCCGGCTGCGGGCTTGCCCCCCTCCACGACGAGGTGGAGGTTCTGCCGCACGGCCACGACACCGGCGGGGACGACCTGCCCCGGTGGCACCGCTGCGGCGTTCCAGGCCGAGACGGTGGCCGCGCCGGTGTCATCGATGACCACGGAGGCCATGCCGTTCCGAAGGGGCACGGCGGACACTCCCCGGGCGTACCACCCGGCATTGGTGTCCTTGGTCTTCCACCCCGCGTTGAACACCGCGACGAGAGGGTCGATCGCGGATGCCGGCACGTGGCTCGCCGAGATCGGGAAGAGGCCCGGCACCGGCTCCCGCGTCCCACCACTGAGGTGCAGTGCCGTGGTGTCCTTCGGCATCAGCGCCACGGCGGCCACGACGGTGGGGTGAGCGGCATCTGGACGCAACGACGTGATCCACAGCACCGGTCGGCCTGCGGCATTGCGCCGGACGGGCTGCCACGAGCCCTCACCCGGTGCTGCGCCCTTCATCAGGCGGACCACCGGGAGGGTGTCCTTGGGCGCGCGGTCCCTGTGGGCACCCTGCGCGATCTGTGTCGTTGCCACTGCCGTCGGGGTCACGGCAGAGAGGTGGTCCGTCGGGGCACCGACCGAGGGTGGCGGGCTCCGGGTGTACCACCAGTTCTCGAGCGCGTCCACGAGCCCGCCAGCGCCGTGGTCACGCGCCCAGCCGACCGCGCGGACACCGGCACTGGCGCTCCCCGGGTAGGCCAGGGCACGCGCGAAGGACACTGCGGGCGTGAGCAGGATCAGCACGCTGACCGAGAGCAGGATGGCGACGCGGCGTCGGATGCGGGGAACCCCGTGCCGTGGGGGGCGTGCCCCGTCCGCGGTCATCGCAGACTCCTCGGCAGGGCGGCATCCGGTGTCCACCGAAGCGCCGTGGTGAGGGGAGCGATCACCCGGGGCGACCACGCGACCCGGGCACCACCCCCGAGCGCCTGGCGGACACGCAACCCGACCTGGGCGGCATCCTGGGTGAGCGGGGCCTTCGCGAGCCCCGCGGTCATCCGGGTGGAGACCCGACCGGGCCGGATGACCAGGCACCGCCCACCATGCGCCCGAAGCCGACGGTCGGCACCACGAGCGAGGGTGTCGAGTGCCTGCTTGGCGGCCGCGTAGGCGAGGATGCTCTCGCGCGGTCGAACTGCGGCGACCGAGCTGACGACGACGACCGTCCCGTGGCCCTGGGCCGCCAACCGGGCCGCGCACCCGTCGAGGACGAGCGCAGGACCCACGAGATTGACCGCCAGCATCTCCTCCAGGTCTCGCTCCCGCACCGGGGATGCCGCGGAGCCTGTCCCTGCCACCGGCGGTGGGGGCTCTTGACCCATCGTGCCGACGGACAGCACGACCGTGTCGAAGGACCCCCAGACGTGCCACGCATCATCGAGCAAGGTCTCGGTCTGCGCGCTGCCCCAGTGTGCGTCGTAGGAGAGCGTGGAGGTGTCGTGGCCGTTGGCCCGCAGGTGGGCGACACCGGCATCCAGTCGTTCCGAGGGCCTGCCGGCGAGGACGGCCTGCCCAGCCGGCTCCAGGATCGACTCGACGATGGCGAGCCCGATCTCCGAGGAACCCCCCACCAACAGCACGCGGCCGGAGGCGCTCATGACGCCACCTGCCGGGGGTCGAGCCGCAACCGACGAGACAGGTCG
>JBDSNZ010000307.1:0-9136 GCA_039915055.1 Ornithinibacter sp.
GCTGAGCGCGAAGCGCTCGCACGCGGCGACCTCGATGGCGCGGTCGAGGCCAACATCACGACCTGGGTCGTGGGTGCGGGGCGCACCCTCGGGGGCGTCGACCCGGGCGTCACGGCATCCGTGCGGGCCATGCAGCGCACTGCCTTCGACGTCACCGTCGACTGGGCCGGCATCCAGGAGGTCGAGCTCGATCCGCCCGCGAGGGAGCGGCTCGCCGAGGTGGGCCAACCGGTGCTGCTCATCGTGGGCGTGCACGACCTCGACGCGATCCACCTCGCCGCTGACCTCCTGGAGAGGGCCCTCCCCGACGTGCGCCGCGTGGACCTTCCGGGCTCGGCTCACCTGCCGTCGATGGAGGAGCCGGAGGACGTGCTCCGGCTCCTCCTGGACTGGCTCGCCGCTCGGGGATGAGGCAGCGCACGGCTCGTGCTACGCAACGCCGAGGAAGTCGGTGATGCTCCGGCGGATTCCCGCCGCGTCGAGACCGTGCGCCGCAGCATGTTCGTCCGGGGTTCCGTAGTGGCGCAGCTCGACGCGCCCCACGCCGAGTCCGAGCACGCGGTGGGCGAGGTGCGAGAGTGCCTCGGCGACGCAACGGGTCGACGTCCCGGCCAGGTAGGGCTCCACGAGGATCACGTTCGGGGTGGTCAGCGTCGACACCAGGGCGCCGGCACCGAAGGGTCGAACCGTCGCCGCGTAGAGCACCGTGAGATCCATCCCCCGGGTGGCGGCCAGCACCGGGTCCAGCATCGGCCCGACCGCGAGCACGGTTCCGCGTGACCCGCGTCGCGCCACGACCATCTCGCCGCTGCCGTTCACGGGCATCGGATGGGTGTTCTGGGTGGTCGAGGTGCGCACGTAGCTCAACCCGTCCTCGACGATCGCAGCGCGGAGCAGGGTGTCGACCTCGCTGGGGTGCCCGGGAACGTGGACGGCCGAGTCCGGCAGGGTGTCCATGAGCGCGACGTCGGCGGGAGCCTGGTGCGTGCGTCCGCTGCTGGAGTAGTCGTACGAGGCACCGGCGCTGACCAGCACCCCGCCGACGCCTTGGTGGGCGAAACCCAGCTTGATCTGTTCGAGGCTCCGCTCGACCAGGAACGAGGCAATGGTGTGCACGATCGGCCGCATTCCGGTCAGCGCCATGCCGGCGGCCGCGTTGATCGCCAGCTGCTCCCGGATGCCGACGTTGATGACGCGGTCAGGGTGGCGAGCCGCGGCGAGGTGGAACGCCGACTCGGAGATGTCGGCGAGGACCACGGCCACCGCGTCGTCGAGCTCCAGGAGGTCGACCGCCGTGCTCACGAAGGACTCCCGCATGTCGAGCGTGCTCACGACGCTGCCTCGACCTCGGCGACGACAAGGTGGGGGGCGTTCCCGCCGGGTCGACGAGCCAGCGCCGCGGCCAACGCCGAGTGGTCGCGCCCCGGCACGCGCGCGCTCTCCCAACCGGCCACCTCGAAGCGCGTCTCGAGCCCACCGCGCCAGGGCCACGTGGTGGAGGCGTTGTCGATGGCCACCACGGTCAGTGCGTCCAGCTCCGACGCGGCGGCGAACTCGAGCGCTTCGGCGTTGCTGCCCTCGTTGAGCTCGGCGTCCCCGACCAGCACGACGACGCGGGCGTCGATCTTCTGAGCGCGCAACCCCAGGGCGATGCCCACCCCGAGCGGGAGTCCGTGGCCCAGCGAGCCTGACGAGATCTCCACGCCGGGAACCAGGACGCGGTCGGGGTGGTGGCCCAACGCCGAGTCGAAGTCCCCGAAGCCCGAGAGCCACTCGACGGGCACGAAGCCCTTGGCGGCCAGCACCGCGTAGTAGGCGCTCGGACCATGGCCCTTGCTGAGCAGGAAGCGGTCGCGGGCAGGATCGGCCAAGCGGTCCGCGGAGATGTCGAGGACCCGGTCATAGAGCACCCACAGGACATCGAGGGTCGACGCGGATGCGTGGTCGTGCTTCTGGTCGCCGGTCAACCGGGCCATCAGCGACGGGAGGTCCTGGTAGCCCAGCTCCGCGCTGGTTGTCGTCCTCATGGTCGTAGCGTCATACTTCAAGGGAACTTGAAGTCAAGCGAAGGGGGTCGGAGTGGCGAGACGCGCGGTAGACCTCACCATCGGAGAGCTCTCGCGCCGCTCGGGAGTCGCCGCTTCGGCACTGCGCTTCTACGAGGGAGAGGGCCTCATCTCGGCGGAGCGGACGGCAGGGAACCAGCGGCGCTATCGGCGCCACGTGCTGCGGCGGGTGGCGTTCATCCGGGCCGCCCAACGGGTCGGGCTGAGTCTGGAGGACATCGGCAGCGCCCTGGAGACCCTTCCCGAGCGCCGTACCCCGACCAAGGCGGACTGGACGCGTGTCTCGCGGGACTGGACGGCGCGCATCGACCAGCAGATCGCCGATCTGCACCGGCTGCAGGACAAGCTCACCGGTTGCATCGGCTGCGGGTGCCTGTCGCTGAAGACCTGTGCCTTGTCGAACCCCGGCGACGAGCAGGGCTCGATCGCGCCCGGACCGGCGTGGCTGGCCACTGCCGAGAACGACGGAGTTCCTCGGGACGGCTGAGGTCGTGGTTCGACCGGCCTCGGACGCGTCGTCCGTGGCCACACAGCTCTCGTTGCGCTCAGGCGGCGGGCGGTGGCTGGAACGCCGCCGGCGCAGGTGCCGGTCCGGCTGCGCGGGGAGTGCGGCGGCGCAGCCACAGCACCAGTGGCACGAGCACGAGGGCGATGAACACCGCGAAGGGCAGCACCGCCCCGATCGCGGTGAGCAGCACCGACACGGATGCGGTGAATGCCTTCCAGCCGGCCGTGAGGCCGGCGAGGAACCCGGTGTCGCCGCCCTGCTCCCCGAGCACCTTCTCGCTCGTCGCGAGCCGCACCGTGATCGGGGAGAGGGTGACCGAGTCCTGGAGGGCCGCGAGCTGGGTCTCGTAGGACTCCAGATCGGACTGCCTGCGGGAGAGCTCGGACTCCAGGGCGACGATGTCGGTCAGCTTCTCGGCCCGGGTCATCAGCGCCCGGACGCGCTCGACGCTGGCCTTCATCGACTTCACCCGCGACTCGGTGTCGACGAACTGTGCCGTCACGTCATCGGTCGAGGTGTTGCGCGAAGCCACCTCACCGAGCTTGGCCACCTCGTCCAGGGCCGCGTCGAGCCGGTCGGCCGGAACCGAGATCGTGATGGTGCCGTAGGCGAAGCCGTCACCCTCGGGGGCGTCCTTCTGGGTGGAGACCTCCTCGGCCACGACGACACCGTTCTGGCTGGCAGCGACGCCCCGGACCTTCGCCGCCGAGAGGGGAACATCGGTGACGGTGAGCGAGATGTCAGCGCGTCTGCTCAGCTTACGATCACTCACGGCAGCAACGGCATTCGGCGCCACTTGCTTCGACCCCTCGACTGTGACGGCGGGCTGCTCGGCGCCTCCTGCGGCCACCGGGGCCTGGGCGTCGGACTGTTCCAGGACTCCTGAGGAGCCGCTGGCCGCGCCACTGTCACCCGAGCTGTCCGCACTGCACCCGGCGAGGGCGAGGAGCCCCAGTGCGCCGACGAGGAAAGCCGAGGTGAGGGTGCGGCTGCGACGCCGCCGAGAAGGTGGTGCGGACGGGGCGGGGTGGGCCGGGGTGCGCATGGTGACTCCTTCGTCGTCGGTGCGTGCTCTCGCTGGGAGGGCCAGCGTGGCGCCAGGGTTCCCCGAGACGGGTCTCGATCGGGTCACGGCTTGCTCCCGATCCGGTCTCACGGGTCACCGGGGTGGCGGCAGGGGCTCGTGAGTCGCGTGAGACGCTGGTTGCATGTCTGCCCCGGCCGTCTCCACCCGGCCCCACGTCGTGGTCGTGGGGGGTGGGATCGCGGGACTGAGTGCCGCCCTCGAGGTGCTGGACTCCTGGCCGGGCGTGCGAGTGACGCTGCTCGAGGGGAGCGATCGCGTCGGGGGAAAGCTGCGCCGCGAGCCGGTCGGCGGACACCTCGTCGACGTCGGTGCCGAGGCGATGCTCGCCGTGCGTGAGGAGGGGATCGACCTCGTGCGTCGGGTCGGTGCCGCACACCTGCTCACCACCCCCGCCACCACCTCCGCATCGGTGTGGTCCCGGGGTGGGCTGCGCCCCCTCCCGAAGGCGACCCTCATGGGCGTGCCAACCGACCCGGCGTCGGCGCTCGGGGTGCTCGAGCCCGAGGAGGTCGCCCGGCTGCGCGACGAGCGACCTTGGCCTGCAGGCCCAGTGACGCAGGACGTCTCCGTCGGTGACTACATCGGGGCGCGCCTGGGCCGCGCCGTCGTCGACCGGTTGGTCGAGCCCCTGCTCGGCGGTGTGTATGCCGGTCACGCGACGCGACTGTCGCTGCAGGCGACGATGCCAGCACTCTGGGACCGGGCCACGCACGGTGAGTCGCTGGTGCGTCCCGTGGACAAGGCCCCCGCCGACAGGCCCCCCTTCGCCGGGATCATGGGTGGGATGGGGCAGCTGCCCGACCTCGTGGCGAGTGAGCTGGTCCGCCGCGGCGGGCACGTGCGCACCGGGTCGGTGGTCCGTGCGCTGGCCCGGAACGGGGAGGGCTGGCGTCTCGTCGTCGGCTCGGCCGCCGCGCCAGAGGCGATCGACGCCGATGCCGTGATCGTCTGCGTGCCGTCCGCTCCGGCCGCTCGACTGCTCGCAGAGCACGCACCGCAGGCAGCCGCTCGCCTCGGTGAGGTCGAAGCGGCATCCACAGCGGTCGTGACGCTCGCGGTCGTCCGCGACGACCTCACCGGGCTGGTGGGTTCCGGTTTCCTCGTGCCCCCGGTGGAGGGGCGCACCATCAAGGCCAGCACGTTCAGCGCCAACAAGTGGGCGTGGACCGGCAGCCTGTCCGGCGAGGTCGTCCACCTCCGCGCGTCGATCGGCCGTGCCCGCGAGGAGGCGTCCCTGCAGCGCGAGGACGCCGACCTCGTCGCGGTCTCCGTCGCGGAGATCTCCGAGGCCATCGGCAGGCCCCTGCCCGCCCTCGTCGACAGCCACGTCCAGCGGTGGGGTGGGGGGCTGCCGCAGTATGCCGTGGGGCACGTGGCGCGGGTCGCCGCGGTGCGTGCCGCTCTGGACCTGGTGCCGGGGCTCGAGGTGGCGGGCGCCACCTATGACGGGGTGGGCATCCCCGCCACGATCGCGTCCGCCCTTCGTGCCGCCCGCGCCACCACCGCACACCTCGCCGCGTCCTTGGGTCCGCATGCAAGCCGCTCGACGAGCAGCACACCCACAGATCTCACCACCACATCCATTCCAGGAGAGCACCGTTCATGAGTGACACCACCCGCACCACTCCCGCGAAGCCCGGCGCAGCCAGGATCCGCGAGGTCAACGACACCATCCGCTATGCCATGTGGTCGGTCTTCGCCGTCGCCGAGCCGATCGGTGACGAGGACCGCGACGAGCTGGCCGGCGAGGTCGAGCAGCTGTTCAGCGACCTCGGCGAGCGCGACGTCGTCGTGCGCGGCACCTACGACGTCGCGGGTCTGCGCGCCGACGCAGACCTCATGGTGTGGTGGCACGCGGCCACGATCGAGGCGCTCCAGGAGGCCTACCACGCACTGCTGCGCACGGCATACGGACAGCACCTCGACCCGGTGTGGTCAGTCGCGGCGCTGCACCGGCCGGCCGAGTTCAACAAGAGCCACATCCCGGCATTCATGTCGGGGGAGGAGGCCCGTGACTACATCTGCGTCTACCCGTTCGTGCGGTCCTACGACTGGTACCTGCTCGAGGACGCCGAGCGTCGCGAGATGCTCATGGAGCACGGGAAGCAGGCTCGCGACTACCCCGACGTGCGGGCCAACACCATCGCGTCGTTCGCGCTGAACGACTACGAATGGATCCTCGCCTTCGAGGCCGATGAGCTGCACCGCATCGTGGACCTGATGCGCGACCTGCGCGCTTCCAGGGCACGGATGCACGTGCGCGAGGAGGTGCCGTTCTACACCGGCCCCCGCGTCGCGATCCGCGACCTCGTGAACCGCCAGCGCTGACCGCGCCAGCCGGGTCCGTCCGACCCTCAGGCACGCGAGGGGTCAGGCGGGTGAGCCGGTCGCGGGGCGCAGCGTCATCGAGATGGAGTTGATGCAGAAGCGCTGGTCCGTGGGCGTGTCATAACCCTCGCCCTCGAAGACGTGCCCGAGGTGGCTGCCGCAGCTCGCGCAGCGCACCTCGATGCGCGGCGGACCGAACATCGACCGGTCCTCGATGTACTCCACGCTCTCGCCCGCGAGCGGGGAGTAGAACGACGGCCACCCGCAGTGGCTCTCGAACTTGGTGTCGGAGGTGAACAGCTCGGCGCCGCAGGCCCGGCACGCGTAGACACCGGCGGTCTTGGTGTCCGTGTACTCCCCGACGAAGGGGCGCTCCGTGCCTGCCTTGCGGAGCACCTGGAACTCCTGCGGTGACAGGCTCGCCCTCCACTCCTCCTCGGTGCGGTCAACGGCATACTCACGGTCTGTCGGCTTCATCGTCATGCTCAGACCAACAGCACAGACGCCCCGATGGTTCCCGCACTCGGAGCCCGACATGCCCCTGTCACAACTGGTCCGTCGGACGGTCTCGATATCCTCGCCGTATGGCGGACGCTCAGATGATCGAGGTCGAGGGCCCGCACGGGCCGCGACAGGTGCGGCTGAGCAGCCCTGACCGGCTCATGTGGCCCGATGTAGGCATCACCAAGGGTGACCTCGCGGCCTACGTGATCGCCGTGGGTGACCCTCTGCTCCACGCCATCGCTGACCGGCCGGTCACCCTGCAACGCTTCCCCGAGGGGATCGAGGGCGAGGAGTTCTACCAGAAGAACCCACCGAAGGGCATGCCCGAGTGGGTGCGCACCGTCATGTGCCGCTATCCCAGCGGGCGGAGGCACAGCCAGGTCGTCGTCGACGAGGTCGCGACCGCGCTCTGGGCGGTCCAGATGAATACCGTGACGTTCCACCCCTGGGCGGTGCGCACGGCCGACAACGACAACCCCGACGAGCTGCGCATCGACCTCGACCCGCAACCGGGTCGCGGCTTCACCGACGCCGTCGAGGCGGCCCATGCACTGCGTGAGGTGCTCGCCGAGGTCGGGCTGACCGGGTGGGCCAAGACGAGTGGCAACCGCGGGGTGCACGTCTTCGCCCGGATCGCCCCCACCCACGAGTTCCTCGACGTGCGCCACGGGGTGATCGGCATCGCCAGGGAGCTCGAAAGACGGCTGCCCGACCTGGTGACGACGTCGTGGTGGAAGGAGGAGCGCGGCGAGCGGGTGTTCGTCGACTTCAACCAGGCCTGCCGGGACCGCACCATCGCCTCGGGATACAGCCCCAGGCCGCTGCCCGGCGCCCCGGTCTCGATGCCGGTCACCTGGGCGGAGCTCAGCGCGGTCGCGCCGGGCGACTTCACCATCCTCACCGTGCCCGACGTGCTGCAGGACCGCGGCGACGCCTGGGCCGACATCGACGGCGCCGTCGGAGACGTCTCCGAAGCGATCGGACTGTGGGACCGCGACGTCGACGAGCGGGGCCTCGGCGAGCTGAACTTCCCGCCGGACTACCCCAAGATGCCCGGAGAACCCCCGCGCGTGCAGCCGAGCAAGCGGCGCGGCGACAAGGCGGACGCGGACTACATGCGCCCCAAGGCGGAGCGTGATGCCGACGAGCGCGAGGCGTGGGGCATGCCGGTGGTGCCTCCCGTCGCGCCCATGCTGGCCAAGGCCGTCAAGGGGATCGCTGCGCTCGAGGGCCGTGACGTGAGCTTCGAGCCCAAGTGGGACGGTTTCCGCTCGATCATCTTCCGCTCCGGGAGCCGGGTCGAGATCGGCAGCCGCAACGAGAAGCCGATGACGCGCTACTTCCCCGAGGTCGTCGAGGCGGCGCTGGCGAACCTGCCGGAGCGGTGCGTCATCGACGGCGAGATCATCGTCGTCACACCGGGCGGGGACCGGCTCGACTTCGACCTGTTGAGCCAGCGCATCCACCCCGCCGCCAGTCGGGTCACGAAGCTCTCGTGCGAGACGCCCGCGCGGTTCGTCGCCTTCGACCTGCTGGCGCTGGGCGACGAGGACCTCACCGGACGCCCCTTCCGCGAGCGACGTTCGGCGCTCGAGCAGGCACTCGCCGGTGCTACGACGCCGATCCACCTCACCCCTGCCACGAGGGACCGCGACCTCGCGGGCCGGTGGTTCACGGAGTTCGAGGGCGCCGGCCTCGACGGGTTGGTCGCCAAGGAGCTCGACGGCACCTACGAGCCCGACAAGCGCACCATGTCCAAGATCAAGCACGAGCGCACGGCGGACTGCGTCGTCGCGGGCTACCGCACGCACAAGTCCGGCGACGACCTCATCGGGTCCCTCCTGTTGGGCATCCACGGCCCCGACGGCGAGCTCCGCTCGGTCGGGGTCATCGGGGCGTTCCCGATGGCGCGTCGCAGGGAGCTCTTCGAGGAGCTCCAGCCGCTCGTGACGACGTTCCAGGACCATCCGTGGAGCTGGGCGGCGCAGGAGGAGGGGGCCCGCACCCCGCGGGCTGCGGCGCAGAGTCGGTGGGCTGCAGGCAAGGACCTGTCGTTCACCCCGCTGCGCCCCGAGCGCGTGGTCGAGGTGCGCTACGACCACATGGAAGGCGTCCGGTTCCGGCACACCGCGCAGTTCGCCCGCTGGCGCCCGGACAAGGAGTCGGCCGACTGCACCTACGACCAGCTCGACGAGCCGGTCTCCTACGACCTGTCCTCGGTGCTCTCCCAAGGTGGGTCGTGAGCGAGGCGCGGCCCCGGACCACGGGCCGCAGGGTCGCCACGGCCGGAGCCGCGGTCGGTGCCACCACTGCCATCGCCTCCGGTGCGGGCTCGCTGGCTGCCGCGGCCTACTTCGCCCGCCGGGTGCTCACGCCGGACCCGCAGCGCCCCGACGACGTCGTGATTGGCGAGGTCGCGCGCACGAGCGTGACGCTCGAGACGACTGCGGAGACCGTGGTGCCCGGTCGGTACGGGCTGTGGCTCGACGGCGGCAGGGGGCACGCTCGGCTCGGGGAGGTGCTCGGCATCGATGCCGGCCACGTCGAGCGGGAGCTCCTCGTGGTCGACAGGGGTCACCTCGCGCCGGGGCCGGCCCGGTGGAATCCGTACTTCTACGGGGCGGCACCCGACATCAGCCTCGG